>JANWYN010000082.1 GCA_025055235.1 Candidatus Roseilinea sp. | reverse complement strand
GCCGGAGCGTTACCGGTGCGGATCAACTTCTCAAGTTCAGTGCGTTGTTCTTCTGTCAGTTCGATGTGTCTATGCTTACCCATGCCGCACAGTGTAGCGGCTCAGACTAGGATTGTAAAATCTTACCTAACAAGGCACTAGATCCGACTTGACCAAGCTCAGCGGCAAATCAAAGATATAGACACTCGGCGAAAAAATCACCGTTGGCCTCGGCATAGGGGTGGGTTTAGGATCAGGAGTAGTGGGGGTGGGTACAGATATGGGTCGTCTCCCGAGTGGGACGATGAAAGCGGCTTTCTTGTTTAGAAGCGCCCCTACGATTTCATTGATGGTTTCATCTTTTTGCACCTCGAGTGTGATTTTGCTGGGTGCTGCTCCAGTGAACTCAGCCCTTCGC
Source organism: Candidatus Roseilinea sp. (assembly GCA_025055235.1). GTDB lineage: Bacteria > Chloroflexota > Anaerolineae > J036 > Brachytrichaceae > JAAFGM01. Next base: position 26,974 of record JANWYN010000082.1, on the reverse strand, counting down.
CCATCCTTATCGTAGACGCGGACTACCTTTAAGTTGTCGAATGGTTGAATCGCACTCCCGTTGGCCGGGATCACTCGCAGACTAACATAGTCGCCGACGGATAAGTTGGACATACCGCGAACGATATCATCCGAGCTAAGGTCAAGACTTGCGCGGACATCATTCTGGGGTGACGCAGGATGAAAATAGCAAGCAAATAGGCTAAGAAGCAAGCAAGCGAATGCAGGAACAATGAATATCAAGTTGCTTTCTTTCCTCATGCTGTTCCCCTAATCGTGGATCAGATCGGCCAGTGGCCAGGTGGTTATATATTTGCCTCGCGATTAGCGATGCTTGTTCGAATTCGACGAATGCACTTATCTTATGATGGCGCTACCTCAAGCGCTTTGTAGAGGGCAACAATGTCATTCCACCGTTCCAAGTTTGCGATGGCTTCTGCAAATCCCGGTTCCTCTTTACCTCGCTTTATCGCCTCTTGGAATTGTTCCTTTGCCAATTCACACTCACCTAGCCTCATAAAGACACAACCAAGATTGTTGTGCCGTGCTGCACTGAAGGGAAGCAACATGAGCGCCTCAGCCACTTGTTCAAGATCCGCACTATTACGCCCTTTAATCAACTTGCTCGAGTCTGTGTCTTTACCATTAAACTCCACTATCAAGCTCACAGTCTTCAAATCGTTGAGCGCTTCATCCAGTCGCTTTTCTACTTCTGAACGGGTAATCGGGGGTGGTGTATATCGTTGGTGCGCGTATGCCTCGAGTCTCTTTAACGCGACCTCATCGCGACTCACTACGCCAGCGATAGTCTCGAGTGTTTTAGGATTCAACTTCGAGATTTCGACGTTGTGGTTGAGGTCATCGACGAAATCTTGCAAGTTGTTGGATCGTGTCATGGCACACCTTCCTTACAAAGGATAATTATGGATTCGTCTGGCTTCAGCGGTGATCCGGATGGGAATCTAATCCTCCACCAATATGTGGAGACATCACGACGTTCCGGTGTCACTTTGTGTTTAGCACCATCTGGGAGGCGGAGGATCCCGATTAATTCGGTAGGAGGTTTGCGCAAGTTGTCTTTGACTTTGACTTTGACTTCACTCAGCTCTTCTGTTGAAACATTCCTAATCTCTAAACGGTATCGCCTAAAGGTCTTACTCTCAAACGCCTCCACATGGAATGACAGCTTCCCCTTACTTTCGTCCTCACTTTCAAACAGAAGAAAGTCATCTCGGATGGCATATTCGAACAGAAATACACCATTGTTTGCAATATATGGTATGCGCCAAAGAATCTTGTCGTTCCCTTGTCCTTCGACAGCCGTTAGTCTCTTGTAATCGGGAAGTGCCGCGAAGGTAGCGGTATTCACTCTCTCTGGCGGATAGACAATTCGTGGTTGCTTAGGATCGCTGATGATCACATAAGCTCCGGTTGATCCACTGTTACGTTCGCTGGCTTTTGAGGTGCCAACAATAACTGTGTAAATCAGTCGTCTGAACCTTTCATACCGCTCGACAGATTGATAGGGTTTCTCTTCTTGGATCTGGCGCAGCACCTTTACCTCGACATTGCTCGAGTGTTCAACCGAAGGTTCGAGACTTGTTTGGGGTGACTCATAGGGCTTGTCCTCAAAAATATCTCTCCGATCAATCTGGTCCCGATCGTTCCAATACAGCCATTGCGAGACTGCTTGCCAAACTTCCTTTTCATCTTTCTCGCTTACGAACTTCCGTAGTCCCAGCGCTGTGCGCAGTTTCTCTCGCTTCAAATCAAACGCCATTTGTATGGCGTCACCCCATGCGATCGCCTTGGGTAATGCTGCACGATATGCGAGATAAGCACAAAGCAAAGCGGCGCCTGTCCAAAACAAACTCTCAAGGAGGTGGCGTTCTCGCAGATGGAATGCAACCGGCACGTTGATGCAGGCGAATAGCAACAGCACAGTAGAGAGGTTTAGCCAGAAGTCTATAACCGCTTTCTCATTGTTGATACGACCTGAGAGCGCTGGTTCATCTGCAATCAGGGTCTCAAGATGCGGCCATAGGGCGGACAAATCAGTTCTGTACTGTCGCCAGATGTTGGCGGATGTCGCATTTAAGATGTTGCCGAACTGAGTTGGGCCAATCAGTTCCGGGTGATTGTATGGAAAGTAGTTACGTCGTCTGAACTCAAGTTCACTTATCTTCTTATCTGACTCCTTCTTATCTGACTCCTTCCTCAATTCTCCGATCCTTTTGCTCAAACCGTTGTAGGCTCTCACCTGACACCTAGTCAGAATCGAGCCGGGAATGCTGTCCTTCCAAACGTCTCCTGACATCAATCGAAAGATGGAGTTATTCAGACTGTTCAAGCCATATGCAAGAACCAACGTTAGGACGGACGCAAAGATAAGTTGCCAAACAGCGTCTAAACTCAAGAAGTAGCGTGCAATGACATTCCCTTCGTTGATAAGCCCGGGCAGCCATGCGACCATACTGAGCAACACGAAGATAGCAGCAGCAAACAGCGATGACGGCTGGAGCGGCTTCTTAAGGCTCTCCGTGAGGGTGTCCTTGATGAAATCGGTAATTAGTGGTAACATAATATTTTGATGCGCGATGCGTGAATGCTTTACCTCAGATCACTTCCAAATTTAGAACCGATCCTGATAATTCCCGAACTGCCTCCTCTTCAAGATAAAAGAGAGTTAGAGTTAAGTCAGGCTCTTAACTCGCCTTCTGTGGCCTCGCTGTTAGAAGAACAATCATTTGCGTTAACTGCGCCTAGCGCGTCAATCTCTATGTAGGATAGATTGGGTAAATCGTGGCGTTGTGCCACATATATGCCTTTTTGTGACAAGAAACCAGAGCCTATCCACATTGCTCTACAGGCCATTACTGCTCAAGCTGCCTGGTTTTAGGATAGGCTATTACACCGCTCTTCGGTACTATGTAAGCGGGCGAAAGCCCGCCGTTGCACTGGGCGACCAGCTGTTCGTGCACGAGTTCGGCGATCGCTGGGGGCAATACGCTGTCGGTGCAGATCGCGCAGGTGTGCGCCGGCTGGCTGCGCACGGGCACGCGTTGTTGGCGCTGACGACGACTGGACTGCTGCGCTCGACCGATGGCGGGCTGACCTGGCTGCCCGTGGCCGATGTACCTGCCGCGGACGAGATCCTCGACATCGCCGCGTCGAATGGCGCGTTGTATCTCCTGCTGACCGAGGGACGGGTGTGGTCGCGGCTGGTGGCTGGTGGGGCGGCTGGCGCGATGGGTGTATTTGCCAATTAGGGCAGACATGGCCGTGATGGTAGGGCGCGCTCTCCGCAGCGCGCCAGCTCTCCGTAGCGCGCCATTGCTGGCACGCACAGGCACGAAACGGAGTCCGTGCCCTACGTCACCACGACTTGTTGCCGTAAACGAGCGCACCGGGTGTGATTTGAATGCGGTTAACATTACTCACATCCGTTCGCATACACGACGTGATTCGTGAAAGGTAGGTGCTTGATGTTCAAGAAGACGTTAGTCGCTGCGGCGTCGGCTGTGGTGCTCGCCAGCGTGTCGTTCGCGTTGCCAGCTGCCGCGCAGGCCGATGAGCTGATCGGCTGCGACACGGTACGCAACCTCGGCAACGCCTGGCGCAACACGCAGTCGGGACGCAACATCGCCGTCGTGGCCTGCTACGTCATCCCCGGCGCGCAGGTGCAGGTAGCCGGCGGCACGCTCGTCGTCGAGGTGCGCGTCACATCCGGCGCATTCGATGCCTTCGTCATTCCCGGCGCAGCGGCTGTTGGCGCTGCGCTGCCCGGCCAACAGTTGAACGCTGGGCCGATCCTCGCCGGTGCGGGTTGGCAGCAGTTCGTCTACGCGCCAGTCGGCAATGCGTTCTATACCGTTGCCATCGCGCCATCGGTGGACGGCACGCGCGGCAGCTTCCAACTGCGCATGCGCGGCACAGGCGCTCCACTACCCGTCACGCCAACGCCTATTCCGCTGCCGCCGTCAGGCGCGACGGTCTTCCCGACCACGACCGATCGCGCGTGTAGCGTGGCCGGCGGCTTCGCCCTGTCGAACTTGTGCATCGAGACGTGGCCGGTCGCGCCCGGCGCAACGGCCTATGCCACCTGGCGCATCGCCGATTTCCGCTACGGCGAATTCGATCGCGGCGACGGCCAGGGCTTTCGCGGGCCGATTGCCGCCCAGATGCGCGTGGACGTGCCGAACGTCACGGCGCCGCGCCTCGTGCGCCTGCGGTGGTTCGACACGGCCAACCGCGAATATATTGACAGCATTGTGATCCAGGTCGGCGCGCCTGCTATACCGCCGGCGCCGCCCACGGTGGACACGTTCCCATGCAGCCGGGCCGGCATCGGCGTGAGCAACTTGTGCATCGAGCAGCCGTATCCGGTGCCTGCCGGCAGCACGGCCTACGCCGTGTGGCGCATCGTCAGCTTCCGCTCGGGCGAATTCGACAAGGGCGATGGACGCGGCTTCCAGGGGCCGATCAATGCCGAGCAGCGCGTGGAGATCCCAAACGTCACCGGCCCGCGCACCATCCGCCTGCGTTGGGTGGATGCGGCCGGCGTGACGCGTGAGGATAGCTTCACGATTCTGACGCAGTAGAGCGGCGCATCTCGTTCGCGTCAAACCACCTTCACCCACTCCGACGAAGCTGCCGAGCGGTACACGGCTTCGATCGTCCGCTGCGCGCGCAGGCCGTCGTCCAGTCCGGGTGACGGCTTGCGCCTTTCCCAGATCGCTTTGAGGAACTGGTATTGGCATTCGGCGTGCGTGCGCGGCACGCCCACCGGCGCAGTCCAATCGGGCGCGAGCTGGCCGGCATAGCGCCCCACCGTTTCGATCCGCACGAAACCCTTGTACGCGCTGCGCATGTCGTAGGCATAAAGCCAGTTCGGCTCTTCGAGCGTGAAGCGCAGCGCGCCCTGGTCGCCGCGCACCTCGAACCAGATGTCGTTGGTCGCGCCGGTTGCCACGCGCGACATCTCCCACGTACCCAATGCGTCGCCGGCAGCGCGCAACTGAACGAAGGCCATATCCTCGACGTCTACTTCCTCCATCTCACTGCTTCCCTTGACCTTGGGGCGTTGCTTGTGCGGCGTGCCGGTCACGGCGCGCAGCTCGGCGATCTCGCCGATCAGGAAGTGGGTGAGGTCAACCAAGTGCGCGCCGCTGTCAATGACGATGCCGCCGCCGGCCTGCGCCTTGCGCAAGCGCCACGCCATCGGCCGCTGCGGATCAACATAGCTGGCGCGGAAGTAGCGCCCATGGAAGCTGAAGACCCGCCCGGCGAAGCCCTCGTCCATCAGGCGTTTGGCATGCAGCACGCAGGGGAAGAAGCGGAAGTTGAACGTCAGGCCGAGCTGGACGCCTGCGGCGCGCACGGCTGCGGCGATGCATTCGGCTTCGTCCAGCGTTCGCGCCAGCGGTTTCTCGCAGTACACATGCTTGCCGGCCTGGGCGGCGGCGATCACGATCTCCGCATGCGAGTCGTGCGGCGTGCACACGTCCACCACGTGAACGTCGTCGCGGTCGAGCAGCCGCCGGTAGTCGGTCACGCCGAGATCACAGCCGATCTCCGCAGCGGCTGCGCGCGCCGTCTCTTCGCGCGTCGTCGCCACGCCGACGATGCGGATCGCGTCGGCGGGCAGGCCGTAATGGAAGCCGATGTCGCGATAGGCCATCGCGTGCGCGCGGCCCATCGCGCCGTAGCCGATGAGGGCGATGCCGGTCATGGGGGTTGGGGTTGGAGATTAGGGATTGGAGATTGGTAACTGGTAATTGATGATTGATGATTGATGACTCGCCGTCGTCTTTCTCAATTCTCAATTGTCAATTTTCAATTTTCAATTTCCATGGCGGCGCGGAGGCGCTGGACGGCTGCGGTGATCTCGCCTGTGCCCGGTTTGAGCTTGCCGTTCGGGCCTTTCAACAGCGGCGAGGAGAACTCGCCCACAGTCATGCCGGCGCGGATGAACTCGGCCACGTTGCTCGCGTTCAACCCGCCATCCTCCATGATGTCCACGCAGTCGGCGCGGCCGGCGGCTTCGACCATCTCGCGCATGCGCCGGATGTTCGTCACCATGATCGGGTCCATCACGTGCGGGCTTTGCGCGCCCTTCAACGGCTTCCAGAACGGCGCGCGGCACTCATACTCGATGATGTCCACCCAGCTCACATACTGCTCGAACGCGACGATCGGCGTGCCCTGCCACGCCCACACGCCGATCTTCAAGCCCAGGTCGCGGATATAGGTCAAGTGCTGCGCGGTCATTTCGCCTGTGGTCTCCAGCGGCAGCGTAATGAGGTTCACGCCGACGTCGGCCAATTGCTTGTAGAGGTCCATCGTCGGGCGATACATCTGCAACTGCACTTCGATCTCCAGGTCGGTGTGCGCGCGCACGGCCTCGACGATGTCAATCCCGCCGCGCGGCGCGGCAAAGTCCATGTATTTGCCGTCGCGCATCTCGATGTGGATCCAATCCACGCCGGCGGCGGTCAGCTCTTCCACCTGTGCGCCCAGCACGCCGTAGTCCGCCCAGAACAAGCCGGCGGCAATCTTGCATCGCTTGGTTGGCTTTCCGATTGTGTCTTTCATGATTGATGATTGATGACTGATGATTGGTAACTGGTAACTGGTAACTGTGAATTTCGGCCTCTGACTTCTGGCCTCTGAATTCTCAATTCTCAATTCTCAATTCCCTCATCGCTTGCCATGCGCAGCCCAGGATCGCGCCGTCTTCGTGCAGCGCCGTAGCGACGATGCGCACGCGCGACGCGACCGAGCGAAAGGCGTACTTCCACACCGCGCGCCGCGCCGGCTCCAACAGCAAATCGCCCGCCCGTGACACGCTGCCGCCGATCACGAACAAGTCCACGTCCATCATCATCGCCGTAGTCGCGACCGCCGCGCCGAGCGCATCGCCGGCGTCCTCGAGCACCTGCAGCGCAGCGGCATCGCCGTTGGCCGCCCGCCGGGCGATCTCCTCGCCGGAGAGCCGCTGTCCGGTCAGCCGCGCGTAGTGCGCTTCGATGGCCGGCCCGCCGGCAAACGCCTCCACACAGCCGGGAACGCCGGACGAACCGGGCGGCCCGTTGCGTTCAATCGTGATGTGGCCGATTTCGCCAGCAGAATTCGTGCGCCCGCGATACAACTGCCCGTCGAGGATGATGGCCGCGCCGATGCCCGTGCCGACGATCACATACACCAGGTCGCGCGCGTTCAACTCGCGGCCCTTGCCGAAGTGAAACTCACCCAGCGCTGCCGCTTTGGCGTCGTGCTCCAGCGTCACCGGCAGGCGCAGCTCCTGGGCCAGCATCTCGCGAAAGGGCACGTCGCGCCAGCCCAGGTTCGGCGGGTCGAGGATCATGCCGGCTGCATGATCCACCGGGCCGGGCGTGCACACGCCGCATGCGGCAATTTGAGCGTGCGGGAGCGCGATCTGCCACGCTTCGAGCACGGCGGCGATCCTCGCGGCGGTGAGCTGCGGGCCGCGCTGCGCATGGGTGGGCAGCCGGTGCTGAGTGACGATGCGGCCGCCTGGTTCCACCAAGCCCATCGCGATCTTCGTCGCGCCCAGGTCCACGCCGGCGATCAACTGCGTCATATGGATAGCGCTCGTGTGCAATCGCACCGTGTGCGTTCGATTGCACGACGGCGCGAATATTAGGGAAGGGGTATGGATGTTGTCAAGTCGGGGATCGGCGTTCGTGCGACGTGCGTTATCTCCATAACTTGGAACGTGCCGATCGCCATACGGTTGTTTTCGGCGGCGTCGCGGCATGGATTCGCGCTTGCCGGCAACCTACGATTGAACCGCACATGCGAGGGGTGAATAGACACGTATTAATCGGCGCTGCTTGCGGCGCGCTCATCGGCCTGATGATCTTGAACGCGGTGCTGCGGCCATCGGCTTTAGCACAGGCTCAGGGTGAGGGCACGCAGTCAGTTATGGCGGCATCGCCACGCGCCTACTTGCCGGTCATGCTCAGCAACTACATTCCCGATGCGTTGATCTCCGGCGAGCTCGGCATGAATCCTGCCCGATACGAACAGATGAAGCGCGACGCAGCCATGGGCGTCTATGACCGCCCTTGCCTGCCGAGCGAACACGATCCCAACGCCTGGCATACGCTGGTGGATCCGGTCAAGAAGTGCCACTACAACCATCATCACGGCGATGATCCATCGCTGGTGGACGACATCTTCGGCCCGGTCGGCGCGTGGTTCGGCCAGCCCGGCCGCAGCATCGCCTATCCTTGGCAGACCTTTCCCATCTCTGACACGGAGACCAATCCCAACGTGGACAAGCCGGCCAACGTGAAGTGGGAGAACGAGGCCAAGCACGAGGGCTTCATCTGGATCGTGCGGCGCAATCAGATGTGTGAAGGCGGCAGGAACTGCGTGACCGACTTCCGCCTGCAGGCGCATTTCATGAGCAGCCACGACGCGCCGGTGCGCTTCCATTCCTTCTCTGCCGAGCTGCGCGTGTGCGAAGACGCGATCAGGAAGACAGGCTGCGGCCTCATCCGCACGGGCGGGTGGATGAACTACGATAAGCTCTTCATCCCGCCGGCGCCGGAGGACTGCTGGATCGGGTTCAACGCCGCGTTCGAGGGTAAGCGACCGGATCTCATGCAATACATCGTCCGGCAGGGAAATTGGAATCAACTCTTTCCGGCCAGCGGCCTGCCCGGCGGCGACGAGCCTCCGTTCGACGAGTTTCGTTGCCACAAGATGATCACGCCTGAGCAGATGCGTGCGAACCCGAACGGCATTCGCAATGCCGCCGAGTGGTGGGGGCACATCCCCGACTTTCGCTTCCGCATCCTGGTGTGGAATCCACACGCCAACGTCGGGCGCAACGGCCTGGCCACGACGCCGCACTGCTCGCCGACGGACGCGATTTGTCGCTGGACGTTTTCGCGCTTCACGGTCGAGTTCGACTACGTCGTGCCGGTGCATGAATCGCTCGACACGAACGGTGATGGCATCGCCGATGCGCGCGGCTTCGACAACCGCGTGCATTGGGGCCCGCCACCGCCGGGCTGCACGCGCGCAACCGAGAAGTGCGTGCCCTACGAATACGTCGGCATGCGCGTGGGCGCCTATAACCACGACCTCGCGCCCAATCAGGTGCCGCTTGACTACGACATCACGCCCCCCGGCCGCCCGAGCTGGATTCAATGGTTCCAGCCCGGCAACCAGATCGCGCATCTGAACGCAGAACCGTAGCGCGGCGCCGGCTCACCTCCGATACACCCACGCCGGCGCGTCGGCCCAGGCGTTGTCGCGGTCGAAGGTGATCTGGCCGAGCAGGCCGTTGTGGCGGACGCGGCGCAGGGCGTCGGCCACGCCGGCGCGCGTCGGCAGGCTGCGCACTTGCGCGTCCAACGCGATGGCGTCGAGCAGCACGTTCGTCGCGTCGTAGGCGACGATGGAGCGCGGCCCCGGCGGCGGCCCGAGCGATAGCTCGGTGAACGCCGCGAGCGCCTGTTGCGCAGCAGGCAGTTCGCCCACCGGCGGCGCATCGGCGATGCACGCCCCGAACGGCCAGCCGGTCGCTGCCCATGACGGATCGAGCGTCGCGCATGGCGCATTGCTCGTCTGAAGGTTGCGGCTCGGCGCAGCCGGACCCATCCGAAAGACGAGCGGGTCGCGCGGCAGCGCGTTCGCCGGCACGGACGGCGCCAGCACCGGCAGGCCGGCCTGGGTGTAGACCGGCAGCGCCGCCAGCGTCGTCGAAGGGACGAGGTGCCCGATCACCGCCACCACTTCCGGATCGAGCGTCACGTTGCGGGCGATCCGCGCGGCGGTGGCCGGGTCGCCGTCGTCGTTGTAGGCGATGAACGTGACGTGCACGCCGCCGGCGCCGCCTGCTGCGATGCGTTCACGGATGGCCAGCCGCATGGCCGGGAAGGCTTCGTAGCCCACCTGGCGCAGGCGGCCCTCGAACGGCGCGACCAGCGCGATCTTCACCACCGGCCGGGGTGCGCCACATGCCGTCAGCAAGATGCACAGGGCGATCAGCAACCGGAGCATCGTCGTCAGGGTTGCGGGACGTTCAGATCTTCCAGGCGCGCGCCGCTGATGCCGCGCAGCGTCGCCTGGCCGGTCGGTTGCAAATCGGCCAGGCGATACCACACGATCTGCAGCGTGTACGGCTCGTTAGGCTGCAGCACGTCGTTCGCCGGCACGCACTGGCTGTCGTAGATCAGCGCATTGTCGGGCCACGACCACGTCGGCGCCAGGCCGGCTTGTGGCTGGCCGTCGGCCTGGGCGAGCAAGCGGCCGTCGCCCCCGAAGGCACGCAGCGAGACCTGCAGCGCATCGGCAAGGTTGATGTTCGATCGCGCCCGCCGCCACACCGGCTTGAAGCACACCTCTTGCGCCGAGGCGAAGAACCAATCCACGTCGTGCAGCGCGATGCCGTTGTCGAAGGTCACGCTCAGCCGGGATGGCCCAGCCTCGCGGCGCGCTGCGTGCGCGATGCGCGGCCCGAGCAGCGTGACTGCCGGCGCGGGCTTGCCGGCGATCATCGTTTGCAGCGGCGCCCCGTCGGAGGCCAGCGGCGTCAAAGGCACGCCGGCGGCATCGGCGGCGGAGAGCTTGAGCAACAGCGGGCCGGGCAGCGCGTCCCGCAATACGACATGCCGGCTGATGCGCGGGTCGCCGGGCGTTTGCGATCGCGCGTGCCGGAAGAGCCGGGCGAACTCGCCGCCCATCGGCAGTTCCTGCGTCACCGTGATCTGCGCCGGTGCATGGTCGTCGCGCCAGCGCAGCGTGAGGGTGAAAGGCTCGCCGGCGCGCAGCGTCTGCGGCTCGATGGATGCCGCGATCAATTCGTAGGTTGCGCCGCCATCGAAACGCACCGGGTCGCGGTGCGGAAATGGGCGATGGTCGAAGTCGAGGGTTTGCATCGGGGGCGGCTCGGCTTGCGCGGGGGCGAGCCGCGCAATCGCCGCAACCGCGAGCAGGCTGCCGCCCAGCACCAGCCCCGCAGCGATCGCCGTTCGCCGGGCAGTAGGCGAAGCGCGCGCGGTGGTCATGCCGAGCAGGGCGATAAGCACGAGCGCCGCGCCTGCCGATGCCCATTCGCCCGCGCGTGTGAGCGCCGTGCCTTCCCAGCGCAGCTCGACGCGATGTGTGCCCGGTGGCACGAACATTGCCAGCCAGCCCGACCCCACGTATGGCCGAGCGTCCACCGGCGCGCCGTCCAGCCAGGTGCGCCAGCCCGGCCAGTGCAGCACAGGCAGCGCCACCGTCGTTGCCTCGCGCGCGGTGATTTGCCAGGCTTGCCGTGCCGGCGAGGTGGATAGCAGCGTTGAAGACACGGCATCCGGCGCAGCCCCATCTTGCGCGATGAGCGCCGCGCGCGGTTGGCCGAGCACGCCTGGGCCGGTGCGCGGCACCGGGCGCGCTGTCGCCGGCAGATACTCGTGGCGGATGGTGGTGCCGATGTTGCCGGTGTACCACTCGTAGAGTTGGATGGCGTCGGGCGTCACGTCTTCGGCACGCACGTTCAGGCGCGCGTTGGGCAACTGGGCGAGCGATGCCCAGGTGAGCGCAGCAGTGGTCAGCGCCGGCGCGACGAACGCCGGCAGTCGTCCGATCGCCGGCATGCCGAGGCCGCCGGTGAGCAACGCGCCGAAGGCCGCTTGCACCGACAAGAAGCGCCAGGGAAACTGCGCCAGCGGCAATAGCGGGGCGCGCTCCCAGATGAATGACGAGAGCGGCGTGATCATGAATGTGCTGAGCGCAAAGAGCGCGCCGGTGAGCGCGAGCGCGAAGTGCGACCGGCCGGCGCGGTGGTTGCTCCACCACCAGGCTGCGCCCCCGGCGGCGATCAGAATTGCCTGCATCGCGCCCATCGCGAACGCGCCCAGGTCTTGTCTCACGGTGTAGTCGAATGCGAACGAGGGCTGAACGAGATTCGCGGCGCGGAAGTGGTTGGCGAAATTGAAGTAGCCGGTAGTTTGGTCACCCAGTTGCACGCTCGTCGCTTCGCCAAGCGCCGGCAGCCAGAACCATGCGCTGAGCGCCAGCGCAAGGGCGGCGGCGCCGGCCAACAACACTGTGCTCCGCGTGAATGCACCGATGGCGTTGGGCATCCCTCGCGCATGGTGTATCGCCATCGCCAACGCATAGAGCGCGGCGAACGGCGCGAAGATCAGCGCCGACACGTTGTGCGTGACCACGAGCGCGGCCGACGCGAGCGACAAGCCGATGAACGCCGGAAGCGCGGCAACGACGGTTGTGCTTCGACAGGCGTTTTCGACCAGCCGGCCTGCGCTCCACAGGATCAACGGATACCAGACGAACGCCCAGAACTCGGAGAGCGAGTCGCCGCGCACGTAGATGTTCACCAGGTGGAACGGTGCCAGGGTGTAGGCAGCGCCGGCCAGTGCTGCGACCCAGGGAGGGGGGAGAGGGGAGCTGTAGGCTGCGGAGTTCGCGCTTTGCGTCGTGCGTCGTGCGTCGTGCGTCGTGTGTCCTGCGTCGTGCGTCGTGCGTCCTGCGTCTGACCCCTGTCCCCTGACCTCTGATCCCTGACCCCCGACCCCTGACCCCCGACCCCTGACCCCTGACTGCACGTCGTGCGCAAGCAGCGTCATCGCGCCGCCGGCGGCGAACATGCCGATAGTCTGCGTCAGCTTGATCGCTGTGAGCAGGTCCACGCCCAGGACGTTCAGGCCGGCGGCGAGGTAGTAGGGCAGGGCGGCATAGAAATTGAAGAAGGGATAGCCCAGGCCGAAGGCGGCGTTGGCCATCCAGCGCGCCGGAAAGACGCCCGCGCGCAAGTTTTCTGCCAGCTCGTAGGTGCGGATGAGCAGGAAGGGGCTGTCGCCGCCTGCGCGTGTGTTGATGATGCCCGGGCCGAGCCACAGGTTCGCCGACGCCAGCGCGCAGATCAGCGCGAGGGCGACAAGCGCAAGGAAGCGTTGCATGCCCGATCGTTCACAACCGGCGCCGCCGCAATGCAGCCGAAATGATGAACCCGACGGTGCCGATCAACAAGAGCGCGCCGCCGCCCAGCGAGAGTAGGCCGACGGCGAGGTTGTCGTCAATTGCTACGAGCGGCGGTCGCGGCGTCGGCGTTGGGCTGATGTCCTCGAAACCATCGCTCACGCGCCGCAAGCCGAGCGAGAAATACGATCGCGCGCCGTTCACTTGCAGCGTGTCGTTCAGCGGCGTGGTCGGCACGTAGATGTCCAGCGGCGTGCCGGCGATCGTATAGGCCTGGTTGGGCAGGTTCTCGAAGCAATACGGCTCGTCCACGCCGTTGGTGGTGTAGGTGCCGATGACGTTGCCGCCGGTGGTGAGGACGAACTGGATGTTCGGCACCAGGTCTTCGAGGTCGTCGCGTTTGCCGTCGCCGTCGTCGTCGAAGAACGCCTGGACGCATGCTTGGCCCACGGTCGGCGTCGCCTCGACCGCCGGCGACGATGCGTTCACTTCACCTTGCGCCTGGCCGGCGGCTGCTTCCGGCGCAGGCGTCGCTGCTGCGGTCGCTGCCTCGGCAGCCGTCGTCCCCGGCTTGATGATGAGCACTTGTCCGATCTGCAGCGCCTCCGGCTTGACGCCCGGGTTGTTCTTCAGCAGCTCGGCCAGGGGCACGTTTTGGTCGAGCGCGATGCCGAGCAATGTGTCGCCGGCTTTGACGGTGTATGTGACGGGCGGGACGGCGACCGGAGCAGCAGGCTGCGCAGCAGATGCAGGTGCTGTTGCGCCTTCAGGCGCGGCAGTCGGCGTAGCCGGCGCGGAAGCCGGATCGGGCGTCGCCGTCGGCGGCGGTGCGACATATTCGAGCACTGCGTCATCCCAGAACACCTCGTTGTGCCGCACGTTGTCGCGCATCGTTGTGTAGGTGTAGAGGATGACCGTGGGCGATCGTGCATCAACCTCGACGGTGAACTGGATGAACTCGTCTTTTGCTTCTTGCTCAGGCGACCAGATCACTTGGCCGTTGAGTGGGCTGGGCCGGCCGTTGTCGCCGCCCAACGGATCCACGCCTACCTTGACGCGAATATCGCGCGAGGGGCGCGCGGAGATCGGGCTTTCGTCGTTCGTGGACCATACCTGACCCCAAATGGTAAAGCGTAGCCGCGCGCCGACTTGCACGTCGTTCACGACGCGGTAGATGCCGCCGGTAAAGGTGGCGTTGTCGGTCCACAGGCGCTGCGCAGCTGCGCCGCTGCGCACGCGCGCCGTCGTGCGATCGGCCTGCGGTTGGAAGTTCACGCCGGGCAGGTCATTTTCGGTGCGCGGGATGAACCAGACGCCCCAGCCGGCCGGCACGTTGCACACGCCTTGCTTGCAGCTCGGGTCGCTCTGGAAGTTGCCTTCGAACCCCTCGGTGAGGATAGGTTGGCCGCTCTGACCATGCGCAGATGCGATCACGAGGAGGAAAGTCGCCAGCGCAGCAAGCGCGCGCGCTGCAGCTTTTCGGGTGCTCATGTGCTTATCGCGGAGCGGGAATGATAACCGAATCCGCTGCCGGGTTGCCCTGTGCGTCGAGCACGCTAAGCCGGCGATTGTCCGCGCGGCGATAGACGCCGACGCTCACCACGTCGCCGGGCTGGGCGCCGCCGGGCACCGCCAGCACATGTTCGTCCACGATGTGATCGCCGGCGCGCCAGACCGGCATGGGCAGATAGCCCTTGGCCGGGCTGCTATCGGCCTGCACCAGCGGTTGCGGCCGGCCGTCGCGCAGCCAGTGCACGAAGATGGCGTAGTCCTCGCCGATGGGGTTAGCCGTGCTCCAGGTCAACGTCACCGTGTAGAAGTTGGACGGCTGCGGCGCTGCGCGAATCGTGGCCGATTCCAGCGTAATGCCCCCTTCGAAGCGCGCCGGCGCCTGGCCCGCCTCAGCCTGGCCGGCCGGCGCAGCGTGCACGCCGATGAACGCGCGGCGCGGCGACGGGTCTTTGTCGCCCTGTGCCAGCGGCCCTTCGATCACGCTGAGCGTCGCCGGCGCTGGGAGCGTGGCCCGCAGTCGGCTCCAGTCGTGATTCGGATCCACGATCAGCAGCACCGGCAACTCTGGGGTGCGCTCGCCGACCCATTCGCCGTTGCCCGTGCCTGACACAGTCGTCCATCGTCCTCCGGCCAGGAATTCCAGCGATGGGTTGTCGTTAGCCAGGCGGTCTTCGAGCCAGATGTTCGCGGGCGGCAGGGCAGGGCCTTCGCCGGCGGCATGCGCGTTGATCAGCCGCGCGAGCTGCACGTTGTGATCCTCCAGCCAGTAGCGCGTGAGGTCGCGGTGGACGTAGTCATTGAAGTAGTCGTTCACCGTGCCGACGGCGCTCAGGGTGAGCAGCAGCGCTGCGACGAATGCCGGTGGGCTGATCGTGCGGCGCAGAAACGCCGTCAGGCCGGCCAGCACGCCCCGCCGCGACAACCACGCCAGTGCAGCCTCCATCCCGACCGCGGCAATGATGCACGCCGCAGGCAGGGCACCGATGGCGCGCAGGAAGTGCGGCGTGTCTTCGGCCAGGATGGTCGGGATGAGCATCACCCCCAGCCAGAGCAAGACGAACTGCGGCGCAACGTTGGTCTCGACGCCCAGAATCTCCGCGCCGAAGCGCGACTGCCAGCTTCGCCACCAGCGCCACGCGCACACAACCAGCCCGAACACGAACGCCGGCACCAGCCAGCCGTCGAAAACGGGTCGCAGCGAGAGGTTGTGTCGCCAGATGCGGTCGCCTTGAAAGGCGAACATGCCGGCGGCCTTGCCGATGTTGGCAATCAGCGTGCCGACCAGATCACCGCCGTTGATGTCGGGGTTGAAGATGGAGACTTGGCCGGCGCGGTTGAAATACAGGTCGGCGTGGCGGGTGAGCCAGAGCAATAACGGCGCGAGCACGATCAGCCCGGCAGCGACGAAGGCAATCACCGACGCACGCCGGCGCCGGGTAGCTGCGTCGTCGTAGCGCGTGAATAGCTCGCGCCGGAGGCCCACCCACAGGCTGAGGCCGTAGAGGCCGACGAGCAGCAGCACGAACTGCGCCGAGGTGTAGGTGTAGAAGGTCAGCCCGAAGGCTGCGCCGGCCAGCGCCGAGTAGACGACGCGCGAGCGCAACGCGTTCGTGCGCAGGCCGGCGAAGATGAACGCCATCATCGTGCACAGCATGAGCGGCAGAGTGATGGCGCGGAAGGCCACCCGGCTGATGGCCAGATGCCAGAAGGTGATGGCGAGGATCGCCGCGCTCAGCGCGCCGATGCGCGGCGAGAACATGTTGCGCGCGGCGAAGTAGATCGCGACGATGGTCAGCGTCCCCACGAACGCAGAAGCGGCGCGCAGCGCTTCGGGCGTGCGCCCGAGCAGCGCAACGCCGGCGGCCAGCACATACATGAACAGGCCCTCGCGCCCGTTGTTCGCGGCGAAGTAGATCGAAAGGTCGCCGTCCAGCACGCGCAGCGCGTCTAGGCCGTAGTAGCCCTCGTCGCGGTATAGGCCGGGCGGCAGCTCACCGACGCGATAGAAGCGCAGCGCCGCCCCGATGGCAATGATCAGGACGAGCGGCAAGAGGCCGGCCAGCCAACGGCGACGCGTGGATGGGAGGGACAAGCGGCGCGATTGTAGCTCAGGGGGCGGGGCCAGGGGTCAGGGGTCGGGGGTCAGGGATCAGGTAAAGGATGTTGATCTCAACTTCCCACTCTCCACTTCCCACTTCCCACTCCCTACTTCCCCATCTCTACTTCCGGCCCCACCACTCCTCTGCCCCCTGACTTCCGACCTTCTGACCTTCTGACCTCTGACCTCTGACCCCCTGACCGATGTATATTTTGGTCTTCGTTGGCAGGGGAAGACCATGGATCTGAAGATCTCCGATGAGGTGCGCCGGGCGCAGCGCGCGTTCTCATTCGTGGGTGGCCAGCATCGTGACGTCGGCGTGTTGTGCTTGCATGGATTTACCGGGTCGCCGGCAGAGATGCGCCCGCTGGGCGAGTATCTGGCCGGGCGGGGCTTCACGGTCGAAGGGCCACTGTTGCCCAAGCACGGCGGCATGCCGCACGAACTCAAGGGCGCGACGTGGCGCAGTTGGGTGGCTTGCGCGCACGACGCGTTGAACGCACTTGCAGATCGCTGCCAACACATCTTCATCGCCGGCCTTTCGATGGGTGGGCTGATCACGCTGCATCTGGCGGCCAGCGAGTGCTACCGCGCGGCCTGTAACGGCAAGCCCTCGCCCCTGCGCGGCATTGTCGTCATGGCCGCGCCGACGTCGGTGAACGACTCGCGCACCCGGCTCGTCCGCTTCGCCCGCTACTTCGTGCCGTACTATTACCCACTGAAGGGCGCAAATTTCAACGACCCGAACTTCCGCGCCAGCATCTACCAGCGCCTAGGCCTAAACGACGGCGAAATCAACTTGGATGATCCGCGCGTGCAAAAGCAAATCGTCCAGAGCGTGCGCATTCCCGTCGGCGCAATTCACGAGTTGCTCGAACTCAACCGGCTGGTGATGCGCGAGTTATCGCGCGTGGCCACGCCGGCGCTCTTCATCCAGGGGCGCAAGGATCGCGTCATCGCGCCGGACAGCGCCGAAGTCATCGCGTCGCGCGTCGGCTCGAAGGACAAGCGGGTGCTGTGGTGCGAAAATAGCGGGCACGCGCTGCCGCTGGAGCCCGACGCGCCGGCGATGTTCGAGGCGATCGGCGCGTTCATTGTAGAACACAGCGTGGGGCGACGATGAATCCAAGGGTTGAATACTTGCTCAAAGCGATTGTGCTGGCGGCGTCGGGCCTGATGTTCTACGCCAAGATCAGCGACGGCACGCTCGCTTTTTACATCAACCAGCGCTTCGCGTGGTTGTCGCTGGTGGCCGTCATCATCTATCTGGCGCTGGCGATGACGATGATCTACAAGGCCGGCCAGTATCGTCGCCTCGATCGGCCGCCGGGCGAGCTGGCCGAATTCGACGTGATTCCTCTGCAGGCGCGCAACCCACGCCGGCCCGGTGCACGTCGCGCGTCGTGGCTGGCCCTGGGGTTGCTTATCTTGCCGGCGTTGCTCGGTTTCTTCACTCCGGCGCGACCGCTCGGCGCGAGTGCCATCGAAAGCCGCGGCATCGGCCTGACCGCGCCGGATCGCGCCGGGACGGTGACGCAGGCGCAGCGCGTTGCGACCGGCCCGAAGAACATCCTCGACTGGCTGCGCGAGTTTTCGCGCTCCGCCGACCTGAGCACCTTCGAGGGCAAAGAGGCAGATGTGATCGGCTTCGTCTACAAAGATCCGCGCACCAAGCCGGACGAGTTCTGGGTCTCGCGCTTCGCCGTCAGTTGCTGCGTGGCCGACGCGACGGCGCTCGGCTTGCTGGTGCAGGCTGAGAATGTCGAGGCGCTAGAAGCCGATAGCTGGGTGCGCGTGGTCGGTAAGTTCAAGGTGGGCGAATTTGCCGGCGAGCGCATTCCGGTCATCGTCGCCGAACGCGTGGAACCCACGCAGCAACCGGCGCAACCCTACCTTTACCCCTGATCCCACTCACCTAAGACCTGACGACTTGAGACCTGACGACTTGCTCGACCTGCGAGCTGACGACTCAACCGCCCGTCATTTGCGCGCCCATCGCTATAATCCCAACGGATGAAACGGCGCAGTCGTTATGCACTGCCGACCCAGCGCAACCGCCCGCTGCCGACGCTGTCATCCCGCACGCTGAGGCGTTCCTCCCCTGGGTTGTCGCGTTATCTGGCCCACTTCTTCATCCTCGCCATCTTAGTCGGCGCAGGTTTGCTGGCCAGCGCGCGGCTGATTGCGCCGGCCGAGCCGGAACAAACCAGCTCCGGCTCGCCCTTTTCGCTGCCCGGCGTGCAGGAGATCAACCGCAGCATCCGCGCAACCGCCGAGCCGGCCATCATCGGCGGGTTGCCGGAGGCAAACCCCGATCTCATCCAGCGCAGCTTCGTGTTGCCCGGCAGCGATCCCGGCGCAGTGGGTGGGCCGACGAGCAAACGACCGCGCCAGCTCCATACCTACTCGGTGGTCGCCGGCGACACCCTCTTCGGCATCGCGCTCAAGTTCGGCCTGACGCCGGAGACCATCCTCTGGTCGAACTACAAAACCCTGAAAGACAATCCCGACCTGCTCAGCATCGGCCAGCAGCTCATCATCCCGCCGGAGAATGGGTTGATCGTGGATGTGGAAGAAGGCGACACGATTGACGGGTTGGCGCGCCGCTTTCGCGTGCCGCCCGAACGCATCGTCAATGAACCGATCAACGGCCTGCGCGACATCAACCAGCCGCTGCGCATCGGCCAGATCATCTATGTGCCGGGCGGCGAGCGCGAGACGGTGATCTGGCAGGTGCCGAAACCGGTCGAGGTGCGACGCACGAAGACCGGCGTGCGTGTCTATCGCGTGGGCGTGTGCGGCGAAGTGGCCATCCCGCCGTTGGGCACGGGCTCGTTCGTGTGGCCGACCAACCGGCGATATCTGTCGGGCTACAACTTCAGCAACGTGCATCCCGGGATAGACATCGCGGGCCGCATGGGCGAGCCGATCTATGCCTCGGATGCCGGCACGGTGATTTACGCCGGCTACTCGTTGAACGCGGCGGGCCGGCCGGTGGGCTATGGCCAGTACGTCGTGCTCGATCATGGCAACGGCTATCAAACGCTCTACGCTCATGCCAGCCAGCTCTACGTGCGGTGTGGTCAGCAGGTGCAGCGTGGCGCGGTGATCGCCGCCATCGGATCGGTCGGGCGCTCGACCGGCCCGCACTTGCACTACGAAATCCGCTACGGCAGCCGCGCAGTCAACCCATGGTCTCTGCTGCCGTGACGGTAGAATAACGGCCTTTCGCGTCACCCTCCGAGCAGCGCGTGCGCCTCGGAGGGTGATTTGCGCAACTGCATCATGGATTCAGACCGGAATGAAGTCGTTGGGCGCCGATCGCTCATCGCGCACACCCAGCGTCTGGCGCGCGCGGCGCGCGAGCGCGCGGTGAAGACGGTGGCGGCTTCGCAGGCGCTGCTGCGCTCGGAGGATGCGCGCTGGCGCGCCCTCATCGTCATCGGGCGCTTCACGGCGCACAGCGCGATTGTTTTTGTGTTGGTGTTGGCCGTGATCCTGGCCGGCCTCGGCGCAGGCGCTGCCGGCAGGAGTGGTGTAGCCGCGATCGCCGTGCCCACACCGGCCGGCGCGACTCAGGGTGGTAGCCGTTCGCCGACGATCCTCGGCGGCGGCCTGGCTATGCCCGGCAGTCCGCTCGGCCAGTTCCCGGCAGTGGGTGCAACGAATCACGAGTCCCCGCTCATCGTGCGCGACCTGGTGTTCGTGGCCGCCAAGCCGGCCGAGGCGCGCACCGGCATCATCACCTACACCGTCAAGCCCGGCGACAACGTCGAGACGATCGCCCAGCGCTTTGGCCTGTTGCCCACGACGATCGTGTGGTCGAACCGGGAGATCGAAGACAACCCCGATGTGTTGCGCGTCGGCCAGGTGCTCACCATCCTGCCGGTGGACGGCATTTTGTATACGGTAGAGGCCAACGACACGCTGTCGAGCATCGCCGAGCGCTTCAAGGCCGATGTGGAGGACATCTTGAACTCGCCTTTGAACAACCTGGCATCCGGTGCGAACTTGTTACCCGGCATGCGAATCGTCGTGCCCGGGGGCGTCAAACCGTTCGTCCCGCGCGTCGTCGAGGTGGACGTGCGTCGCGCGCCGGCCAGTGGCGCCAGCAATACCGGCCCGGCGCCTCGCTTCGCAGCCGGCGGCGCGTTTGCCTGGCCAACGCGCGGCTACATCTCCCAGGGCTTCCGCTATTACCACCGCGGCGTTGACATCGCCAACGCCATCGGCGTGCCCATCTACGCGTCCGACGGCGGCTACGTGACCTATGCCGGCTGGAGCAACGTCGGCTACGGCTACATGGTACAGATAGACCACGGCAACGGCTTCTCCACCCTCTACGCGCATCTGAGCCAGTGGTATGTGGATCCCGGCCAGGCGGTCTCGCGCGGGCAGATCATCGGCGCGATGGGCAGCACCGGAAACTCGACCGGTCCGCACCTGCACTTCGAGATCCGCTATGGCGGCGTGCCGCAGAATCCGCTCGTCTATTTGCCATAGGATGTCGAGTCGTGCAGGTGCAATCACGAACGCACTGCGCTTCTCCGTCTTCCGCTACAATTCAATTTCACACCCAAGTTGGTATCGGTATCTCACAGGCCTATGACAACCGACTCTGTCAAGCTCCCTCGCATCATCGCCGCAATCCATCTGTTGCCGTCTCGGGAATCGTTCCGCCCCGATTTTCAGCCTTTGCAGAAGATCATAGATCACGCGCTGATCCATGCGCAGATCGCCTACGACGGCGGTGTGCGCGCGTTCTACTTCCAGGATGTGAACGACACGCCGGTCGGGCCGCACGTGGCCGAACATACCGTGTCGCACATGACGACGGTTGGCCAGGAACTCCGGCGTGCTTTCCCCGATGTCGCGTTGGGCGTATGCCTGATGCAAAACAGCGGCAAGGAATCCATCGAGATCGCGCACGCTGTTGGCGCGCAATTTGTGCGCATCAAGGTCTACGTCGGCGCAATGTTGAAGGCCGAGGGGATCGTGCAGGGCGTGGCCTATGAAGCCATCAAGACGCGCCATCACCTGAACGCGCATCACATCAAGATCTTGGCCGACGTGTATGACCGGCTTGGCGAGCCGCTGGCACCGATCCCGCTGCCGGAGATGTGCCGGCAGGCCGTCGAGTTCGGTCGCGCCGACGGCATTATTCTGACCGGCCGCACGCCCGAACAATCCATCCGCATGTTCGACGAAGTAAAGCCGCTCAAACTCCCCGTGCCGCTCATTCTGGGCGGTGGCGCCTCGGCGCAGGCGATGAAGTTCTTCGTCAACCGCGCCGACCATTTCATCGTGCACGCTGCGTTCATCCGCCGCGGCTTGCCGCCGCGCAACGGCGTGCCGGTCGAGTGGGACGTCGAGAAAGTCAGGGAGTTGGTCGCTTTGGCGAAGTGAACGAAGGCCAAGAGCCAAGAATCAAGAGCCAAGAGTTGAGGCTGGGCGTCAATAAAGAGTCAAGATGAGCGGTGCGTGCGCTTCTCGCGACTCGCCCTCGGGTTCTCATCAACTGTTGTGCTGTGGGGGGCTGCGCACCGATTACATCATCACTGCGCGCGGCGAAACCCGGCTGATGGAGATGGGTGGCAACGCGCTCTACGCTGCTGCCGGTGCAAAGGTGTGGTTGGAGCGCGTCGCCATCCTGGCCCGCATCGGCGAGAGCTACCCGCTCGGCTGGCTGGATGACCTGCGCGCATACGGCTTCGACGTGCGCGGCATCCGCCGGGTGCCCGGCCCGCAGGATCACCGCACCTTCTACGCTTACCTGGACGAGAACACGCGCGTGGACACCGAGCCGGCCAAACACTTTGCTCGCTTAGGCTTTGAACTGCCGGCTGCCTTGCGCGATTACGTGCACTCCACGCCCGGCCAAGACGACCCCCATCGTTACGAACCGCTCGCCTTCACCCCCGAAGATTTTGAGCTGTACTTCACAGTGCAACGTGACACTCCCGACTCCCCACTCCCGACTGCCCATTCCACAGAAACGTCGGGAGTCGAGTGTCGGAAGTCGGCCGTCGGCCTGCACATCGCGCCCAGCAGCATTCGCACGCAGCGTTATCTGCCCGAAGCGGCACGACGATATGGCGTGCGCGTCGTCAGTGCCGATCCGGGCGAACGCGCGATGCAGCCGGCGCTGATGCCATATGTAGAAGAGATGCTGGCGCAGGTGGACATCTTTCTGCCGAGTGACCAGGAAGCCGAGAGCTTGTTTCGCGACGAACCGGCCGAGATGGATGCCCGCCGGTGCGCCGAATGGTTCGCCAACCGCGGCCCAAGCGTAGTGGTGCTCAAGCTCGGTGCGGACGGCGCGCTGGTGCACGAGCGCGGCAGTGGGCGGTTCTGGCACGTGCCGGCGCTGCCGGTGCGCGTCGTGGACGTGACCGGCGCAGGCGATGCATTTTGCGGCGGCTTTATGGCCGATTTCATCAAGCATGGCGACCCCGTGCGCGCGGCTATTGCCGGTTCGGTGTCGGCGTCGTTTGCCGTCCAGGATTACGGCCCACGTGCTATCCTGGGTGCGACGAGAGAAGAGATCAATAGCCGAACGGCGTGGCTGCGAGAGCGTATAACCGCGGTATAGGGCGCGCCAATGATATACACGAATTCCCATATACTCTTACCCTGGCACTTCCCACTGTTCTATACTAAGCCTCGAAGGAGAAATTTCCTATGCGATTCGGATTCATGAACAAAAAGGTGCTCATCGTGAGCGTATTCGCAACCTTGCTTGTCACATGTGCTGCTCCACCGGTTGCTACTCCCGGCCCGGCCGCTCGACCAGAAACTGCGACAACGACATCTCCAACGCTAGCGGAGGCCAAGCCGAAGATCATCTTCGGTTTGGATTGGGCGTTTGTCGGCCAACATGCGCCGTTCTTCGTTGCTTTGGAGAAAGGTTTCTGGCAAGAAGAAGGTCTGGATGTAGAAATTGTCCGCGGTTACGGCTCGGCGGATGCTGTGCAGAAGGTAGCTGCAGGCGCGGTCAACATCGGCTATGGCGATACAGGCTCTTTGATTGTAGCGCGCACAGAGGGTGCAGACGTCAAATTGATCGGCATGGTGCTGGGCCTGCCGCCCTACGCCGTCATTTATCCCATGGACAAGCCGATAGCTACCCCGGCGGACTTAGAAGGTAAGAAGATCGGAGCAGCCGCGGGTGACTCGGTGCGCCGGGTCTTCCCTGCATTCGCCAAAATTGCCGGCTTTGATGTTGGTAAGGTCGAATTCATCACCATCGGCTACGAGGCCTACGCCTCCCAGCTTCTGTCCAGACAGATTGACGGCTTGGCTGAATACTACGCTGCCAAGCCAAATTATGATGCTGCAGCTAAGGAGAACAACATACAGCTCGGTATACTGAAGTTCTCCGACTACGGTCTGGATATCTACTCAAACGGATTTTTGGCTAAAGAGTCCTACATCAAAGAAAATCCAGACATTATTCGGAAGTTTCTGCGAGGCGCTTACCGTGGCTTTGCTTACGCTTATCAGCATGAGGATGAAGCCGTGGATGCACTGCTCAAGCGCGAGCCGACGCTGAATCGCGAGGTGGCCAAAGCACAGTTCCTACTCGACAAAGACGCCGTCTTAAATCCAGACGTGTTGGCCAATGGCTACGGCTACATTGATCCGGCCAAGATGCAGAAAACGATTGAGGTTATGGCGATCGCCTATGAGCTTAAGATCACCCCGACACCGGAGGAGCTCTTCACGATCGAGTATTTGCCGAGCAAGCAAGAAGTGCCACCAGTCAAGTGAGCTCTGCATCGCCCATCGGTCAAGATGGCATCGTTGACTCCTGCACAAGCTGCAAAGTAGTGATGAAGTTTGGTCGCATCGTACTGCCGGCTCTCAACTTATTTGCCTTGGTCTTGTTGTGGGAGTTGGCCGTGCGCCTGCTCAACTTGCCATCGTTCATCTTGCCGGCGCCGAGCGCAATCCTGGCTAAGATGATTGAGCAGGCGCCGGCACTTTGGCGCAACAGTTTGTTCACACTTTATGAGAGCGTCGCAGGGTTTGGCTTATCTGTGTTGCTCGGTGTGCCGATCGCGATCGCAATTGCGTGGTCAAGCTATCTACGTAACACTTTATACCCTATTCTGTTGCTGTTTCAGTCCATTCCAAAGACGGCGATTGCTCCGCTCTTCATCTTGTGGTTTGGCTACGGTGACACTTCGAAGATCATCATCGCGTTCTTAGTCGCTTTCTTCCCCATCGTGGTGGACACAGCAACCGGCCTGATGAGCGCCGATAACGATATGGTAGACCTAGTCCGTTCGTTGAAGTCCGCGCGTTGGCAAGAGTTCTTGCATATCCGCCTTCCCTACGCGCTCCCTGCCTTCTTTAGTGGTGCGAAGGTGGCCATCACACTAGCTGTGATCGGCGCGGTGATCGGCGAATTCGTTGGTGCCAGCAATGGGCTGGGCTATCTTATTTTGCTCTCTACATCATCCCTGCAAACAGCGTTGGTGTTTGCCTGTCTAATCATCCTCGCTCTTCAGGGTATCGCTTTATTCTATTTGGTTGAATTGGTCGAATGGCTTGTCCTGCCGTGGAACAGGAAAGCACAACCGTATGACGTAGAGACTGCGTTTAACGCTGCTGGACGTGGTGGATGACCACGGCTTTGTAAGCATTGCTATGACGAGTCGCGTGATCGAAATGCGCCACGTGTGCAAGATATATCCTCCCCGTTCACGGCGTGGTCAACCAGTTCTGGCGATTGCCGATATTACCTTCGACGTCATTCAGGGCGAATTTGTCTCCATCGTTGGTCCATCCGGATGTGGCAAGTCAACCCTGCTCAGAATGCTCGCCGGGCTACTGCCCATCAGCGGTGGTGAAATTTGCGTCAACGGCTATCCCGTTCGCGGCCCGCATAGCGATATCGGGATTGTGTTTCAATCGCCGACTCTTTTGAAATGGCGCAGCGTGTTAGATAACGTGTTGCTGCCCATTGACATCCTGCGACGATCGCGAAGCGAGTTCAAAGAACGCGCTGAAGAGTTGCTGCGACTGGTAGGGCTATGGGACTTCCGCGATGACTACCCGAATGTGTTGTCCGGTGGTATGCAACAGCGCGTCGCATTGTGTCGAGCGCTTATTCATGACCCTTCGCTGCTAGTCATGGATGAACCTTTTGGCGCACTAGACGCCTTTACACGCGAAGAGATGAACCTTGAGCTACTCAAGTTATGGGCTCAACGGCGAAAGACGGTCTTGTTTATCACTCATTCGATCGCTGAAGCTGTTTTGCTATCAGACCGAGTGATTGTCTTGTCGCCACGTCCCAGTGTGGTTGACTCCATTTTTGTCATTCAGTTGCCCCGACCACGCACGGCACATATGCAGTACTCTGATGCTTTCCAGGAATATGCCCAACGCATTCGCGAGCGGATCGGCATAGCGCGCGTTGTGGTTGAACCAGTGGATGATGCCTCATCTTGATCCGGATGCAGGTTAAATCAACACAAAGTTGGCTAGGATGTGTGTCCTCGATATGAGTACATAATGCGACAGCCCTTGGCCGTCAACCAAGCCCTGCCTAGCCTAATGCAGGGCTGTGTCTTCAGTGCTGTGTTCGTCGCTGACGTCACGATTTTAGATAACACCGTTTTCTGCTTTCCGCCCGACACGGCGTTCGTCGAGACTTGACGCGTGCTCAACGACGGCACGTGCACTTGGCTGGCAGCAATCAGTCGCGCCCCAGGGCCACTGCTGAGCCCTGTGAGTGCGACACCGGCGCTGTCAGTCATCATCGGTGCAGTGTCAGCCTCGTTCGCCATCCGGGAATTAGTATCCTCAGCACGACTGAGGACGAGATAGACCATCGTGCGTCGCTGCTGCAGGCTTGTGTCAGTGCAGTATAGCGCTTGCCAATCCCTGACGAATTGCTGCTTCGATTGCAATTCTTGCGTGCGTCAGGTGGCTCCGGATCTGCTTATTCGGCTACGCCTTCGCTCCATCCCCCTGCCGGGGTGGAGATCTCACGCCGGGCTGTGAGGCCGTGGAGAAAACACCTAGGTTCGTCGCCAGCACGTCAGGTGAACATTATTGCGGGTATGCAATTCAGTGACTGCCGGCTGCCATTGTCTCGCCTATTTCGTCTGCCGGACAACCAGTAAAACTTCGACCGATGCGCTATTCTGACGCGCGTATCCGGTATTCGCTTGAGCGCAAAGGAGGTCTGGAGATGATGCTTATGACGATTGACGATAAGCTGCGTGAGTTTGCGGATCGCGTGTTCAAAGCGCTCGGTTACTATCGCCATCCCCCGCCGGTGCGGCTGACCCGTATCGTCATCGTGCGCGTGCCGGAGCGCCAGCGGCAGGCTTTGGCTCCGTTTCCGTCTCGTGTGCAGCCAAACGCGCTGATCACGCGCCGCCAGTTC
>JANWYN010000059.1 GCA_025055235.1 Candidatus Roseilinea sp. | reverse complement strand
CAAGATCACCGTCACCGGCCTCACAGCCAGATGACCTGCGCCCCTCGTGAGAGTTTTGGCACTGGTGGACGTAGATTCCGCGCGTTACGAACGCGCTGCGGGATCAGAATCAGCTACTCCGTGCAAAGCCTTAATCCGGCCCTCGCCTGTTTTACCCATTGGCGTCTCTCGACGTTTCCGGGCGGTAGCTTGTGTTCAACCAGGAGCCTCACCTAACGAGCTATTTAGTTGCCAAACGGAATTTGTAGCCTTGCATGTGCGCGGCGTCAAGGTGGGCAACCTTAAATTTCCTCAGTGCAGGCAAAGGCTGGGGGCTCTTGCGCGTCGAGCGCATACCTGCGCCGGCGCGATATGATCGCCCTCGACCATGAGCCGATCCACTTTACCCGTATGCGCGGCAGCGCCGACAGAGGCGACGTCCGCTGTTCATCCAACGCCGCGCAGCCAGATCGTCCGTCACGCCATCGCGCTGCTTCGCATGTCGCGCCCGCTCATGCTCGCAGCGGGCGTGCTGGTATACGCGCTGGGTGTGAGCATGGGCGCGCATGCTGCTGGCGAGATTGACTGGGCCACGTGCACCACCGGCCTGATCACCCTGTTGGCCGCTAACCTGTGTGCGCATTTCGCCGACGAATACGCCGACCGGGATACGGATGCGTTGAGCCGGCACACGTGGTTCTCCGGCGGCAGTGGCGTGCTCTCTTCGGGCCTAGTTGCGCCGGCATTCGCGCTACGTGCCGCCCTGAGTGCTGCGGCGTGCGCGCTCCTCGCCAGCGCGGTCTTCGCCTTGCTGGGCTGGCTCACGCCCGCGGCGCTCGCTATCATCTGGCTTGGCCTGGCCGGCGGCTGGAACTACTCGATGCCGCCGTTCGCGCTGGAGCGGCGCGGCTGGGGCGAAGTGACCAACGCCATGCTCGGCGCGCTGCTGATTCCGCTGCTTGGCTTCACCACACAAGTGGGCACGCCGACGCTTGAGGCAGTCCTGGCGCTGACGCCGGTGTTCAGCATCACGATGGTCAACTTGCTCGGCGTGCATTGGGCGGATCGTCGCGCCGACGCTGCTGTAGGCAAACGCACCCTGGCCGTCATCCTGGGCGAACGCGCCTTGCATCTGCATCGCGCCTTGGTCGCGTTGACGTATGGGCTGACGTGGCTGCTGGCCGGTGCCGTGCTACCGCTGAGCGTCGTCATCGCCATCACCCTCACGCTGCCCATCAGCCTGTGGGCCACGGCGACGTTCACCCGGCGCGAGCGAGATGGCACCAGCTCGATCGCCATGGCCGCGCTAATGGTCGCAGCCTGTGTCGGGTGGCGCCTCGCATGACCCAGTTATAGATCGGCCTTGCAAGCCGCAGCAGGCGTGTAAGTGCGCATGTGCAGTCAGCGAACGTCTGGAATCCACCATGCGTCCCCCGTGATGGGCGCGGAACGGCGTCCGCGCTCTACCGCGCGACGTGTTAGCCTTTATCTGCCCTGATGCGCGAATGCACCTCGGCAGCCCGTTAAACGCATACAATCGTTGCATGACCCATCGCGGCTTTGCCAGCGACAACAACGCCGGCATTCACCCCGATATCCTTCAGGCCATCATCGCTGCGAACGAAGGCCACGTCCTGGCCTACGGCGACGATCCGTATACTCAGCGCGCCGTTGACGCCTTCAAACGCCACTTCGGCGACGACATCGCCGTCTACTTCGTGTTCAACGGCACGGCGGCCAACACGCTCGGCCTGGCCGCCGTGACGCGCAGCTACAACGCGGTGATCTGCGCCGTAACGGCGCACATTCACTGCGATGAATGTGGCGCGCCGGAGAAGTTCACCGGCGTCAAGCTGCTGACGTGCGAGACGCCCGACGGCAAGCTCACCGTCGAGCGCATCCAACAGCACATGCACGGCTTCGGCGACGAACACCACATCCAGCCTAGGGTCATCTCGATCACGCAGAGCACCGAGCTGGGCACGGTGTATACGGTAGACGAGATCCGTGCGCTGGCCGACTATGCACACGTGCACGGACTGCTGCTACACATGGATGGTGCGCGCATTTGCAACGCTGCCGTCGCGCTCGACTTGCCCTTCCACGCCTTCACGCGCGATGCCGGCGTGGACGTGCTGTCGTTCGGCGGCACGAAGAACGGCCTGTTGGGTGGCGAAGCCGTTGTCTTCTTCCCGCCGCGCGTTTCCGCCGCCGACTTCAAGTTCATCCGCAAACAGGGCATGCAATTGGCATCGAAGATGCGCTTCATCGGCGCACAGTTCGAGGCGCTGCTGTGCGGCGACCTGTGGCAGCGCAATGCCGCGAACGCCAACGCCATGGCGCGCCGGCTGGCCGATCGCGTGCGCGACGTCGTTGAGATCGCCTATCCGGTGCAGGCCAACGCCGTGTTCGCCATTGTGCCCAAGCGCTGCATTGCTGCCTTGCGCGAGCACAGCTTCTTCTACGAGTGGGCCGACTTTGACGCAGAGCGCGTTATTGTGCGCTGGATGTGCGCGTGGGACACGACGGCAGAAGATGTAGATGGGTTTGCAGCGTTGGTGCGCCGCGTGGTTAGCATTGCACGGTGATTGTGGTGAACGTGCTCGGCGTCAGCTTCTGCTCAGGCGCGCACACATATTCGGCCAGGCCGCGCGTGTAGCAGGCGAACACGGCGTCGCCGGGTTTGAAGCGCGTGACGGCGCTGCCCACCGCCTCGACCGTGCCGGCAATATCCTGGCCGAGGATGGTGTTCTTCGGCTTGAAGAAGCCCGCCATGAAGCGCGCCAGGATTGGATCGGCGCGCATCAAGTGCCAGTCCGCCGCGTTCAGGCCGACGGCGTGAATCTTGACCAGCACCTCATCGTCTTTGGGCGCGGGCGTGGGCAGGTCGGTGAGCCGAAGCACATCCGGCGAGCCATAGCTTTCGTAAATAACTGCTTTCATCGTTCTCCTTCCATTTCGATTTTTAAATGTTGCTGCGTTCCAGGCTTCGGCTTCCACCAAGGCACGGTTGCGATTGCGATCGCGATCAGCCAGGCGACCCATCCAACGACGGTGAATCCCCAGAAAGCGGCATGGTCGTTCGCATCAATCGGCGTGCGGAACGCGGTGAAGCCGAACAGGATGACGGTGTTGAGCATGGCATGCGCGAACGCGGCGGGCCATACCGAGCCGCTGCGCGCTCGCACTGCCGAGATCACGATGCTCACCAAGAACAGGTTTGTCGAGGTGGCCACCGCATCGCGCCACGGGATGTCGCCCAGGTGGGCGCTCGTCACGAGCAGCGGCGCATGCCAGATCACCCACAGCCCCGCCGTAAAGGCCGCCGTGCGCCAGAATCCGAGCGGCGCAAGCGCGGTGTGCAGGAACCCACGCCAGCCAAGTTCCTCGCCCGTCGTCAGGAACAAGTAGCCAGCGATGAACAGCGGGAGCATCGCGAGCGTTCGCAGCACCTCGCTTCGCGCTTGTTCGCCCGTCAACGTGGGATCGCCAGTGCGATAGCCGCTCCATTCGACGACGTCTATGCGGGTGAATCCCAGCGCCTGCGACGCGATCAGGGTCAGGCTCACCAGCGCAACCGCGCCTGCAAGCACGATCCCGGCTGCGCCGAGCAAACGACCGAGCGGGCGGAGCGGCGTCATGGCAAGATAGCGCGCGGTCGAGGCCGGGCGAATCACAGTTTTTACAGCGATCAGCGCGGCCAGCGCCGGCAGCCACATGAAGACCGGCGTCACGACGTTCAGCAGCGCTGGATTGAGACTCGTCCACAAGAACGGCAGAATCACAAGAATTGCCGGGAGCATGACGATGGCTGTGTAGAGAATGACGGCGCGGCGCGTTGTCGCGTCAAGCCGCGAGAGATAGGAGTGCGTTTTCATCGTTACTCCGCCGGAGCGATACGATTTCGTCGTCATTGGGTTTCAGCACACCAGCGCGTTCTGCCAAACCGAAGTCTCAACACAAGCTTGTCAATCCCACACGAACACTTCACGCGCTCACGGTCATCACGACTTTGCCTTTGGTATTGATCGTTGCTCATATCTAAACCGCTATCGCAGTAGCCAGCAGGGAACGCTACGGAGAGCGTTCCCTACTCACGTCAAAGCATTCGGCGACCAACTTAGGCCGTAACGTCAATGGAGCGGGAAGGGGTAACCTGCGCTGAGCCTACGTGACTGTCCGGTGCTACATCACCAGTCCACTTCCATGCGTTCCACATGATGATCGAAAGGCACATGACTTCGACAGCCGCTATGAAAATGTAGTGAGGATACGAGTACCCGCCCCCGATCACGAACACGATCATGAGCAGACCCGTGATGATATTGGCCCAACGATTCACCCGATACGGCAACACACGAGACAGGATAATCATGGCAATCGCAATCTCCATCATGATTGCGCCGCCCAACATGAGGTACGTAATCGGAGTTGTGCCAGCGAATTCCGCCAATTCACTCAGCGACCCCGGCACATACAATGAAAGAATATCGGCCATCAACATGTTGATCATTACTACGATCCACAAGGTTGAAAGCAAAACTCTCGTATCTAGCTTGTTCGTGACTACTCTATTGACGTTCATCTTTCTCCTTTTCGATTGGTTGTAACGAAGCCGGAGCGCCGGCCGCCTGACCTGAAACACGATTGATCGCCAGCAACGGCATGCCGAGATCGCGCACGCGTTTCAGCAATCCGTGCAAGGCGGCCTGGTCGGCCACTGAGCACGTCAAAGTCGTATCACCGTTATCGTGCAAAGTGATGACCGCGCCTTCAAACCACTCAGTCCACTGCTGGCCCAGGTGGCCTTTGAGCCTGATTCGGTAGACCAATGGCTGGCCTGGGTCGGCTTCAGGCGCGATCTCGTCTGGCGCTGCCTGTGCAGATTGAGGCTGCTCCGGTAGCTCTGGTTGTGTGTTCAACGCGCGAGCAGGATACCGGCAACCCGGCCTCGCCGGAGAGACACGAAAGTGTTGTTGGGGGTGTTGTTATAGCAGTCCCAGCGCACGGGCGCGGGCGACGGCCTCGGTGCGCCGGCTCACGCCGAGCTTCTCGAAGATGCGGCGGTTGTGCCCCTTCACCGTGTCCAGCGCGAGGAACAGCCGTTCGCCGATGGCCTGGTTGGAAAGGCCTTGTGCGATGAGCTGCAACACTTCCAGCTCGCGCGGGCTGAGCGGCTCGATGAGCGGCTGTGCAGACTTGCGCTCGCCTGGGCGAGGTTCGGCGTCGAATGCGGCAAGCAGCTTGCCCACGTACTCCAGCATCGCACCTTTCGCCGAAGCGGCGCCGAGCAGTTGCCGCATCGGCTCGCCCTTGTCCACGAACAAGCGAATGAAGCCCTCCGGCTCGGCCAGCGCCAAGGCATCGCTCAACCGTCGCAGAGCGCGGTCGCCTTCGCCCAGCGCGTGCAGCGCAATAGCCTGCCATGCCATGACGTTGAGCCGCTCGTCCGCCCAGTTCCCCGCATCGGCGTGCGCATACAAGCCGTCCAACAGCGCCAGCGCCGCTGCGGCATCCCCCCGTGCAAGATGCACCTGCGCCTCGCTGAGCGGCAGGGCATGCGCCTGGGCCAGGCGCATCGCTTCGTCGTGACGTCCCTGGCGCAGCAACACGGGCACTTGCGCAGCGACCACCTCGGGGATGCGCAGCACGAAGTTCTTCTGGCGCGCGGTTCGATAGGACTGCGACAGCATCGCGGCGGCCTCGTCCACGTGACCGCGCGCCAGCGCCAACCGGGCGAGGAAGACCTCGCACACGATGAAGCGATCAATCACGCGATCGTACTGGCGCGCCAGGTGCAGGCTTTGTTCGCCATGCATCTGCGCGGCGTCGAGGTCGTTCCACTCGTAGTTCAGTCGCGCCAGGCCCAGGTGCGCGTCGTAGACGATCTGCAGCGGCTGATCGCCGGCCCATTGCAGGACTTGCCGAAAAGTCTCGGCAGCCTGGGTGCAATTGGTTGTCCACCTCCTGCACGTTGCCCAGTCCCGTGGTCGCCAGAAGCGTGGAGAAGATCGCGTTGCCGGCTTGCCCAAGCGCGATGCCGTCCGAAAACGCCTGGCGTGCGGCGGCGTAGTCCTTGCGTACAAAGTGGGCGTAGCCCATCACCCAGTGCGCGTTAGCGCGGGTGGAGAGGTAGTTGGCAGACAAATGGTCCAGGGCGCGGCGCGCTTGAGCGAGCATGACGTCGGGCTGATAGCGCGTCAGCGCCAGCGTGGCGCGCGCGGCGGCGATGCGCCCGATCAGGTTGCGGGTGTCGTCATCCGGCGACATGCCCTGCACGGCCTTTTCTGCCGCGTCGAGCTTCTCTTCCACACCGGTCGTCTGACCGTTGACGAGCAACAGCGCGGCGTGCCGCCACCACAGCACTGGCTTGGCGTTGAGCGTCGCCTCCGGCAACGACGCCAGCCAGTTCAGGATGGTCATCGCCGCGCCGCGCAGGTGCAGGGGAATGCCCTTGCCGTCAATCAGGCGCTCGGCGCGATCCACGTCGTTGCCTGCGGCGGCGTGCCGGAAAGCCTCCAGCTCGAAGCCGTTGTCCTCGTGCCACTGGCTGGCACGCAGGTGCAAGGCGTTGATGGCGGGCGCCGATTCGAGTTGCGTGAGCCGTTGTCGCAACAGGTCGGCAAACAGGTGGTGATAGCGATACCAGCGCCGCTCGGCGTCGAGCGGGATGATGAACAGGTTGGCCTGTTCGAGCGATTCGAGCATCGTTTGTCCCGAACCCGTCGGTGCGTCCAACAACGCATCGCACAGCGGGCCGCACAGCCGGTCGAGGATGGACGTGTGCAGGAGAAAATGTTGCACGTCGTCCGGCTGCTTGTGCAGCACTTCCTCCAGCAAATAATCCAGGATGAAGCGATGGCTGCCGGCGAAGGTTTGAATGAAGCCGGTTGTGTCTGTCACGCCCTGCATGGACAAGGCGGCCAATTGCAGGCCGGCGATCCAGCCCTCGGTGCGATGCTCCAGCGCCGCGATGTCCTGTTCGGTCAGCCGCAGCCCCATTGCCTGCGTCAGAAAGTTCGCGGCTTCAGCATGGGTAAAGTGCAGGTCGGCCGCGCGCAGCTCGGTCAATTGGTCGCGGGCACGCAGCCGGTGCAGCGGCAGGTTCGGGTCCTCGCGCGTGGCGATGACGAGATGCATCGGCGGCGGCGCGTGCTCCAGCAGAAAGGTCAGCGCCTGGTCAATCGCCGGGGCAGTGATGAGGTGATAGTCGTCGAGGACGAGGGTGAACGGATCATCAACCTCGGCGACCTCGTTGAGCAGCGCAGTCAGCGTGGCCTCGACGGGAGGGGGCTGAGGGATCTGCAGTGCCGGCAAGAGACCTTGTCCAATGTCCGGCTGAACCCTTTGCAGCGCCGCGATCAGATACGACAAAAAGCGGGCCGGGTCGTTGTCGTCCTCGTCCAACGACAACCAAGCGGTTGGTCGCTGGCTGCTGGCGACCCATTCGCTGACGAGGGTCGTCTTGCCAAAGCCGGCCGGGGCCGAGACGAGGATCAGCTTGCGATGCGCGCTTTCGCTCAGCCGCGCGATCAACCGTGGCCGCAGCACGTGCTTCGACCGAAGCGGTGGGATGTGCAGCTTGGTCGTCAGGATGGACATGGGTCAGAATACTAACCCAACACACATCGGTCAGGTCGCACTTCGCCTAACAGCAGCGAGCTGCATCAGCTCTCGCGATAATGCACGCCAATGCTGCGCTTGTTCGACCAGGCAGCCTGGGCTACGATCACTGCCGAACGCACCGCGTTGCGCAGGCCGATCAGCTCGTCGGTCACTTTGCTCTTGCGGTAAAAGCGCTCGATTTCCGTCTCCAGATGGCGAAGTTCGCTGAGGGCACGGTCGAGGCGTGGCTTGGTGCGCACCAGCCCAACGTAATTCCACATTAGCCCGCGGATCACCCCCATATCCTGTGCGATGAGCGCGGGGTCGGGCAGCTCGGCGCCGTTCTCATACCACTCTGGGATGTCGCTTGGGTCATGCAACCGGTCGGTGGCGATGTGCGCGGCGATGTGACGCGCGGCGCGCACGCCCCACACCAGCCCTTCGAGCAGCGACGTGCTGGCCAGCCGGTTCGCGCCATGCAGGCCGGTACAGCTCACCTCGCCCACCGCGTAGAGTCGCTCGATCGTGGTGCGGCCGTGCTCATCGGCCCACACGCCGCCGCAAAAGTAGTGCGCAGCCGGCGCGACCGGCACTAAATCCTGCGCCATGTCTACGCCGTATTCCAGGCACTGCCGGTAGATGTTCGGGAAGTGCTCGCGAATGCGCTCCGGCTTGATGTAGTCGCGCAGGTTCAGATACACATGCGGCGCGCCACGTGCCAACATCTCGAAATAGATGCTGCGCGAGACCACATCGCGCGGGGCGAGGTCCTTCCATTGCGGATCGTATTTCTGCATGAACGGCTCGCCGTCGGCGTGCACCAGCCGCGCGCCGTCGCCGCGCACTGCCTCGGTGATCAGGAAGCGGGGTGCGCCCGGCTTGGCGAAAACCGTGGGATGGAACTGCACGAATTCGGCATTGATGACGCGCGCGCCGGCGCGATACGCCATCGCCAACCCATCGCCGCGCGCGCCGCTTGGGTTGGTGGTGTAAAGGTAAATCTGCCCTAGCCCGCCCGTCGCCAGCACGGTACGCTTGGCCAGCACGCGCTTCACTCGGCCGGCGTCGCGGTCGAGCACATATGCGCCGACGCACGACTGCGGTTCGTAGATCGCCAGCCGGTTAATGGCATGGTGCGACGGGGTGATGAGGTCAATCGCCGTATGGCCGGTGAGCAGCGCGACGTTTGGCTCGCGGCGCAGCGCGGCCAACAGCGCGCGCTCGATCGCCGCGCCGGTTGCGTCGGCGGCGTGGGCGATGCGCGGCAGGCGATGGCCGCCCTCCAGCGCTAGCGCTACGCCGTCCCCCTGGTGATCGAACGGCACGTTGAGTTGCTCGATCAAGATCTCGCGCACGAGTGCCGGTCCTTCCTCGGCCAAGATGCGCACGGCTTTAGGGTTGGAGAAGCCGGCGCCGGCGCGCTCGATGTCCTCGGCCAGCAGTTGCGGGCTGTCATCGTGCCCGCGATAGATGATGCCACCCTGCGCCCAGGCCGTGCTCGAATCCTGCGGATCGTGCGAGCGGGTGATGAGTGTGACGTGTATGCCCTGCTGCGCGAGCCGGAGCGCCGTGACCCCACCGCCGATACCGCAGCCGATGACGAGCACATCGGTCTCGATCAAATCAGACACTGTTCACCTTTCACCACAAAGCGCACGAAGGACGCGAAGAGATCAAACCTTGCCTTTGCGCGCTTCGCATCCTGTGTAGTTCAATCGCTCAGTCTTTCTTGCCGACGGGGCCGATGGCGATCATGCGCTCCACTGCCCGGCGCGCGCGCTCGCGGATGTCCGGCGGCACATCCACCACATACTGCGTCTTTTGCAACGCGAGCAGCGTGTCTTCGAGCGTGATCTCGTTCATGTGCGGGCAGCGCACGCTGCACAGCCGTAGCATCTCCTTGTCGGGGTTCGCGCCGGCGATGTTGTCGGCCATCGAGCATTCGGTCAGCAACAGGTAGCGCGGGGCCTGCGTCCGCTCGACGTATTTCATCATCGCCGTGGTGCTGCCCGAGAAGTCGGCGGCGGCGACCACCTCGGGGCTGCACTCCGGATGTGCGAGGATGACCACGTCGGGGAAGTCCTTGCGGATGGCCCGGATGTCTTCGACGGTGAACTTCTCGTGCACTTCACAGCGACCGTGCCAGCCGATCATCTCGAATTCGATCTGCGCATCGCTCTGGCGCGGCTGGCGCGTGGGGAAGATGATGCGCTTGCCGGTCTCGTTCGCCACGTTGCGCGCCAGATACTCGTCCGGCAGGAAGATCACCCGGTCGCTGTCGAGCGAGTTCACCACCATCACCGCGTTGGACGAGGTGCAGCAGATGTCGGACTCGGCTTTGACATCGGCATAGGTGTTGACGTAGGTGACGACCGGCACGCCCGGATACTGTGCCTTCAGCCGGCGCACGTCCTCGGCGGTGATGCTGGCAGCGAGCGAACAGCCGGCCCGCGCGGACGGGATTAACACCGTCTTCGAGGGGTTCAGAATCTTGGCCGTCTCGGCCATGAAGCGCACGCCGCAGAATACGATGATGTCTTTGTCGGTCTGTGCAGCCTTGCGGCTCAGCTCCAGCGAGTCGCCGACGAAGTCGGGGATTGAGTGGAACAGCGCCGGCTCCATGTAGTTGTGACCGAGGATGACGGCGTTGCGCTCTTGCTTGAGCCGGTTGATCCGCGCCGCCAGCCGGGACTTGTAGAACAGCTCGACGTCCGGCACAATGTTGCCCAACTTTGCCTTGAGCGCGGCATACATTTCGTCAGGATCGGTGATGTTCGAGATTTGAATAGTCATGTTTGCTGTTATAATTTGGCTATGCGGTAGCCGAAAAGTCACCCGTCTGGTGAGGAGGCCGTGTTCAGCGGATAGGCTACTCCCCGCCCCGCGTTAGTGGGCGGTCTTTTTACAGCTCAACGACGCCCCTCTGCGCATCGCTTGTCCTAGCAGGCTCGCCTCTTCCCCCTCCTGATTCTCCAAAGCTGCGCGAGCGAGCCCGGCTAGCGAATCCGCGAGCCGAATCAGTGCATAGCTCTCGTCTCTAGCCTTGTGAACACGTTTCACACGAATGCCGATCTTGCGTAGCTCCCTAGCATACTCGCTCTGCTTGCTTTTGCTGATTCCATCTATGTAAATCTCGCTTGTGTAATCACCTTCAGGTTTGCGCCACCAAATCGCCTTCGCGATACTCAGAATAGTTCGGGTATCAAACTCAGGTTTCAAAGGTGGCTCTGAGTGAGAAAAGCATAGACTGTTATAAAACCGTTGATCTGCAAATACCAACTGCAGATAAGTCAGTCTGCTCTCTGAGTTGCAATGACTCCATTTGCGTTTACCTTCGCCGCTTTCGCGTTCATACCGTTCGCACGCTTTCTCCAGCATCTCCCGATCCTCTTCGAACACAGCGACTGCTACGACGAAGACACGCCGACGACCGAAATGCGCCGTGGAGTATTGTCCGCTCTCATCAACGTAGCAGTACAGTTTCTGCATGACTGCTCAGGATTGGTGCGGCTCATCCAGCCACAAACTGATGTCCAGCGCCTTCACCGAGTGAGTGAGCGCGCCGGCGCTGATGTAGTCCACGCCGGTCTCGGCGATCACGCGCACGTTGTCGAGCGTGACGTTGCCGCTCGCCTCCAACTTGACGCGCCCATTCACGATGTCCACGGCGCGGCGCATGTCTTCCACGGCCATGTTGTCCAGCATGATGATGTCCACGCCGAGCGCGAGCGCCTCTTCCAATTCGCGCAAATCGCGCACCTCGACCTCAATCTTCAGTCTTTTACCCCCTGCGGAGCTTGCCACAGCGCATGACCGCACGCGTTGCACGGCCTCGGCGATGCTCCCGCCGCACGCCGCGATGTGGTTATTCTTGATCATCACCATGTCGAACAGGCCGATGCGGTGATTCATCCCGCCGCCGATGCGCACGGCGAGCTTATCGAGCGCGCGCAGGCCGGGCGCGGTCTTGCGCGTGTCCAAGATGCGGGCGCGCGTGCCGGCCACCGCTTCGACGAACCGGCGAGTAGCCGTGGCGATGCCGGACATGCGCTGCAAGATGTTCAGCGCGGTGCGCTCGCCGGTAAGCAACGCGCGCGCCGGCCCTGCGACATCGGCAATCGTCTGCCCCGGCGCGACCGTCGCACCATCCTCGACGAGGCGACTCATCTTCACACGTTCGTCGAGCAGCCAGAAGCTGAGTGCCGCGATCTCTAGGCCGGCGATCACCCCGGGCGCCTTCGCCACGAAGCGCCCGGTCAGCCATAAGTCCACAGGCACAGTGCAGTTCGTCGTCACGTCGCCGCTGCCGATGTCCTCTTCGAGCGCTCGCCGCACGATGGCCTCAACTTCCGGGGAGACGTTTGACCGGCCCATTTAGTGTTAATCATACACCAATTGTCAAGAGGGGGCTGCGACAGCGCTCCGACTTCAAAAACGGGTGTAGCGCCAGCCAACGGGTTGTCCATTCGAGTAGGGCATCACGCCGTGGAACGGGCGCGGATCGTCGTCGAAGACGAGCGGCAGGAAGTACCGGTCGCCCGGCCACATCGGGAGCGCTGCGCGATCGCGCGTCTGCGGGTCAGGGGAACATGCATCCAAGATGCGCTGTACGGGCGTCCATTCCAGCACACCTTCGCGATTGCGCGCGACCGGCTCGCCCAAGAAGCCGGTGATGAGGAACACGAAGCCGAGCCAGTCTTCGCCGTTGGGGCCGAAGCCGGGCCAACTGATCGTGCCGCGCAACTGCATAGCAGTCACTTCGATGCCGGCTTCTTCGCGGATTTCACGCCGCATGCACGCCGCCACATCCTCGTCGCGCTCCATCTTGCCGCCCAAGCCGTTGTATTTACCGAAGGCTTGATCGTCGGGGCGCGCGTTGCGATGGATCATCAACACGAACCGGCGATCGGGCGAAAGGATGTAGCCCAGCGTGCCGATGATCGGGGTATAGGGCATGGCGACCGGTGCGCGCGGCCACTTACGGTGTGGCCGTGCGCAAGGGGAATTCGAACTTCTTTTGCTTGCTTTCCAAGTCAACGGCTGTCAACTTGATGTCGCCATCGAACAGCGGCACGAGCAGCGCGCCGTTTGCATAGGCCGGCGTAGAGAGCAGACGGCGCACCAGGCCGTTCTCCAGCACGCGCGTCGGCGAGACGTAGCCGTTGGCGTCGGCCTCGGGCCGGCGATCGAAGCTGTAGAGGTAGGTGTCGCTCGACACGACGTAGAGCTTGTTCCCAACGATGACCGGCTGGGCACGGATCGCACCGCCGACCTGCGACCGCCACAGCACATTCCCGCTGCGCCGATCAATGGCATACACTCCGCCTTTCACGTCGCCGACGAAAATCTCGTCGCCGTCGAGCAGCGGGTCGCACCAGATCCAACCGCCCAGGCGTTCCGGCGAGCGCCAGATCTCGGCGCCGGTCTCGGCGTCCACGGCATACATGCGCTGGTCGAACGAGCCGAAATACAGCACGCCATCTGCAATCGCCGGATGCGATGCGATCGAGGCGCCGGCGCTGAACGTCCACAGAAGTTTGCCCGTCGCTGCATCGAGCGCATACAGGTTGTGGTCGAGCGAGGGCTGGAACACCTTGCCGTTCGCAACGAGCGGCCGCACCCACAGCTTGTCTTGCGCGGTGAACTTCCAGACCAACTTCGGCTCGTCGCCGTTCATCTGCGATGGATCGAGCGCGTAGAGCGTGTTATCGCCGTTCGGCGCAAAGATCAGCTTGCCATCGGTGCTGGCGCCATCGGTGTATTCGCGCTGGCCGCCGGAGAAGCGCCACAGCTCCGTCCCGCTTTCGGCGGAGAGTGCATACAGGCGATGGCCGGTGCCGCCGTTTGCACCTACGGTCTCGCCGACGATGATCGCGTTACCGAACTTTAGCGGCGGCCCGGCGAACGGTCCGGGGCGCTGCCCGCCCTCTTCCCCTGCTGCGGGGAACATCCACGCCTGGGCGCCGGTAGCTGCGTCGAATTTATACACGTGCAGGTTGCTGGC
The DNA here is from genome assembly GCA_025055235.1 of Candidatus Roseilinea sp. Lineage (GTDB taxonomy): Bacteria > Chloroflexota > Anaerolineae > J036 > Brachytrichaceae > JAAFGM01. The sequence continues at coordinate 28,461 of JANWYN010000059.1, read as the reverse complement.
GAGATAGGCATCGGCGCCGTCGAGCGTCAAGCCGGGGAAGGAAGTGGGGGGAATCTCACCGCCGCAGGCACCGAGCACCAGCGCCGTGACCGCGGCGAGAAGCGATAGGCGGAGTGTTCTTTTCATGTTGGTTCAGAAGCTCAAGGCACCGGATCGTACCCGCCGGGGTGGAAGGGGTGGCAACGCGCGATGCGCTTGACGCCAAGCCACAGTCCTTTCAGCGCGCCATACTTGGCGATGGCCTGCAACGTGTATTCGCTGCACGTAGGATAGAAGCGACACGACGGTGGAAGCGCCGGCGAGATGGCAAGCTGGTAAAAGCGAATCGCGCCGATCATCAATCGGTCGAGCAAGGCCTGCTTCATCTGCGCGCGTCGCGAGTAGGCCTCGAGCGTCACTTCGCGATAGGCGCCGTGCGCATCAGATGAGCTTTGTTCAGCAGCCATTGCAAGTCCTCCCGCACCTGCTGCATGCGCGCCGATTCGGCGATGATAGATGGTTGCGCGATCAGCACGATGTCCCAGCCAAGCACGACCGAATCAGCCAGTTGGCGCATCGCCTCGCGCAGCAACCGCCGGGCGCGATTGCGCTTTACGGCGCTGCTAACGGTGCGCGGCGCGATGTAACCCACCCGCGTTCGTGGTTCTTGGGATTCATCCGTTTGAGCCGGCGCACGCGCGGCGTTCAGCGTGCAGTATCTACCGCGCCATCGTGCGCCCTCCCGGCGCACCCGCTCGAAGTCCTCCTTCCTCGCCAGCCTTTCTAACATGAAATTGAGAATTAAAAATCGAGAAAGCGCGCTGCAACGCTCTATTGACGCTTACGCTGTAACTTCCCATTTTCAATTTCTACTTGCTACCCTGCGTGCCGCGCTTGCTCTTGGCCGGCGAATACACTGCGTTCCAGTTCACCTTCTTGACGTGATTGTTCGCTGAGACCGTCAGCACCTTGCGCCCTTTGGCGCGGCGAGCGGCAAGCACCTTGCGGCCGCTCTTGGTTGACATGCGCGCTCGGAAGCCGTGCACGCGCACGCGGCGGCGCTTCTTCGGTTGATACGTTCGCTTTGGCATCTTGTGCTGCTCCTCTTGTTTGGTCGTTCAAACTCACCGCAGGCGTGCGGCAGATGCCCACCCTTGGCAGAATTCCAGAAACGAAGCGCGCGGATTATACCGAAATCGAGGCCTGCTACGCTGAGTTGCGCGGCGACTTCAGGCGCGCGACAATGTGGTTAGGGTCATCTAGGACGCGCGGGCACGGCACGCCGGTGAACGCCCGGCACACCGGCGCCGGATCGGGCAGGTGCGGCAACAGGGAGCGCAAATGGCACAGGGCAAGGCCGACGACGTTGAGCGGGCAGCCGCGAATTTGGGCGATGGGCTGGAAGGTCGGGTGCTGTGCAGCATAGCCGCCGGCTTTGTCGAACGGATCGCCAGAGGCGATATAGGCTTCGATTTCCTCGTCGCTGTAATCGCGCATGGCGACTTGTGACGAGACAATGTCCATGCATTCGCGCTCGCCCTGACGAACGACGATGGCCGATTGCACCTCGTGTGTGCGCCCGCGCAAGCGGCGCAGCATCGCGCGCGCTTCGTCGGCATCGGCCGGCTTGTTCAGCATCTCACCGTCCAGCAGCACCGTCGTGTCGCAGGCGATGATGGTCGGATTGAGGACTGGGGAGTGAGAAGTGGGGAGTGGAGATTGGAGATTGGAGATCGCGTGCGCGATAGGCGATTGCTCGACCTGAGCTGCGCAACCTCCAATCTCTAATCTCTTCTGTGCAATGCGTGCTTTCTCGCGCGTGATGCGATGCTGGGTCTCCAGCGGGGTCTCGCCCGGCAGCGCTGTCTCGTCCACATCGGCGGGGCACACCTGGAATACCACCCCCAGCATGGTGAGCAACTCGCGCCGGCGTGGCGAGGCCGAAGCCAGAACGATATCCTGCACTCAGCTAATGAACTCCGTGCGCTTGAGCACCTCGATGTTCTCGAGCGCGCGGCCGGTGCCGAGAGCCACGCAGGCGATCGGCGCATCGGCGACGTAAGCCGGGATGCCGGTCTCACGGGTGAGGTATTCGTCGAGCTTGTGCAGCAGGGCCGTGCCGCCGGTCAAGGCCATGCCGCGGTCAATGATGTCGGACGCCAGCTCAGGCGGCGTGCGCTCTAACACCGACTTCACGCAGGCGGAGATCTGCGACAGCGGCTCTTGCAGCGCCTCGACGATCTCGTTGGTCGAGACCTCGATCGTGCGCGGCAGACCGGTGACCTGGTCGCGTCCCTGCACCTGCATGTACATCTCCTCTTCCAACGGGAGCGCGCTGCCGATGTTGATCTTGATCTCTTCGGCGGTCGGTTCGCCGATGGCTAAGTTGTACTTGCGGCGGATGAAGTTCTGGATCGCGGCATCGAGCTTGAGGCCGCCGACGCGCACGGAGTTGGCCACCACGATGCCGTTCATCGAGACCACCGCAGCCTCGGCAGTGCCGCCGCCGATGTCCACGACCAGGTTGCCCGTGGCAGTGTCCACCGGCAGCCCGGCGCCATAGGCCGCGGCCAGCGGTTCGCGGATCGGATAGACCTCGCCGGCGCCGGCCTCGATGGCCGCCTCGCGCACCGCGCGGCGCTCGACGCTCGTCACGCCGTAGGGCACGCCGATCACCACGCGCGGCGGCAACAGGCTGAACCCCTTCGCCTTGTTGACGAAATGCTGGAGCATCCGCTGGGTCACTTGATAGTCGGCGATCACGCCATCGCGCAGCGGCCGCGCGACTTCGATCTCATCAGGGGTGCGGCCGTACATTTGGCGTGCTTCTTCGCCGACCTCCACGACCGTCTCCTCACGCGAGAGGATGGCGACGACGGAGGGCTCCTGGATCACGATGCCCTTGCCCCGCACATACACCACAACGTTGACGGTGCCCAGGTCTATGCCGATCTCTGCCCGAAGGATGCCCATGACGTTCGACGATCAGTGAATCATGCAGCGCAGCGGCGCCTCGGACGGCGCGCGCAGGGCGCGCAGCGACGCGTCAGTTGTGCGACTCGCCGCGATGTGCGCGCCGGCGCATGGCCACGTTCAAGCGCACCGTGCTGCGGCGCAGCGCCGCCTCGAGCTTGAACAGGTCCTCTTTGTTCGGCGGCGGGTTCTTCAACAACTCTTCGGCACGTGCCCGGGCGGCTTCGGCGCGGGCGATGTCAATCTCATCGGCGCGCTCGGCGCTGTCGGCCAGGATGATCACGCGGTTGTCGTGGATGTCCACGAAGCCGCCACCGATGGCGAACTCCTGCACCTCATCGCCGATCTTGATGCGCAGTTCTCCCGGCTTTAGCGTAGAGAGCACCGGTGCGTGATGCGGCAGCACACCCATCACGCCGCCGGCGCCGGGAATGGTCACCATGTCCACATCACCGCTGAACACGGTGCGTTCACTCGTGACGATTTCAAGATGCAACGGCATAGGCAAATCGAGAATTGAGAATTGAGCATGTGGACGGGCTTGCGCCACTTTCTCAATTCTCAATTTTGCATTCTCAACTCTGCTCGGCGCGGGCCTTCTCGTACTCCTCCCACACCTCGTTAATCGTGCCTTTCATGAGGAAGAAGCTCTCGGGCACTTCGTCCAGCTCACCCTTCAGGATGCGGTCGAAGCCGTCCACCGTGTCCTTGATCTTGACGTAGCGACCGTCGCGGCCGGTGAAGGCTTTGGCCACGAACATCGGCTGGCTGAAGAAGCGCTCGATCTTGCGCGCACGGGCGACGAGGATTTTGTCATCTTCGCTCAACTCGTCCACGCCGAGGATGGCGATGATGTCCTGCAAGTCCTTGTAGCGCTGCAGCGTGCGCTGTACCTCGCGCGCCACGCGGTAGTGCTCCGGCCCGACGACGTTGGGGTCGAGGATGCGGCTGGTACTGGCCAGCGGGTCCACGGCTGGGAAGATGCCCTTCTCGGCGATGGAGCGCTCCAAGTTGACCGTGGCATCCAGGTGGGCGAAGGTGGCCACCGGCGCCGGATCGGAGTAGTCGTCGGCGGGTACGTAGACCGCCTGCATCGAGGTGATCGAGCCGCGCTTGGTGGAAGTGATGCGCTCTTGCAACTGGCCCATCTCGGTCGCCAGCGTGGGCTGATAACCCACGGCCGAGGGCATGCGGCCGAGCAGCGCCGACACCTCCGAACCGCTCATCACGAAGCGAAAGATGTTGTCAATGAACAGCAGCACGTCGCGGCCTTCGTCGCGGAAGTACTCGGCCATGGTCAGGCCGGTGAGGGCAACGCGCAGGCGCACGCCGGCCGGCTCGTTCATTTGCCCGAAGACCATCACCAGCGAGTTGATCACGCCGGCCTCGTTCATCTCTTTGTAGAGCTGCGTGCCCTCGCGCGTGCGTTCGCCGACGCCGGCAAAGACGGAGTAACCGCTGTGGAACTTGGCGATGGAGTTGATCAACTCCATGATCAACACCGTCTTGCCCACACCAGCGCCGCCGAAGATGCCCGTCTTGCCACCTTTGGTGAACGGCGCGATCAGGTCAATCACTTTGATGCCGGTCTCGAGCATCTCGACCGAGGCTTTCTGGTCTTCTAGCGACGGCGGTGGGCGATGGATCGGGTATTTCAGCTCGGCCTGCGGCGCGGGCCGGCCGTCAATCGGATCGCCCAGCACGTTGAAGATGCGCCCCAAGGTTGCCGGGCCGACGGGCACGCTGATCGGCCCGCCCAGCGCGCGCACGGTCTCGCCGCGGCGCAGGCCGTCGGTCGTGTCCATCGCCACGGTGCGCACCACGTCATCGCCCAGGTGCTGTTGCACTTCCAACACCAGCCGTCCTCCGGGCCGCTCGATCTCGAGGGCATCGTAAATCTCGGGGAGATGCTCCGGCGGGAATTTGACGTCTACCACGCCGCCGCGAATGGCAATCACCTTGCCGATGACCGTTCCGTTGCCGCTTCCATTCTGTTTCGACATGCTCTTTGCTCCGCTTGGTATTTCGATCGCTTCTCGTTATCTGGCCTCTAACACGACGTATACAGGCAGGCCGCTCTTTTCATGGGCGATGAAAGTCTCGACGACCTGCCGGCCCATCCGATTCGCGATTTCGGTGAAGTCTTGCCGGCGATTATAAACGGCAAACCGTTCCCAGAGCACGATGTAACGCCGGTTGGGGTCCTGCAGCATCTCAATGGCGCGCCGGCGGAAGCCCTCGTCGGCCTGCTCGGAGAAACCGAAGATTTCCACCGGGCGCACGCGATCCGCCGTCAACACGCGCAGGTTCTTCTCGATGCCCCAGTCCAGCGCGACCGGCTGATGGATGCCGTTGGCGTCCAACCAGTCGGCCAGCTTGTAGATCGCGTCCGAAAAGCGGCCCGATCCGCCGGTGCGCGCCAGGGTGGCGTGATGCTGCTCGTTCACCCACACGTCGCGGCTGAAGGGCAGCGCGAGGAACAGGGAAACAAGCAGAAGGGAGGCCAAGGCGACCGAAGTATTTCCCCCTATCCCCTTGTCCCCCTGTCCCCCTGTCCCCTTATTCCCTCGTCCCCTTGTCACGAAGCCCATGACGACCTCCGCCAGCCACACCGCCGCGCAGGCCACCACCAACTGTGGCAGGGGCAGCATGATGAACTGGTGGGTGGACCACAGGCCGGAGACGGTGAATGCGCCCAACACGACCAGCGTCGCGATGCCTGCCAGGATCGCGAAGAACCAGCGTGCCTCGTCGCGCTTGCCCTGCTGCGCCAGCGGCAAGTCGCCCAGCCCGCGCCCGCGGACGACGGCCAGCACCCCGCCGATGACCGCACCGAGGATCAGCGCCGGCACAGCATAGACGTTGCTGAACGGGACGCCGTTGTACCAGAAGTAGCTGCCGTCCACGAACACGCGCGCGTCGTCAACGGCTTTCTGGATGTTGTGGAAGAAATCCAGGTTGTTCACGCCAAACTGCTGCGTGGGTCGCGTGAGCGAATTAAGCAGGAGCACGACCGTCCACGCCTGGCCGTCGCGGATCAGGCCGGCGAGGTTGTAGTAGATCAGCGGGAGTGCGCCGATCAGCGTGCCGATGAATACCCATAACATTGCCGGCACGAGCGCAGCGAGGTGTTCCCGCTGGGTCTGGATACGCCGCGCCTCGCGGCTGCGCGTGACCAGGAACACCACGCCGATGACGATCAGCACGATCACCCAGCGCAGGAACAGCAGCTTGGCCCACAACCCTAGGCCGATCAGCACCCCGGCAGAGAGCGCTAAGCGCCAAGAGCCAAGCGCCAAGTCTTGGTTCTTGGTTCTTGACTCTTGGCCTTCGCCCCTCGACTCTCGGCTCTCCCTTCGAATCACCTCGTCGAGCAACAGCAACGAGCCGATCGAGAACACGGTCATCACGCTCGTCACGCTGATGCCCTGCCGGCTAAACCAGATGAAGGAAGGGTTGACTGCCAGCAACAGCACGGCGACGCTCGCGACGCCGTAGCCGAACCATCGTCGCGCCAGCAGCCAGGTCAGCACGATCGTGATGCAGGAGAAGAAGATGGGCTGTGCGCGTGCCGCCACGTAGCCCGGCCCGAACAGCCACATGAAGGGCAGGGTGAGATAGCCGCCCAGACTGCCCATGTAGTCGAGCAACATGACCGGGAAGCGACCCACACCGATGCCGCGCAGCAGCTCCGGCTGCCGGCCGTGCATCACGTCGAGCATCGGCGCCAGGTCGAGCGCCTCGTCGTAGTAGAAGCCGGGCAAATGCAGCTGGTGGAGCGAGAAGGCGAGAAAGATGACGATCGCCGCGACGAGCGGGATATACCGGACGACGAGCGTCGCAGTGAGCGCCCTTCTGTCTGCCTGTGCGGGCGCGGATTGAGTCTGCGCGAGGTTCATCGGTGACGCGGCTAGGAGACCTTGATCATAAACGATGTAACCGGAACACAAGGGGCAGCGGGAGCGGCTAGCTTGACGTTGATCGTGTTGCTGCCCGTCATTCCTCATGATCCCCGCCTGCCCGGGAATGTTCCTGCCTGCGCAGAAATGACAGGGGAATTCGGTGATGGGCTCGGACTCCCGCTTTCGCAGGAGCGTTGTGCCCAAGGCTGCGCCGCCATGAATGGCTGCGCTGAGACATACGGGCGGCGCGCCGGTCAAGCGATCTGAGCGCAGACCAATCACCGCACACGTCGCACTGCCCGTTCGTTCAGCCCGGGTGTTCACGCCAGGGCGACCTCATGATCCCCGCCTGCGCAGGAATGGCGCGGATGTCGTGATTCTGCCTGAGGTCGCGACACGACTCGCACAGACGGTCTTCTTCTCGAACTACGCAGCTCTTGCGGCTTCGGCCTTGGCCGCCTCCTCCATTGCCTGGCGCAGCGCCTCGGCGCCGCCGGCGATGTCGAGCAGCTCGTTGGTGATGCCGGCCTGGCGCGCCTTGTTGTAGCTCAGCGTGTAAGCCACGATCAGCTCAGACGCGTTATCGGTGGCGTTGCGCATGGCGATGCGCTGCGCGGTATAGAAGCTGGCCAACGACTCGAGCACGGCCTGATATACCTGCATCTCGGTCAGGCGTGGGAGGAGCGTGTTCAGGATCTCCGCCGGCCCGGGCTCGAATTCGTAGGCCGGTCGCGGCCCGGTGTGAGCGCGATCCGGCGCGATCGCCTCGGGCGCGAGGGGCAACAGCCGCTTGACGACCGGCTTTTGCTGCGTCGGGCTGATGAACTCAGTGTAGATCAGATACACCTCGTCCACGACACCGCTGAGGAAGTCGTCAATCGCGGCGCGCGTTGCCGGCGTGGTATCCAGCAGGGTCGGGCGCGCCGGCATGCCGGAGAAGTCGGCAGCGATCTTGCCGCCACGGCGATAGATAAAGTCGCGCCCTTTCTTGCCGATGGTGATGTAGCGCACCGGTTTGCCGTAGTCGCGCGCGAAGTTGAACGCGGCGCGCGAGACGTTGCTGTTGAATGCGCCGGCCAGGCCGCGATCGCCGGAGATCAGGATGATGGCGGCGCTGTTGACCTGTTCGCGGTTGGTGAGCAGCGGATGCTTGGTCTCGCCGCCGGCGAGCGACGCGACGCTGGCCAGCAGGTCGCGCGCGCGCTGCGAATACGGGCGCGTGGCTTCCACCATCTGCTGCGCACGCCGCACGCGGCCGGCTGCCACGCTCTCCAGCGCCTTGGTGATCTGCCGGACGTTCTTGACGCTGCGAATGCGCCGCTTGATTTCTCGTGCTGTGGCCATGGCTTGAGTTTTGAGCTGTGAGTTTTGAGTTTCGAGTCGGACTGGATAAACGGCTCAAAACTCAAAACTAACAACTCAGCGCTAGCTGAAGGTGCGGTTGAACGCCTCGATCGCGCTGCGCAACTTGGCGATGTTCTCATCGCTGATGCGCTTCTCGGTCATGATCCCGTTCACCAAATCGGGATAGCTCATCTCGATATACTTGATGAACTGCTGCTCCCAGTCCTGAATGCGGTTCACGGGGATCTTGTCGAGGTAGCCGTTGGTGCCGGCGAAGATCGCCACCACCTGCGCCCACAGCGGGCGCGGCTCGTATTGCTTTTGCTTGAGCAGCTCGGTCATGCGCCGGCCGCGCTCCAGAAATTGCAGCGTGGTCTTGTCCACGTCGCTGCCGAAGGTGGCGAAGGCTTGCAACTCGCGGAACTGCGCCAGGTCGAGCTTGAGGCGGCTGGCCACCTGCTTCATAGCGCGGGTCTGCGCGTCGCCGCCCACCCGGCTGACGCTGATGCCGACGTTGATGGCCGGGCGAATGCCGGCGTTGAACAAGTCGGTCTCCAAGAAGAGCTGGCCGTCGGTGATCGAGATCACGTTGGTAGGAATGTAGGCCGATACGTCGCCGAGCTGTGTCTCGATGATGGGCAGCGCGGTGAGCGAGCCGCCGGTGCGCGGGTTCTTCACCAGCTTGTATTTCTTACCGGTCTCGGCGGCCAGTGCCTTCATGTCGTGTTTGGCCGTCTCTTCGCCGATGGCGCCATCGTAGATCTTGCCGTTGACGCTATGGCCGTCGCCCCATTCGTCGCTGTCATCGGCCTCGCGGATCACCCACTGATGGGCCAACCGCGCGGCGCGCTCCAGCAGGCGCGAGTGCAGGTAGAAGATGTCGCCGGGGTAGGCCTCGCGGGCCGGTGGGCGGCGCAACAGCAGCGACACTTGGCGATAGGCGTAGGCGTGCTTGGTCAGGTCGTCGTACACGCACAGCGCGTCGTTGATGAACTGGCCACCGATGGTCACGCCGTTCTCCATGATCTCCTCGCCCATGGCGCAGCCGGCGTAGGGCGCGATGTATTGCAGCGTGGCCGAATCGGCTGCCGAGGCGACGACGACGATGGTGTAGTCCATCGCGCCGAATTGTTCCAGCGTGCTGACCACGCGCGCCACCTGCGCCAGCTTCTGGCCGATGGCAACGTAGATGCAGACGACGCCCTTCCCCTTCTGATTAATGATCGCATCAATGCACACGGCCGTCTTGCCGGTGCTGCGGTCGCCGATGATCAGCTCGCGCTGGCCGCGCCCGATCGGGATGAGCGCGTCAATCGCCTTGATGCCGGTTTGCAACGGCGTGTCCACGTTGGCGCGCTTGATCACACCCGGCGCGATGCGCTCCAGCGGGCGGAACTTGTTGGTATTGATCGGGCCTTTGCCGTCGAGCGGGCGGCCGAGCGGGTCCACTACACGGCCGATCAGCGCATCGCCGACCGGCACGGAGATGACGCGGCCGGTGGAGCGCACGATGTCGCCCTCCTCAATGTCGGTGTAATCGCCCAGGATGATGATGCCGACTTCGTCCGGCTCCAAGTTGAAGGCCAGGCCCAGGGTGCCGTTCTTAGTGAATTCCACCAACTCCTGCGCTTGCACGTTGGTCAGGCCACTGCAGCGAGCGATGCCGTCACCCACTTCTCGCACAGTGCCAACATCAACGGCTTGGAGCGTGGGGGCGAAATTTTCGATCTGCGCTCTGAGCGACGCAGCGATGTCTTCCAGGCTGAAAGTCGCAATCGAATCCGACCGAGTCATTTACATTCCTCCAGGGTTGAGTCTGCCAATCGGCGAACGGTCAATCGAACGGGCGCAAGTATACCGTGAGCAAGCCCGGCGGCGAAGATCGCGGAACAATCGCCGGCGCTCACGCACTCACCACGTCGCCAAACGTGACGATGCGCTCGCCGGCTGTGGTCATCACGACCAGCGCGCCGTCGTCTTCCACGCGCGCGGCCTTACCCTCCACGATTTCATCGCCGGCTTGCAGCCGCACCTGTTTGCCAAGCGTGTCGAGTTGGCGTGCGTAGTCGGCGACGGGTGAAGCAGGCAGAGTTGCGTAGCGCACACTGAATGCTGCCAGCAGCCAGTCGAGGACGGCCTGGCGATCCACCTCCTGCCCGAGCGCCTCGCACAGGCTAGTCGCGCGCAGCCTGACATCTTCGGGCGCGTCATCGAAACGGGTGTTCACGTTCAGGCCAATGCCCAGCACGGCGTAGTCGAGGCGGTCGCCGGTGAATGATGATTCCACCAACACGCCGGCTACCTTTTTGCCGTTCAGCAGCACGTCGTTGGGCCACTTGAGTTTGAATCGAGAATTGAGAATTGAGAATTGAGAAATGGCATCTGTGACCGCGAGCGCGCCGAGCATGGTCAGCCAGCCGATCCGGCGGGGATGCAGGTCAGGTCGCAGGAGGATGGAGAGGTAGAGCGATTGGCCGTGCGGCGAATACCAGGTGCGGCCGGCTCGTCCTCGCCCAGCGGTTTGCGCATCGGCCAGCACGACCAGCCCTTCATCCGCGCCTTGTTCGGCGAAGGCGCGGCAGACGTCCATCGTGGACGGGATGGTTGGAAAGCGCCGAAAGTCGAACTTCACCGCGTTTCCCAGTCGGCTTCGCCGGCGAGTCGCAACACTTCAGATCTCAGCTTCTCTTCGAGGTAGAACCCAGCTTCGGCGAGCTGATCCAGGACTGCGCGAACTGACTTGAGCAATCCTCGTTCCTTCGCCAACAGCACTCCCAACGAGCCCGTGAGCGGCAGACCCATCCGCTGCGCATACCGCCGTCCTTTGCGCTCATCCATGACGATTGTCACACTCAGTTCTTCGGCGAGCGCCAGCACTTCCGCTTCGCCGTCGTCCAGTCCGGTATAAGCCAGAACACGCCGCGGATCACGCAAGGGCACAACCTCGATCCAGCCAGCAGTGCGCAAAGCATCCTCACGCGACTCGCGCTCAATCGCCAGAAACTCTGCGTGCACCTTCGGCGGAATGAGAACCCGCTCAAACAAGTGATGGAGTATGTCTAGGCACCCGATCGTCCAGAAGATGACAAGCGGCGTGTTATTCAGAATGACTGGCACGGCGAGCAGCAGCAAGGTCTTCGACCAGCTCGTCAGGAGATTGGCCCAGCGGCGACAGTCTGTAACGACCTAGAAGCGCGATGAAGGCAGAGCGAGGCAAACCGGCGAGTTTCGCAGCCAAACCTGTGCTCAGCCGACCGAGTTCGAAAAGCCTGAGCGCCAGCAGTAGACGAGCATCGGCTTCGAACTCTTGAGGTTCCTGCTGAAGCGCCCACAATATCTCAGGCGGATACTCGATAGCCAGCTTAGTCACGACAACAAAATTATGGCACAAGTTTAGTAGTCTCGGCGACGCTACCTCGTCAAGTGTACGTTCGAATACTTCGCCAGCCCATCTGGATCGAGTTCGATGCCGAGGCCGGGCGCGGTCGGGATGTCGAGCAGCCCATCGGCATCGAGCTTGAACGGCGTGGCGACGATCTCCTCGATGTAGGGCGACGGGGTGATGTATTCCACCCAGCGCGCCACCGGCGTCGCCGCCGCCAGCGCCAAGTCGGCGGCCAGGCCTACGGCCGTGTTCCAACCGTGCGGCACCCACAGCACATTGTGATCGTAGGCCATCCAGGCGATTCGCCGCGCCTCGCTTAGCCCGCCGCACTTGGTGCAGTCCGGCTGGATGATGTCCACCGCCCCGCGCGCGATCCACGGCATAAACGCCTGCCGGCGCGTCAGCACTTCGCCGCTGCTGATCGGCACCGGCGAATGCTCGCGCAGCTTGACGTAGCCCTCGATGTCGTCCGGCGGCAGCGCTTCCTCGAACCACGACACATCGTAGTCTTTCAGCATGCGCGCCGTCTCGATTGCCCACTTGTAGCCATGCGGCCAGAACTCCTCGCTGCCGCCGGCGTCCACCATTAGCTCGACGTCTGGGCCGACCGCCTCGCGCGCCGTCTTGACCAGTTGCTCGTCGAGCTGCTGGCTGACGCGCCCGAACGGCCGCCAGCCCATCTTGATCGCTTTGAAGCCACGAGCCGTCGTCTGCTGCAGCGTCTCGCGCAGGCGGGGCGGATCGTCGAACAAGATGGAGCCGTAGGGCTTGATCTTGTGGCGATAGTAGCCGCCCAGCAGGCGCGCCACGGGCTGGCCGGTGGCCTTGCCCAGAATGTCCCACAGGGCGATGTCTATGCCGCTGATGGCATGTTCGACCGCGCCGCCGCGCCCCTGCCAAAAGGCCATCTGGCGCAGCATCTCGCTCACCCGCTCCGGCTCGATCGCGCTGTGGCCGATGCACCACGGCCGCAGCAGCTTGAGTGCGCCTTCAACCAGCGCGCCGCTGGTGTAGACGCTGCCGATGCCGGTGAGCGGCCGGCCGCCGATGGTCTCATCGGTCACGACCTCGATGAGCGTGTGCAGGTTGTTGTCGGGGTCGAAATCGTGCGTCCAGCCGCCGTCGGGCGTCTTGCCGGACAAGGGGATGGCGCGGATGTCAACGATGTTCATATGCAGACATTGTAGGCGTCATCCCTCACAGGGCTCGAAGCTCGGTGAGGAAACGGTCATGCCCGGCGAAAGAGCAAGTCGTAGCGCGAACGCCACTCCGGCTTGCCGGCCACCTCCAACATCAGCGTGAACCGCCCTGCCGGCATCACCGGTAATACGGCCTCCAGCACCGGCCCGGCGATGTTCTCGTTCGCCGGCCCACCCTCGAATCGCCAATCTCCCATCTCTAATCTCTCTTCTCCTATCTCCAACCACACATCCACGCACCCCGGCCCCAGCGGCTCAGGCGAGTCGTTGAGCATGAAGAGCTGGATGCCCAAGGTTTCGCCGGCGCGCCAACTGAACTTGGGGATGCGCGCGCTGGCCAGCACCGGCCGGCATGCCTGTGCGACCGCGTGGAGGCCTGGCTTCGGGCGCGCCGGCCAGGAGATCAAGCTGTTGTTCGCCGCAGTCGGCCACGGCTCGTTCAGCACCCAGCACAGTGCCATGGCACAAGCGGGTTTCTGCCGGCGCGCCTCCTCGTAGATCGCCTTCAGCCCTTCGCTCTGCAACCACTGTGCGCAGGCGACGAGCGATTCGAGATCGGCGATCGGTCCGAAGTAGTCCTCGAGCGTGGGCAGGTCGAGCCACGAGTCCGGCATCCAGGCGCGAAAGGCATGGCGCGTCTCCCACTGCGTGCCGGCGCGCGGCGGCCAAAGCTCGTCGGCAGGAATGATTTGCTTCAACACCTCGACGCCGGCCGGCGCCGGCACGCCGAACTCGGTGTAGGCCGTGGCACGCGACTCGGCGAAATACCGATACACCTCGACGCCATTGAGGTCGCGGAAGAAATAGCCGCCGTGCGCCATGCCCATCGCAGGCGAGGTCATCAGAAACGGCGTGTGTGGATCGAGGTCGTAGCAATTCCGGTCGAGCAAGCGCAGCGCCAGGTCTTGGTCGGTCATGCGCGACCAATCGTTGAACAGCTCGTTGCCGCCGCACCACAGCGCCAGCGACGGGTGCCGCCGGACGCGCCGGATGATGGCGCGCGACTCCTGATCGAGCACGCGCAGGTAATCTGGCGTGCCCTCGTAGCGGTTGCACGCCAGCGGGAACTCCTGCCAGACCAGGATGCCGAGTTCGTCGCACAGGTCGAAGAACGCCTCCTTCTGGACGTTTGCGCCGCCCCAGCAGCGCACGATGTTCATGTGTACCGCTTTCATCAGTGCTAACTGCTCGCGGTAGTGCGCCTCGGTGAGTGTGCCGGGGAAGAGCGAGGGCGTCACCCAGTTTGCGCCGCGCGCGAAGATGCGCCGGCCGTTGACCTCTAGCGTGATCGGCGAGGAGTTGCGACCTTTCGGAAAGTCGTATGGCGCGACCTCTTGCCACTGCGCCGGGTGCATCACCAAGCGGACGCGACGAAAGCCAAAGCGCTCCTGCCGGCGGTCAACCACCTCGCCATTTGCGGCGAGTAGCTCGACCAACGAGGTGTAGCGCGGCTGGTCGCCGTGATCGTGCGGCCACCACAGCGCCGGCCGACGCACTTTGCACGAGAGACGGATCGTCGCCGCGCCGGGCGCGGCGAGCTGCTCGTGCGCGATCTCGCCGCTCGGCGCGACGATCTGCCAGCGCAGGCGCATGCCGGCATCGGGCAGCCGGCTAAGCGCGACGTCGAGCAACACGTCGGCGTAGCCGAGATCGTCGCTCAGCACATACGTCAGCTCGGTGGCGCGGATGTGCGTCGCCGGTCGCGCTTCCAGATAGGCGTCGTCCCAGATGCCCAGCGGGATCAGGCGCGGATGGAAGTCCCAGCCGTAGGCGACGGCCGGCTTGCAGCTCTGGTTGGCCTGCGTGCGGTCGGCCGGGGCAGGATGGCTCTTCGGCGCGGGAAAGACCAGCACCTCCAGCGTTGCGCCGGGATGCGCGAGATCGGTGATGTCAAGTTCGATCGGCGTGAACATGCCCTCCTGTGCATGCAGCGCGCGACCTGCCAGCCGAACTTCGCACCGGTAATCCACACCCTGGCACACGAAGAACAAGCGCTGGCCAGGCGGCGGCGACCAGTCGAGCGTCGCACGATACAGCCAGAAGGCGTCCTCCATCCAGGCATACTTGCTCAGGTCGGGATCGTATTCGGTTTGCGGCCAGCCATGCGCGCGCGCCCAGTCGAGCTGGACCGCGCCGGGCACGACCGCAGGAACGAACACGGATGGGATGCGATGAGGATCGTCGGTCGGGCCGACGACCCAGGTCAATGCGTGCTTCATCGTGGGCATAGTTTGGAAGCGACGCGCCGGTTTGTCCACCGGATTGGCGCTGGATTTCCGCCGCCGACTGTGTTCTAATGAGTAATTCGATGCACAGCTATAAGCCGGAGAACCCGCTCATCGTACAAAGCGACCGCTCGGTGCTGCTGGAGGTGGACAACCCGCACTACACCGAGGCGCGCGACGCGCTGGCGCGCTTCGCCGAGCTCGAGAAGAGCCCGGAATACGTGCACACCTACCGCATCTCGCCGCTGTCGCTTTGGAACGCCGCCGCCGCCGGCCTGAGTGCCGACGCGATCCTGGCCGACCTGGAGAAGTATTCGAAGTATCCGCTGCCGGAGAACATCAAGGTTGACATCCGCGATGCGGTTGGCCGTTACGGGCGGGTGAGGCTGACGCTGGAAGACGGGCGCATGTTGGTCATCGCCGACGATCCCGTGCTGGGCGAAGAACTGGCCCGCCATCGGTCGTTCGCGCCGCTGGTGAAAGGGCGCTTAAGCCAGGCGATCTTCGAGATAGATCCGGCGCAGCGCGGCCACGTCAAGCGCGTGCTGTTGCAGATCGGCTATCCGGCTGAAGACCTGGCGGGCTACGTGGACGGCGCGCCGCTGCACTTCGACCTGCGCCAGATCACGCTCGCCGGCCAGCCGTTCGCGCTGCGGCACTACCAGGCCGACGCCGCCGAGGTGTACTGGGCGCAGGGCAGCGCGGCCGGCGGCAGCGGCGTGGTGGTGCTGCCCTGCGGCGCCGGCAAGACCATCGTCGGCATCGCTGCCATGCACAAGGCGCAGTGCGCCACCCTCATCCTCACGCCTAACACCGTCGCCGTCCGGCAGTGGATTCGCGAGATCCTCGACAAGACCACGCTCACCGAAGACCAGGTCGGCGAATACAGCGGGCTGAAGAAAGACGTGCGGCCGGTGACGATCTGCACGTATCAGGTGTTGACGTACCACCATCGGAAGAGGGAAGTCGGGAGTGAGAAGAGTGAGGCTACATTCACTCCCGACTCCCCACTCCCGAACTCCAAACCATCCAAGCGCCTACCGAAGATCAGCGAGTATCCGCACATGGCGCTGTTCAACAGCATGGACTGGGGGCTGATCATCTACGACGAGGTGCACCTGCTGCCGGCGCCGGTCTTCCGCGTGACCGCGGAGATTCAGGCACGCCGCCGGCTGGGCCTGACCGCTACGCTGGTGCGCGAAGACGGCATGGAGGGCGATGTGTTCTCGCTGGTCGGGCCGAAGAAGTACGACGTGCCGTGGAAGGACCTGGAGCGCCAGGGCTGGATCGCCACCGCCGAGTGCCACGAGATTCGCGTGGCGCTGGCCGACGAAGACCGCATGGAATACGCCGTCACCGGCCACGATCAGAAGTACCACTTCGCTGCAGCCAACCCGCGCAAGCTGCAGATCGTCTCGATGCTGATGGCCAAGCACAAGGACGACGACGTGCTCATCATTGGCCAATACATCCCGCAGTTGGAGCAGATCGCCCAGCGACTCGGCGCCCCGCTGATTACCGGCGAGACGCCGGTGCGCCAGCGTGAGAAGCTCTTCCAGCAGTTCCGCGAGGGACAGATCCGCCGGCTGGTGCTATCAAAGGTCGGCAACTTCTCGATTGACCTGCCCGATGCCAACGTGCTGATCCAGGTGAGCGGCATGTTCGGCAGCCGGCAGGAAGAAGCGCAACGCTTGGGGCGCGTGCTGCGCCCCAAGCAAAACGGCCTGCTGGCGCACTTCTACACCATCGTCACGCGCGACACGCTGGATCAGGAATATGCCGCCAAGCGCCAGCTCTTCCTCACCGAGCAGGGCTACCACTACGATATCCTCTACGAGGAAGAGGTGCCCGGCTTCACACCGGCGCTGATGGCCGTGAACGCAGCGCCGGTCCGCCGCACTGGCGGCGCGCTCGACAGGGGTTGACGACCGGTCTGCCACTCCGGTCTGCCACTATGGGAAGCGCTCGACCCGCGACCAACACCGCGAAATCGGCCATGGCTTGGCCGGTCGCCATGCCGTTCCGCACCGGCCCGGTCTCGCTTTCGCCGGTGATCGAAGCCGAGTTCAGCGGCGCCCAATTGCGCGAGCTGGCGCGCTGGCTCGGCGTGACGCCGAAGGGCAACTCGCGCGTCGGGTTGGTCGAACAAGTGGTCGCAGCGCTCAGTGAGCGCATCGCGCGCGTCGCCGAATCGCCCGATGCACTGCTGGAAGGCCTGAACGAAGAGCAACAGGACTTCGCTCGCCGGCTGCTCACCGCGCGCGACCACGAGGTGCCCATCGCGCGCAGCACCGCCGCCGACCTGTGGGCGCAGCCGACCGAGCGATTGAGCGACTACCGGCTCGACGCCGACCGCCGGCTAACGGAGTTGATCGAGTCGCTGCGCCGGCGCGCCCTGCTCTTCCCGACGCGCGCCCCCTTCCCGGTTGGCTCGCGCGACGTGTACTACCAGTGGCTGCCACTGAACGGCGCGCGCGCGCCGGTCATGTGCTGGCCGGTCCATGCTGAGGCCACGGCGCGCGAGACCGAGTCGCGCGCCGTGCCCATGGCGAACTTCCTGGAGCACTTCGAAGCATTCCTCAACGCCGTCGCGCGCAGCGGCGTCGCCCTGCGCGCGCCGTTGACGCTGCATAAGCAGGCCGCGCGCCTGATCTGGTTGCGCGACTGGGAGCACGACGCCGATGAAGCGGAACGCGTGCTGCACTCGCGGCCGAACTGGGCGCCGGATCCGCACACCGGCATCAGCGTGCCGATGCTCAGCCCGCTGACGGCGGAGTCGTCGGCAACGCTGGAGAATCAAACCGGCCTGACTGCGCCGCAGATCGAGTTCCTGTTCGCCATCGCATGCGCCCTGCAACTGATAGAAGCGCCCGATCCCGGCGCGCGCGCGACGCAGGCGGGGGACGGCGCGCTGCGCGTGCGCACGTGCAACAGCGCGATCGAAGAGTGGCTGGTGCTGGCCGATCCTCATAAGCTCCGGCGCGCCTGGACGGCCTGGAGCGAACAGATCATGGCCGGCCTCGAGGTGCGCAGCGCCATGAACGATCTGAAGCCTGAGCAGCGCTTCTGCGTGATGCGCGCGATCGGCGCACGCCACCTGACGCCCGGCCTGCTGGCTGCCGAGTGGTGCGCGCTGCGGCGCTACGTGGTGCGCGTGCTGCGCGGCTTGCCGCTCGACCGGTGGATCCAGTGGGATGAACTACGAACGAAGCTCTACGAGTTCCATCCCGAGTGCGTCTGGACGTTCGCTACGAAGACGGACTGGTGGTTCGCGTTCGCTGCTTCGGGCGCGCGGGTGAATCTCAAGCGACCGGATGAATGGCGCGTCACTGCCGGCGCCATCCTCGAGCACATTATCCGTGATTCGCTAGCCTGGTTCGGCGCAATCGAGGCGCGCTTGACGCCGGCGGGCCGGCTGGACGCATTCAGGATCACGCCGGTAGGCGAGTGGTTGATCGAGGGTCGCCAAGACGCGCTGCCCGATGCCGCCGCGCCGAAGTCCCGCGCAGTGGAGCCGATCGAGTGGCTGGATGAGCGCACGCTGCGACTGCCGCCCGCGCCGAATCGCGCTGCGCTGGTGGGCGTCGTGCGGCAGTGCGCCGAGCGCGGCGATGCGCCGTTCACGTATATCTTCACGGCAGCCAGCATCGAGCGCGCGCTGTCGGCCGGCCTGTCGTTCGCCGATGTCGCGGCGCAGTTCAAGCGCGCCAAGGCGCCGCTCAGCCGGACGGTCGGCGATCAGTTCAAGCTGATCGCGCGGCGGCACGGGCGCGTGCGCGTATACCAATCGCTCACCGTGCTGGAGCTGGCCGATGATTTCGCTGCCAAAGAGTTAGCCGCCGGCACCAGCCTGATGAAACACGTGGTTTACCAGCTCTCGCCGCGCGCCTTTGTGATGCACGAGGAGGGCCTGGATGCGTTGATCGAGGAGTTGCAGGCGAAGGGCTATACGCCGAGGGTGAAGTAATGAAGCATGAAGCATTCAGGATTGAGAATGAGAACCTGAGCAAGGCCCCGCTCAGTTCGCAATTCTCGATTCTCCATTCCAGCGCCGGCGACTTCCAGCGCGACTTAGGCCGCTACTGGCGCCACGTGCGCAAGGCCGGCGGCCTCGCGTTGACGCAGCAGGGTTGGATCTACAAGAGCCACTTCAAGGCGCTGGCGGCGGCGCTGAACGCTGCCGAGACGCCGGCCGACGAGCGCGACAACGGGCGGCTGTGGTTCATGCGCCGGCTGCTCCAGGCGATGAACGAGTTGACCGTGGTAGATCACGGCCGCTCCATCGCCGCCAATCCAAACGGCCGGCTGCTCGGCATGCCGATGGCCCAGCGGGTGAAGTGGACGTTCGAGACTTGGCGCGATAGCGACGCCTGGAACGAGTTGCTGCGATTGCCGCTCCAGGTGAGCAGCGGATATGCCGGCCGCGAGGCGCCGGCGGCGCTGGGCAGGGCGCGCCTGACGCTGCTGCGGGCGATCGGCCGGCTGGTGCAAGCCAACCGGCCATCCGGCGAGTGGATCGCCCTGGCCGACCTCATCGCCTACGTCAAGCGCAACGACTACGCCTTCTTGTTCGAACGCTGGCCGCGCACCGGCAGCCACAGCGGCTTGTATGCCTCGCCCTACTACGGCGCGAACAATCCCTATGGGCTTACCTTCGGCGCGGTCAAGCATGAGGCGAACGGCTGGGACCTGGTCGAGGGCGGGTTCATCGTGAACGTGCTGACCGGCCCACTGTGGTGGATGGGGCTGGTCGAGCTGGGATATGCGCCCGGCGCTCGAGAGGCCGGCGGCGAAAACGTCGCGCCGGTGGCGTTCTGCCTCACGCCTGCGGGCGCATGGTTAATCGGCAGCGGCGACCCGCCAGCGTTCGTCGAGAGCGGCGGCAAACTCATCGTGCAGCCCAACTTTACCGTGCTGGCGCTCGAACCGATCAGCGACACTGTGCTGAGCGACCTCGACCACTTCGCCGAGTCGCAGGGCGGCGAGCGCGTCATCGCCTATCACCTGACGCGCGAGTCGCTGTATCGCGGCCAGCAAAGCGGATGGAACGCCGCGCGCGCGATCGCCTTCCTCGAAGCGCACCAAGGCGGACCGATCCCGGCCAACGTGCGCCGCTCGCTGGAGGAGTGGGAAGCCGCGCACCGGCGCATCACCTTCCACCGCAGCGCCTGCGTGGTGCAGTTCGCAGATGCCGAGGCCGAGCAGGCGCTGGCGGATATGCTCGCGCCGTTCGAGCCGCAGGCCATCGGCGCGCGCTTCAGGCTGATCGAAGGGCGGGACGCCGCCGAGGTCGCGTCGGCGCTGCGCGAGGCGGGATGGGCGCCGGTGCTACAGCCGGCCGGCGATCAAGCGACCGAGAACGCGCTGCGCGCCGGCGATGACGGCGAGGTGACGTTCACCCAGCCTGCACCGAGCGTGTATGCCCTGGGCAAGCTGGCGCAGTTCGCTGAACTCCCTCCGGCAGGCGAAGGGCACAGCAATAGCGCCCGCATCACGGGCGCCAGCGTGCGCGTGGCGATGAGCGCCGGCATGTCGCTCGATCAATTGCTGGCCACGCTGGCCGAATTGCACGCCGGCCCGATCCCGATTGCGCTCGAGGAGAAGATCCGCGCGTGGGCCAAGTTCTTCGGCGACGCCACGCTGCAGCCGGCAGCGCTGCTCGAACTATCCAGCGATGCCGTGCTGGCCAACCTGCTCGACGACCGCGAGGTCGGCCCCTATCTGACGCCCATCGAGGGCAGCACCAAGCCGCTGGCAATCGTACAGCCGGCATATGCAGAGATCGTGCGGGCGATGCTGCGCGAGCGCGGGATCAACATCTAGTCAGGTGCACTTCTCCGGTTGCTCGGCGACTAAAGTCGCGAGCAACCGGCAGCAAAGCCGGCCCTGCGCCGGCTTCGCCTTGCGTTGCGCGCGGATTCATCCGCTGCGCGAATCACAGCGCTATCTCTAGCCCAAACTGGCCGTTAGATAGGCGATCAGGAATTCGTCAAGCGCGCCGGCCAACACCTTCTTCGGCTGCGTGCTGGTCAGTCCGGTGCGCGCATCCTTGACGCTCGCCTGCTTGAATAGGGTGTAGGTGCGCACTTGGTCGGCCAGCTTCAGCGGCTCATCGCCCTCCGCCTGCGTCACTCGCGCCAACTGTTGCTGCGCGTTCAGCCATCGGGGCACATAGCGCCGCGCGTGCCCCTCGATTTCATCGGCGGGCAGGGCGTGTCGCCAGACGAGGGTGCGCCGGCCTCCGGCTTCGCCCAACTTGCCCAGCGTGATCGTCGTTTGGCGCAGCAACTTGTTCGTCAACACGCCCGGTTCGCGCAAGGGGCGGTGTTCGATTCTGACTTCGTTCGCCGCGTTGCCGGCCACGGGCGCATCGGGGAACACTTCTACCCGCGCCCAAACGCTGACGCGCTCGCCGTCGCGCTTCGGCGATTGGCGCACCAGCCGGTGCGACCCGGTCTCGCCCTTGAGCAGGGCGTATGCGCCGAAGCCGGTGATGTTGATGGTCGCTTCGAGCACGCCGTCGCCGGCGGTGGCTTCATTGACCAGCGCCACGGGAAAGCCACGCGCCTTCGCCCATTCGGCGTACATCAGCGCCAGATCGCGCGCCCATTCCGCCGGCAGCGCGGCATCTTCGTTGGCTGCGACGATGGCGCGCACGGTGACGAACGCGCCGGCCTGATCCTCGTCGCTGCGCAGGCATAGCATGGTCTCGGCCAGCGGCAGCTCGCGCGCCAGCTCGGCGTAGAGGCGATTGGCCTCTGCCAGGTCGCCCGCCGCCGCCTTGCCGCGCGCCGCAGCCACACGCTTCAGCGCGCCGTCGCATTGCTCGAACAGCCGGCGCACGTTCTCGGCTTGATCCACGCGCTGCGAGAGCAGGTTCATCGCCTCGATCTGCGCCGTGGCTTCTTGGGGATGCTGCCAGAAATCGGGCTGGCCGATGCGCTCGATCATGGCCGAGACGCGTGCTTTCAGCTCGGCGATATGGTGCTGTTCCATCATGCGCTCGACGCGTTCGCCCAGCGCATCGAGCCGGGCGCGCAGCTCCTTCGCGGGTAGAGATTGGAAAGAGATTGCATCTCTCATCTCCAATCTCGAGTCTCCATTCTCCCCACCCTCGTCCACCACCCAAACGGCGATCTCGCCGCCGCGGGCGATCAGCCGGACGGTTGCGCCGTCGGGCAAGCGCTTGCGGGCGATCTGGCGCGCCAGGGGGTAGGTGATGCTGCGCTCGATCTGCCGCTTCAGATAGCGCGCGCCGAAGCGCAGGTCGTAGCCGCGCTCGACCAGCAGGTCAATCACCGAATCGTCCACGCTGACGCGCAGGCCGCGCCGGACGATGCCCTCGCGCGCGATCACGTCGTTCACCTCGCGCTGGGCGATCTGGCGAATGACGTTGCGCGAAAGCGGCTTGAAGAAGCACACCGCGTCGAGGCGGTTGATGAATTCGGGCCGGAAGTAGGCCTCGCTCTCGCGGATGATGGCGCGCTCTGCTTCCTCGACCGGGTCGCCCACCCGGAAGCCGAGCTGCGGGTTGAGCAACTGCGCGCCCAGGTTGGACGTGAGCACGATGACGGTGTTGCGCAGGTTCAGCTCTTCGCCTTGCCCGTTGATCAGAATGCCCTCGTCGAACAGTTGCAAGAAGCGCTGATACATGTCCGGGATGGCCTTCTCGAATTCATCCAGCAGCAGGACGGCGAACGTCTGCTGCGCCATGCGCGCGCTCAGCATGCCCAGGCGCTCCAGCTCGGTGCTGCCGTGAGGATCGCCGAACATGCGATCCACCGCCGTCCACGGGTTGTTGAAGTCGGCCATGTTGAAGCGCACGATCCGCTCCTCGCCGCCGAACAAAAAGCGCGCCAACGCCTTGACCAACTCGGTCTTGCCCACGCCGGTCGGGCCGAGGAAGAGGAACACGCCCATCGGACGCTGCGGGTTGTTCAGGCGGGCGCGGACGAGGGCGATCATGCGCAGCACGGCCTCGACCGCCACCTCTTGGCCGAACACGCGCTGGGTGAGGAACTTGCGCGCGGCCTCTTCGTCGTAGGGCGCGTCGTCGTTGACCAGGAACTCCGGCAGGCCGCTGCGCTGGATGAAACGATGGCGCACGTCGGCGCGGGTGAGCGTCTTGGTGCCGCCGTTCCCTGCGCCGGCCGTCGTGAGCGTATCCTTCAACATATCCAGCGCCGACCCCGGCAGCGCCTCGTTGAGCAGGAAGCGCGCGGCGAGTTCCAGCGCTTCGTCGCAGGCGTCCTCGCCGATGCCGACCTCGTGAATGATCTCCAAGTCCTCTGCCGCGCGCCGGATGACGGCTGCGGCGGCCTCGCGCATCATTGCGTCCACCTTGATCGGGGCGAACAAGCTGCGCAGGGCCGGCGCCTCGGTGAATAGGCGCTCCAGCCCGCGGCTGCGCGCCTCGAACAACATGCGAGGATGCGCGCTCTGCAGCAGGTCGCCCAGCGCCGAAGCCAGATCGGGGCCGGACTCGCCAGGCGGGATGCCCAGGCCGAGTGCCGTGTGGAAGTCACGCAGAAAGAGGACGACGTTCGACTGGGCGAGCAACGCGAGCAGCCCGTTGATCTCGCTCATCCACTGGTGCAACCCGCCCAAGCCGTTGATCAGGCGGCTGGGCGTGGTCTCGTATACGCGCAACCCTTGGAGTGGCTCGGGGCATTCGGCGCGGACGATGCGGTTGGCGACGTGGTGGGCGACGGTGGTCTTGCCGCTGCGCGGCCCGCCGGTGAGCATGGGGAAGAGCGTCCCTGGCGAGGCCAGCGCGCGCAGTGCTTCTTCCACCTCGGCGTCGCGCCCGTAGGCCACGCTGAGCTTGCCGTCCAGCGCGAGCTGGGTCAAGTCGGTGCAGAAGGTGCTCAGGCGCGCGGCGAGATCCTGTGACGGTTGGCCGTCCGCAGCCGGCCCGCCTACCGGCGGCGACGGAGACACAGCGCCGACCGGCTGCGGCTCGCCCGGGATCATGCGCACGGCATCGGGCGGCACCGGGGATGGCTGTGATTCGGACGCGACCATGAACAGAATTTTATCGGCGTTGATCTCCCGTCAAGCAGGGTGCATTTGCGGATAGGGGCAAACCATCGCACGGTAGGGCACGGACTCCGTTCCGTGCCGTGCCCGGACGCCGTTCCGTGCCGTGCCCGGGTGCGCTGCCAACGGCGCGCTGTGGTAGCCCATGCGGGCCATTCAGAGCGCGCCCTGCGGCTTCCGCCGGACGGAGAGGTGGTCCGTCGGCGCGTGAAACGCGTCCCCTGACGTCAGAGCGGCCGGGCGACTTGCATCGGCTGTGCGCTGCTCGACCTTGCGCATGCGAGCCGGGCGTCCTGGGCAAAGGCTATCTTCATTGCAGCCACGCTGCTGCTGGGCGCGAGCGCTGCCGCCGCGCAAACCGGCGGCGGAGTGACGTTCGGCACTGGCGGTGGCTACAAGCTGGTCGGACGATCAGCTAGGCCGACGCCGGGACGCTGACCGGCGACGGCTACACCCTGCAAGGCGGGTTCTGGACTCAGCCGGGCGTGCCGGTCTATGCGCCATCGGCGAGCACGTAGCCCCTACCTCTAACATCTCCCTTATGTTGAGAAAACGACGGGGAGACGGGACATTAGATCGAGCCGGCCCTGGCGATGCGGGTTCGGCGTCTCCAAGACGGCTCAGGTGTATACCGTTCGGGCCGCCGCCCGTCTACAAAATAGGAAGTATCGTGAACAACAGAGGGAGCATCATGAACAACGCGCCTCGTCATCTAATCACTGGGGTCGCTCTTTTGCTGGTTGGGTTATCTCTTGTATTCGCGCTCGCGTCGAGCATAATGCCGCGTGCGCGCGCAGCGAGCAACGTGCGCTACGCTGCGTCACGCGGACTGACCGACGGATCATGCGACTCCTGGGAGAGAGCTTGCTCACTGGAATACGCCCTCTTGGTTGCCGAGCGTGGCGACGAGATCTGGGTTCGGGCAGGCGTGCACAGGCCCACCACCACCGATCCCGATCCACGCAGAGCACACTTCGCTCTTGAGAGAGACGTTGCTGTCTATGGGGGCTTTGCCGGAACGGAAGACGCATTGAACCAGCGCAATCCAGCGGTCAACGTCACCATTCTGAGCGGAGACATTGACGAAGACGACATCAACATAGACGGCAACTTCATCGCGGAAAGCACCTCGGACATTCAGGGCAACAACGCTTATCACGTTGTGATTGCAACGAACCTGGACGACACTGCCGTAGTCCACAAGTGCCACTCGGCCGGCAGATCTGCAAGCGTGGTTGATGAGCGGTATTGGCTCAGATTTAGTTCGTAGTTGTCCGGTCAGCTCATGATCAGTTCGTGAATCTACTTGCGAATCTCGCAGCCATTTATACACTCCGCCGCGCCGGCTAAATTGACACATGAGAGAGGTGATGCGTGCGAAAGATCGGAGTGATTCAAGCAGCAGCGCGCCGTTCATCGCGCGAAGTTCATCACGTTGGTGACCGGCAGGGTCAAACTAGTCGCAAGGCGACGTTCATGGTGAACAAAGCAGGTTTCTCAGCGAAAAGGAGCAAACAGACATGAACCGAACCTACAGGACGATGGCCGCGCTGGGACTGGCAGCCGGATTGACGATGACAATAGCGTTGAACCACGGACAAGCGCAGGTGGGCGAAGGGCAGAGTGAAGGTGTAGTCGAGCCGAAGGGCAGTGCAGGCGCACCAGCGAACATCTTATCGCGCTCGCGCTGCTGCTGGGCGCAGGTGCTGCCGCTGCACAGACCGGCGGCGGCTACACCCTGACGCGGAACACGGTGGACGGTGGCGGCGCGACGTTCAGCACCGGTGGTGGCTACGAGTTAGGTGGCACGATCGGCCAGGCCGATACCGGCGCGCTGACCGGCGACGGCTACACCCTGCAAGGCGGGTTCTGGACTCAGCCGGGCGCGCTGGTCTATGCGCCGTCGGTGATGAGAGCCCCTTAAATCGTCCGGAGCGCCTAACGCGCTCTGAGCGCGTTAGGCGCTTGTTCTTGCGCGCCGCGACTAGGGAGGCATTCGGCAATGAAACTTGCTCATCTTGGTCTTATCCTAAAAGCGCTGATCATGCCGGCCTGCTCGGCAAGCCAATCTCCTGCTCCAACTGCAGCGGCAGAGCCGGGGCCGACACGGGCGCCCGCAGCCACATCCGCGCCCACAGCCACCGCTGCACCAGCTGCAACATCTGCACCTACCGCGACGGTAGAGCCAACCTCAACGCCGGCTGCAACGGCCGACTCGCCGGCGACGACACCGGCAGTGTCGTCTGGCAGTGCGTGCCAGAGCCGATACTACCCGGTCGTGCAGGGCGCGACGTGGAAATACCAGCTGAGCGGTGTGAGCAGCGACACGTTCACGCGCACCATCACCGCCGTGCGCGCCGATGGCTTCGACGACCAGGACACCTTTGGCAGCGGCACCATTCGCAAGGGCAGTTGGGCCTGCCGGGATAGCAGCTTCATCGCCCTAACTCCACCGGGAGGACCTTCAGTTGCTGCTGCCGGTATGCAGTTCGATTTCACCGTCGAATCGAACGAAGGCATCACCTATCCGGCCGACCCGCAGCCTGGACAGTCGTGGTCGCAGAAGATCGTCTATTCGGGTAAGCAGAGCGCCAGTGATGTGATCATCGAAGCGCGCAACGAGCTGGAGACTTCCTGCAAAGCAGGAAATTATAGAGACGGTCAACGTGCCGGCTGGCGAGTTCCAGGCGCTGCGGGTGGATTGCACCGTCAAAATGAAAATCTCCGTAGCCGGCATGTCCGGCCTCACATTCGACAGCACCGACTCGACCTGGTTCGCGCCGGGGGTGGGCATGGTCAGGTCGAGTGGTTCGGGGAGCATCGGTACGACCGAAACCGTCCTGCTGGAATACGTTACTCTGTAGCGCCCGTCAGTCAATCACTCATCACAAGGAGGCTTACCTTGAAACAGCTTCGTTTGGCATTCGCACTACTTTTGACCGCCCTGCTCTTTGGATGGCGCGCCCCGCAGCCCGTATATGCCGCCGGCTACGTCGTCAACTCGCTGCTCGACAACACCACCAACGACAGCGTCTGCACCCTGCGCGAAGCGATCCAGGAAGCGAACAACGGCGCCGATACCGACTGTCCCGGCTCCCCCAGCAATGCCGACGACACCATCACCTTCAGCGTGAACGGCACGATTACGCTCGGCTTGACCCTGCCCAACATCGTGAACGCGAGCACGGCGGGGAAGCTGACGATAGACGGCACGGGGCAGAACATCACCATCAGCGGGAATAACAGCGTGCGGGTGATGATTGTGGACAGCGGTGCCGACCTCACCCTGCGCAACCTGACGATTGCCAACGGAAACGCCGGCAGCGGCGGCGGCATCGCCAACTCCGGCACGCTGACGGTGACGGGCAGCACCTTCTCCGGCAACAGCGCCAACTTCGGCGGCGGCATCCGCAACTTCAGCAGCGGCACGCTGACGGTGACGGGCAGCACCTTCTCCGGCAACAGCGCCAACTTCGGCGGCGGCGGCATCGCCAACTCCGGCGCGCTGACGGTGACCAACAGCACTTTCTCCGGCAACAGTGCCACCGGCTTCGGCGGCGGCCTCTGGAACAACGGCACGCTGACGGTGACCAACAGCACCTTCTCCGGCAACAGCGCAAGCGCCGGCGGCGGTGGCATCTATAACGACGGCACGGCGACGCTCAAGAACACCATCGTTGCCAACAGCACGAGCGGCGGCGATTGCGTCGGCTCACTGAGCAGCGCGAGTAACAACAATCTCATCGAAGACAGCACCAACGCCTGCGGCTTGGTCAACAACTCGAACGGCAACATCCTCGGGCAAGACCCGAATCTGGGTGCGTTGACGGGCAACCCCGCGTACTTTCCGCTCAACCCCGGCAGCCCGGCGATGGATGCAGGCGACAACGCCACCTGCGCCGCGCCCCCGGTGAACAACCAATCGCAGAACGGGGTGACTCGCCCGCAGGACGGCGACTTGAACGGCACAGCGGTGTGCGACATCGGCGCGTATGAGCACTCACCCTATCTCTATCTATACCTACCGTATATTTCAAAGTGAGCGGCGGTCTGTTTGCCGCGCCTTGCGGCGGTGGATGCGCCGGTGATGGTCAGGGGCCGCGAAGGCCGGGCGCGCCTTCCCGGCCGGAACGTTCTGCACTAGAAAGGAGTGAGACGCGATGACTGCTTAGCTGAAGACCCCACCATGTTCATCCCTAACTATTTCTATTTCTCAACATTTCTCAACAGGAGCAAAACACCATGATACGCAAACTCTTCTCTCTGATGACCGTTATCGTTCTTCTGTTCGGCCTGCTGCCGGTGGGGCCGGCGGTGCGCCCGGCGTATGCCGCCGGCTACGTCGTCAACTCGCTGCTCGATAACACCACCAACGACAGCGCCTGCACCCTGCGCGAAGCGATTCTGGCGGCGAA
>JANWYN010000057.1 GCA_025055235.1 Candidatus Roseilinea sp. | reverse complement strand
GGAACGATCAGCC
The DNA here is from genome assembly GCA_025055235.1 of Candidatus Roseilinea sp. Lineage (GTDB taxonomy): Bacteria > Chloroflexota > Anaerolineae > J036 > Brachytrichaceae > JAAFGM01. The sequence continues at coordinate 39,489 of JANWYN010000057.1, read as the reverse complement.
TGCCCGCAGTGAGCGCTTCATACGAACTCTCCGGGCCGCGGGTGCTCACCGCCGGGTCCACGCTCAAGCTGCGTTTCAGCCAGGCCAGGGGCAAATGGATAGAAGCGCCCTGATGCGCCTGGGATTCGACGAGGAGCGCAATCGCAATGAACACATTGATCGAACGAGGGAAGATGAGTCTCATCAAGCGTGTGCTGCGTACCGCGATTCTGATCATCCTGGGCGCATTGCCCGGCATGCTGCTGGGCGTGCTGGTCGTGCAGATCGCCTTCGCCGCGACCGGGCGCATCGCTGGCAACACCAACGTCGCCATCGCTGGCTTCGCCTATTCGCCCAGGCAAGTGACCGTGCGCGTGGGCGACACGGTGACCTGGACCAATAACGACAGTGCGCCGCACACCGTGACGGCCAACGACGCCTCGTTCGACTCCGGCACGCTTGGGCAAGGCGGGGTGTATTCGCGCACGTTCGGCGCGACCGGCGTGTTCAGCTATTTCTGCGCCATCCACCCGAGCATGGTGGGCAGCGTGCGGGTGATCAGCGAGGCGCTGGTGTATTTGCCGATCGCGCAGAAGGCTAGGTAGGTGAGCCCGTTTGCCCGCGTGCGCTGGTCGTCATGACATCTACAATCCCTGCCGGGTTGACGACTATGGCGACACTACCTTCTTCACCCGGCATCCAGACGCGCATGATCCAGGGCGCGCGCCCATACAACGACACAGCGGCCGTCATGCCGCCGATTTACCAGACGACGACCTATCAGTTGCCCTCGCCGGAGGCCGGCGCGGCGATCGCGGCCGAGATCGCGCCGTCGCAGTTCTATACCCGCTACGGCTCGCCGAACAACAAGCAGGTCGAGGCGCTGCTCGCGGCGCTCGAAGGTAGCGAGGCCGCGCTGGTGCTGGGCAGCGGCATGGCCGCGGTCAGCACGGCGCTGCTGTCGAACCTCAAGGCCGGCGATCACGTCGTGGCGCAGCACACGCACTACACGGCGACCATGTCGCTGCTGAGCGATGTGCTGCCACGCTTCGGCATTGAAGTCACGCAGGTGGATCAGCGCGATATTGAGGCCTTCGCGCGGGCGATGCGGCCGAACACGAAGATCGTTTACACCGAGACGCCGACCAACCCGACAATGGACCTGACCGACCTGCGCGCCACCGCCGAGATCGCGCATGCAGGCGGCGCGCTGGCCATCACCGACAACACCTTCGCCTCGGCCTACAACCAGCGCCCGCTCGCGCTGGGCTACGACCTGGTCGTGCACAGCGCGACGAAATACTTGAACGGCCACAGCGACGTGACCGCCGGCGTGATCTGCGGGCCGCGCGCGCTGATCGAGAAGGCGTGGGAGCACATGCGCATCAACGGGCCGGTGTTGCACCCGTTCGAGGCGTGGCTGCTGCGGCGCGGCCTGCAGACCTACGGCCTGCGCATGGCGCGGCACAATGCCAACGCCTTGGCCGTCGCACGCTTCCTCGAATCGCATCCGGCAGTGAGCAGGGTGTATTACCCCGGCCTCGAGTCGCACCCGCAGCACGCGCTGGCGAAGCGGCAGATGCCCGGCGGCTTCGGCGGGATGATCGCGTTTGAGATGAAGGGGGGCTACGATGCAGCCTATCGCGTCATCGGGCGGACGAAGCTGTGCATCCTCGCCGTCAGCCTGGGCGGCGTGGAGACGCTGATCACGCATCCGGCCTCGATGGTGCACTCGCAGCAGACGGACGAGCAGCGCGCCCAGGCCGGCATCGCGCCGGGGCTGATCCGGCTGTCGGTCGGCTGCGAGGACGTCGAGGACATCATTGCAGACCTGGCGCAGGCACTGGCGTAGGGACGCCTCCTCCGTGAAGCCCGAATCTCAAAGGGATCGCCGGCGCATCGCCGGCACATGGCAGCCAATTCGGAGACGCGCTGCGTCAGTGCCCCACTTCGCCCAAGTAAGCGGCCTTTACCTTCGGATTGTCGAGCAGGCTCTTTCCCTCGCCGGAGAGCGTGATGCGGCCGGTCTCCAACACATAGCCGCGATGGGCGATGCTCAGCGCCATGCGCGCGTTCTGCTCGACGAGCAGGATGGTCGTGCCCTGCTGGTTGATCTCCCGGATGATGTTGAAGATCTGCTCCACGAGCACCGGCGCGAGGCCCATCGAAGGCTCGTCCAGCAACAGCACGCGCGGCCGGCCCATCAGCGCCCGGCCGATGGCCAACATCTGCTGCTCGCCGCCGGAGAGCGTGCCGCCGCGCTGGTTGATGCGTTCGCGCAGGCGCGGGAACAGCGTGAACACGCGCTCCATGTCGCGCTGAATGCCGTCGGCGTCGCGGCGTTGATACGCGCCCATCTCCAGGTTCTCGCGCACCGTCAGCCGGGGGAAGATGCGCCGGCCCTCGGGAGCCTGAAGCACGCCGCGAGCGACGATCTCATGCGCCGGCAGATGGTCAATGCGCTGCCCTTCCAGGAGAATTTCGCCATGGCGTGGCGTCAGCAGGCCGGAGATCGTCCGCAGCGTGGTGCTCTTGCCGGCGCCGTTCGACCCGATCAACGTGACGATCTCGCCCTTCTCGACCGCCAGCGAGATGCCCTTGAGGGCGTGGATGTTGCCGTAGTAGGTGTGGACGTCTTTCAGCTCGAGTAGTGTCATGCTGCGTTCGATGAACTCCCGTGCACGTCAATCGGCGACTGCCGCGCCGCGTCCCAGATAGGCCTCCACCACGCGCGCGTTGGCGCGAATCTCCTCCGGCTTGCCCTCGGCGATCTTCTCGCCGTAGTCCAGCACCGAGATGCGCTCGGAGATGGTCATCACCACGCGCATGTCGTGCTCGATCAAGATCACCGTCAGCCCCAGTTCGTCGCGCAGGCGCTGGATCAGCCGCGTGGCCTCCAGCGTCTCCTGGGGGTTCATGCCGGCGGTCGGCTCGTCCAGCAGGATCAGCTTCGGCTCGGTGGCCAGGGCGCGCGCGATCTCCAGCCGGCGCTGGTCGCCGTAAGGCAGGTTCTTGGCCAGCTCGTCATACCGGCCCTCGAGGCCGACGAACTTCAGCAGCTCGCGGGCGCGGGCGCGGGCGCGCGGTTCCTCGACGCGCACACTCGGGCTTTGGAAGATGATCTGCCACATCTTGGCGTTCAGGCGCGCGTGCATGCCCACCAGCACGTTCTCGATCGCCGTCATGTTGTTGAACAGCCGGATGTTCTGAAAGGTGCGGGCGATGCCCTGCTTGGTGATCTGGTCGGGGCGCTGGCCGGCGATGGACGCGCCGTCGAAGATGATGCTGCCGTGGTCGGGCTTGTAGATGCCGGTGAGCACGTTGAAGAACGTGGTCTTGCCGGCGCCGTTCGGGCCGATCACGCTGACGATGCTGCCGCGCTCTACGGTGAGCGACACATTGTTCACGGCGATCAGGCCGCCGAAGGACTTGGTGACGTTCTTTGCTTCGAGTAGCGCCATGATCGTCCTCTACGCCGGTTTCACCTCGCCTGCTCCCGCCTCTTCCGGCATCTCCTGGGCCTCGGTCGCGTGTGCCTCCTCGCGCCGGCGCTGATCGGGCAAGATGCCCTCTGGCCGGAAGATCATCATGATGATCAGCAGCAACCCGAACAACGCACGCTGGTACTGCGCCGGGTCGAACCAGTCCGGGATAACAATGCCCTGCCGCTTTAGGGCGCCCAGCTCGGTGGCGATGCGGGGCAGGATTTGCAGGTCGAGCAGCGTGACGAGCACGCCGCCGAGGATCACGCCGGGGATGCTGCCCATCCCGCCTAGGATCACCATTGCCAGAATGCCGATCGAGCGGATCAGGTCGAACGTCGGCGGGTTGATGAATTGCTGCTTGGCTGCGAACAACACGCCCATCACACCGGCGAACGACGCGCCAACGGCGAAGGCCATCAACTTCATCCGCACCAGCGGGACGCCCATCGCGACTGCCGCCGTCTCATCCTCGCGAATCGCTTCCCAGGCACGGCCGATGCGCGAGTTCTTCAGCCGGAAGACGGTCAAGATGGTAATGCCGACCACCAATAGCGCGAGCGCATAGATGAAGAGCTGGTAGAGCTGCGGGTCGTCCAGCCCAGGGAAGAGCGCGCGCAGGAAGTCGGGCAGCGGCGGCCGGGCGATGGACTTAATGCCCTGCGAACCGTTGGTGATGTTGATCGGCCGGTCTAAGTTCACTGCCAGCACGCGGATCACCTCGCCTAGGCCGAGCGTGACGATGGCCAAGTAGTCGCCGCGCAGTCGCAGCACCGGCAGGCCAAGCAAGACGCCGAAGAACGCGCCCACGAACAGCCCCAGCGCCATGAACAAGTAGAACCACTGCGGCGAGACGGGTGAAGCGCCCGGCGAGATCTGCGAGATCTGGTCTGTGCTGAAAATGCCCCACAAGTACGCGCCGACGGCGAAGAAAGCCACATAGCCGAGGTCGAGCAGGCCGGCGAAACCCACTACCACGTTCAGCCCGAGCGCCAGCGCGACGAAGATGCCGGCCTGGATGGCCAGCTCGATGTAGTAGGCGTTCATCGTGCCGAAATAGGGCACGACGCCGATCAACATGATCGCCCCAAGCGCCAGCTTGTAGCCGTTCGCCACGTTGGCGCGGTAGAGCAGCAGGAAGCCCAGCAAGAACAAGACGAACAGCACGTCCGTGCCGAGGCTGGTGCGCGTGTTCATCAGCATCAGCGCGCTGGTCACGACGACGTACGCCGTAAGTGCAATGTAGGCCAGCGGCCCGCGGTTCAACGCGGCGAATGGGGAGTTCGGCAGAGAAGTCGTGCTCATGGTTCACACCTTCTGCGCAACGGCTTCGCCCAACAGGCCGGATGGGCGGAAGATTAGAATCAGGATTAGGATGGCGAACGCCACGATGTCAGCATAGCTGGCGCCGGAGAACGCGCCGCCGGTGAGCAACGACAAGTAAGAAGCCACGAACGCTTCCAAGAAGCCCAGCACAATCCCGCCGACCATCGCGCCGGGGATGTTGCCGATGCCGCCCAGTACCGCCGCGGTGAACGCCTTCAGCCCGGGCAGGAAGCCGATGTAGGGGTTCACCGTGCCCACGCGCACGCCGAAGAGCACGCCCGCTGCGCCACCCAGTGCGCCACCGATCAGGAAGGTGAGCGCGATGATCTGATTGACGTTGATCCCCATCAGGCTGGCGGTCGGGCGGTCTTGTGCCACGGCGCGGATGGCCGTGCCCATTTTGGTGGCATTCACCAGGTAATTCAGGCCGATCAGCATCAGGGTGGCAGCGGCGATGAAGATCAGCGCGCGCACGTCGAGGATGAGCGGGATGGTGCGTCCGTCCGCCGTGGGAATCTGTGCCAGTTGCAACGGCGGGCCGAAGTTCGGCGTTGGGAAGCGCGCGTTGAAGCCCAAGCCGGTCACGTTGGCGATCAGACGCATGCCGTCTTGCAGCAACAGCGACACGCCGATGGCCGAGATCAACGGCACCAGGCGCGGCGCGTTGCGCAGCGGCCGGTAGGCGACCCGCTCGATCGTCATGGCCAGCGTGCCGCTCACGACCATGCCCACGATCACCGCGATCAGAACGAACAGCAAGGGCGGGATGGAGTTCAATATCCCCGATGCGGCCAACACCGTGCCCAATGCCGCGCCGGAGAACGCGCCGACCATGAAGATCTCGCCGTGCGCGAAGTTGATGAACTCCAGCACGCCATACACCATTGTGTAGCCCAGCGCGATGGTGGCGAACAAGAAGCCGCGCACCAGGCCGTCCACGATCACTTGGGGCAGGATGGTGAGCGTCGCCTGGACGAGGTCTACATTGGTGCGCGTGCCGCGCAGCAGAAAGGCGACCAGCACCGTAATCACACTCAGGACGATGGCGCTGCCGACAACGAAGACGAACACTTGGCCCAACGGCCCGAACACGCCGGCCAACGTCATGCGCAGCGTGCGGCGACTGGATGGAACGGGAAGAGCATCTGCTGCGATCGCCATAATATCGCCCTATCGTTTTTGTCTTGGTTACCCGAGGTTTTTGCCGCGTCACTTCCACGAAGGCGGGCATCCAACCCTTCCAACCCTGCGGCATCCCTGGATGTCCGCTTGCGCAGGCATGACGATGTAGTGGGCGAGGCAGGCCTCAGGTAATCAACTTCCGATTCCGATCTTTACCGCGCAACGGTGCACAGCTTCCTGCGCGGATTGGTCGCACAGTCTAATACAAAACGAGCGGGGGAGGGTAGAAACTCCCCCGCCCGTCACTTGCGGCAGTGGTAGAGCGAGCTCGGTTGCCTTATGGCGCCGGGATTTCCAGCTTCTTGACCACGGCGTTCTGGTTCCACACCTCCGCCGGCTCGCCGTCCTTGTCGCTCACCTGCAACACGAAGTAGGTGGAGGTGACAGGGTCGCCCTTGGCATTGAAGGTGTATGTGCCGGTGATGCCCTTGTACTCGCCGCCTTCGCGAATGGCCTGGACGACCTGCGCGCGGGTGGGCTTGCCGCCGGCCTTCTCGGCCGCCTGCTGGATCGCACGGATGCACACACCCATCGCGTCATACGCCTGTGCGGAGAACGGCGGTGCGTCCTCTTTGAATTTGGCTTTGTAATCCTCGGCGAACTTAGCAGCGTCGGGGAACTGGCTGACGGGCGCAGCCACCGAGGTGTAGTACATGCCTTTCACTGCGTCGCCGGCCAACTTCAGTAGCTCGGGCGAGTCCAGGCCGTCGGGGCCGAGGAACTGCGCGGTGATGCCGCGGTCGCGTGCCTGGCGGAACAGCGGGCCGGCCTGGTCGTAGATGCCGCCGAAGTAGATCAGGTCGGGGTTGGCCGCTTGGATCGGCGTCAGGATGGACTCGAAGTTCGACTTTTCCTCTGTGCCCTCAAAGCCCAGCACCTGTATGCCGTTCTTCTCGGCCTGCTGGCGGAAGAACTCGGCCACGCCCTGGCCGTAGTCAGTCTTGTCGTGGATGATGTACACGCTCTTGATCTTCATCTCGGTGCGCGCGAATTCTTCACCCACGGCGCCCTGCACGTCGTCACGACCCACAACGCGGAAGGCGTTCTCGTAGCCACTCTCGGTGATCTTCGGGTTGGTGTTGGCCGGCGAGACCATCGCCAGGTTGTTATCCTTGTAGGTGGGCAACGACGCCAGCGCAACGCCGGAGTTCAGGTGGCCGACGATGCAGAGGATGTCGGGATCGGAGGCGATGTTCTTGGCGTTCGCCGCGCCGACTTCCGGCTTGGCCTGGTCGTCGAACGGCGCCAGCTCGACCTCGAAGCCCATCTCAGTCAGCATCTTGCCCATGTCCTGCAGGCCAAGGTCAGCGCCGTTGCGGAGGCCGGTGCCAAGTGCGGCTTGTGGGCCGGAGAGCGGGCTCTGCGTAGCGATCTTGATCTTGCCGGTCATGGCCGGCGCGGCGGGAGCGGGCGTCGCCGTTGGCTCTGCCGGCGCTGGTGTCGGCTCCGCCGGCGCGGTCGTCGGTGTGGGTTCGGCTGGCGCGGGTGTAGGCTGGGCTGGCGCAGCCGGCGCCGGGGCGCACGCAGCGAGCGCGCCGATCAAGAACGTCGTGAGCAATAGTTTACTGGCTTGGTATTTCATAGCTCTTTCTCACTCCTTTTGAAAAGATTTGGTTGATTCGGAACCCAGAACACAAGGGCAACGGGGCTAGCGTGTTCACCATGCAGACAGTAGACAAGTTGTCGAAAGTCCTGAATGCATGCTCGACCGTCCTCGGCCAAGCGAGCGATAATCTACACCAAGGTAAAATGCTTTGTCAAGCGCAGCGGTTTGCGGGTGCATTCGCGCATAGGGGCAAAACGTCGCGCGGTAAGGCGCGGACGCCATTCCGCGCCGATGATGATGCATCGGCGATGGCCGACAAATGCACCTTTGCAAACTGGGTGTATTTCCCGGCTAAGGGCAAAATGCCCGGCGACCGAAGTCGCGGGCAATTTGGCGGCAAAGCCGGCCGTGGGCCGGCTTTGCCATGCGTTGCGCGCGGATTCATCCGCGCAAATCCGCAACGCCCCCGTTAGGGAAATGCACCTTTGCAAACTGATTGACCTGGCCGGCGCGATATAATTCAGTGTGCCGCAAAATCCAGGACGATTCGATCAGCGCCTTTTGCGCGCATCCTACTCCCCAATCTACACGGTAGGGAGCATTGCCCATGCTCCCTACTTTCTTTTCATCACCCACGCAAGAGGGAATGGCGAAAAGGCCGGCGTGGTCAGTTCAGAAATGTAAGACTCTGTTCGAGGAGAGGAATCATGCCTAAGTTCATCTTTTGTACGGGCGGCGTCGTCAGCTCGGTGGGCAAAGGGGTGACGGCGGCTGCCATCGGCCGCGTGCTGAAAGCGCGCGGGCTGCGCGTCGCGATTCAAAAGCTCGACCCATATCTGAACGTGGATCCGGGCACGATGTCGCCCTACCAACATGGCGAGGTATTCGTGACCGAGGACGGCGCGGAGACCGACCTCGATCTGGGCCACTACGAGCGCTTCATTGACGAGAACCTCACGCGCGCCTGCAACGTGACTACCGGCCAGGTCTATAACGAGGTCATCAGCAAGGAGCGCCGGGGCGACTACCTGGGCAAGACCATCCAGGTGGTGCCGCACGTGACGAACGAGATCAAGCGGCGCATCTCGCTGGTCGCCAAGAGCAGCACCGCCGACGTGGTCATCGTCGAAGTGGGCGGCACGGTGGGCGACATCGAAGCCATGCCGTTCATCGAGGCCATCCGCCAGATGCGCCGGGACGTAGGACGCGACAGCACGTTCTACGTGCACGTCACTTTCCTGCCCAAGGTTGGCGCCACCGGCGAGCTGAAGACCAAGCCTACCCAGCACAGCGTGCGCGACCTGCGCGGGGCCGGCATCCAGCCCGACGCCATTATCGCCCGTAGCGACGAGCCGGTGGATGACGAGCTGCGTGAAAAGATCGCCTTGTTTTGCGACGTCGAGCCGCGCGCCGTGTTGCCGATGGTGACCACGAACTACCTCTACGAGGTGCCGCTGATGCTGGAGGACATGGGCTTCGGCGATTACCTGTGCGAGCGCCTGCAACTGAGCTGCCCGGCCGCCGACCTAAGCGCATGGCGGGCGATGTGCGCGGAGATGCGCCGGCCCAAGCCGCCGCTGCACATCGCCATCGTGGGCAAATACGTCGAGTTGCACGACGCCTACATCAGCGTGCGCGAGGCGCTCTACCACGCCGGCGTGGCTTGCGGGCGCGATGTGCACCTGGTCTGGCTCAACAGCGAGGCGCTTGAGCGTGGCGAGGGGCTAGACCGGCTGGAACGCGTCTCGGGCATCGTGGTGCCGGGCGGCTTCGGCTATCGCGGCATCGAAGGCAAGATCATCGCCGCGCAATATGCACGGGAGAACGCCGTGCCCTACTTAGGGCTATGCCTGGGCATGCAAGTGATGTGCATCGAGTTTGCCCGCTTCGTGCTGAACAGCCGCGAGCCGAACAGCACCGAGTTCAACCACACCACTCCCTATCCGGTGATTGACTTGATGCCCGACCAGCGCGACATCAGCGACATGGGCGGGACGATGCGCCTAGGCGTGTATCCGTGCCAGCTCGTGCCCGGCACGCGCGCGCATCGCGCCTACGTGAGCGCGTTGGACAAGGGTGAAATGTCCGGTGCAAGCGTCGTCAACGGCCTACGCAGCGACTCGGCCATCGGCGCGGTCACCGTGCAAGAGCGCCATCGCCATCGCTTCGAGTTCAACAACGAATTCCGCAAGTCGCTGGGCGCCGCCGGCCTGGTATTCAGCGGCCTTTCGCCGGACGGCCGGCTGGTGGAGATTTGCGAGCTGCGCGATCACCCGTTCATGCTGGGCAGCCAGTTCCACCCGGAGTTCAAGAGCCGGCCCAATCGCCCACACCCGCTGTTCAAGGCGTTTATCGAGGCAGCCATCGAGTACGACAAGGGCGCGCCGCTGATCAAGCCGGTGATCGTCGAACGCGAGAAGCAAACAGCCTGAGGAAGTAGTAACCGGCGTCGAAGCAACCGGGCTTCTTCAAGAAGCCTGGTTGCTCGTCTCTTTCCCTCCCTGCCGGATGTGTACCGCGTCCAGCTTACCGTCCTTCAACTCGAAGACCTGATCGGCGTATTCAAGGCTGAGCGGGTCGTGCGTGGCCATGATGACGGTGACGTGCTGCTGGTGGGATAGGTCGCGCAACAGGCCAAGCACCTGGCGGGCAGTATGGCTGTCCAGTTCGCCGGTCGGCTCGTCGGCCAGGATGAGTTTGGGGGAATTGGCCAGCGCGCGGGCAATGGCGACGCGCTGTTGCTGGCCGCCGCTCAGCTCGAACGGCATGTGCTTGGCCCACTTGCCGATGCCCACCAGCTCGAGGCATTCTTGCGCGCGCCGGACGCGCTCCTTGGCCGGCGCGCCGGCCAGCCGCAGCGATAGCTCGACGTTCTCGAAGGCGGTGAACGTGGGCACCAGCGAAAATGACTGAAAGACGAAGCCGATCTTGTGCCGGCGCAGTTCGGTCATCTGCGCTTCGCTGTAATCGTTGATGAGTTGGCCGAACAAATACACCTTGCCGCTGGTGGGTCTATCCAACCCGCCGATGCAGTTGATCAGCGTGGTCTTACCGCTGCCGCTGCGGCCCTTGAGCGCGATGAAGACGCCGCTCGGCGCCTCGAAGCTGACGCCGCGCAGGGCATACACTTTGTTCTCGCCGCTACCGTAAACGCGCTCCACGTTCTCTGTGCGCACGATCACGTCTGTTGGGGTGCTGTTCATCCGCACGCTCGATTGTAGACGAAGTAAAACCTTCAGGCGCGACTCCGGCCGCCAAAGCAATGCGCTGCGAACTTCGCGCCTGCCGAACGCGCGGCGGGCAGACGTCGCGATGCGCGACGCGCCGCTGCGCATTCATCCCTGCGCCGGCGCGACCGGCGTGAGGCGGATGCTCACCCAGCCGGCGCGCTTGCGGCGGCTCAGCCGGTTGCGGATCGCCACCTGCCACTCGATCAGCCGCCAGATCAGGCCATATTTGGCGACGATCTTCTGGCGCGCCGCCTCACCGGCTGCCGGGTCGAGGATCGTCGCCTTTGCATCTATCCAATCGCCCAGCGGATCACCGCGGCCGGTGCTGGGCGCGATGCGCACGCGGTCGTTGTTGCGGATGCGCTTGACCTTGCCGGAGTCGGCCTCGGTGCGGATCAAGAGCGAATCACCATCGCGCACAAAGCCCACCGGCGTGCGCACCGCGACACCGCTTTTGCGAAAGGTCTCCAGGGCCAGAAAGCGTTGGCCTTCGAATTGCGTCAAGAGGTCTGCTTGGGTCATCGCTTATACCAATTGCGTGGCAATGCGGGTTAATTCGACTTCAAACGACATACGCATGTCATTCTCGCGCAAGCAGCGGGCCATGGGGAATGGTGTGCGCTGACGGAGGCGGGCGATGGGCGAATCCGTGCGGTAGCCGCCGGCTTCACGCCTGCAGTCGGTGAGATGACCATCGCGCGGGCTGACGCGCGGGCTGAGCTTGTCGAAGCCCGTCGAAGCCCGCCCGTCCCCTTAGCCCGGTGGTTTAGCGCCGGGCACTCTGTGCAACAAACAACGCGAAAGCGGGAATCCAGCCATGCATAGCCTCTGGATGCCCGCTTGCGCGGGCATGACGTATCTGCGGTCCCAGGACTAAACACACTTTGACTAGCAATCGGTTTGGATGGCAATGCCCGACGCGATCGGCATGCGTTGGGCGCTCGATCACCTACCGCACGAACGACGCCGATAGCGCAATGAACAGTTGCGCGCAGTAGTAAGTCGAGAGCACCCAGATGCTGTTGTTCTCGCCTTCGCCGTCGAAGACGAACTTGTTGATAGCGAGCATGAAGTCGGACATGTAGAACAACAGCGCGCCGCCCATCGCCAGCGCCGGCTGCGCCAGCAGGCTCCCGCCGATCTGAACGCCGGAGAAGGCCTGATGCACCATCAGCGAGATCACCGTCATGTAGAGCAACACCGGCTGCCGCAGGTTGCCCAGCGACGAACGCAGGTAGAAATACAGCACCATGCCGATGATCGCCAGCACGGCGGCGGCCAGAGCGGCGCGGTTGAGGTCGAACGGCGTGCCGCGCACAATCTGCGCGTAGGCGAAGGCGAGGATGTAGGCGACGTGCGCGAACAGAAAGGCCGCCAGCCCGGAGACGAACAAGCCGGGGCGCTCGTCCGAGTCAATCAGCAGCCAGTCGCCGGCCAGCGAGAGCAGCAGGCCGGTGAGGATGAGCACCGAGTACAACGGCGCGTGCATCGGCTGGGTAAACGACAGGGCCGCAACGAGGATGACCAGCGCCGTGGACAGCGGTTTCCAGAGCTTGATCTGCCGCTTGTTGCGCGGCGTCTGCGTCTCCGCACGGAGCAACAGAAAGACGGAGATGACGAGCAGGGGCACAGGCAGCAGCGGCAGGATCATGCGCGATGAGTCTATCACGCGCTATGCAGCTACGCCTTCATCTCCCGTCCGCAGCAGCTTGCCCTCGCTCGGCGTGAAGCGCTCGGTGGTGAGGATCACGGCGCTCTGTTCTGCGCCGCCGCGCGTGTCGTCCACCGCCTTCTTGTCCTTCGCCTTCGCATCCAGCGCCTTGCGCCATGTGCGCAGCGTCTCTGCCTCGGCGGCGCTGATCTCGTAGCGGGCGCTGTGGGTGAGGATGTGATCCACCAGCAGCCGGAGCGCGCGCTGGCGTAGCTCGAAGGCATCGCTGAACCCCTGCCAGCGGCCGAACTTCGCCGCCTCGCGCACGAAGGCCTGCGCCGCCTGCGTCTGCAGCGCCGACGACTTGTAGAACAACGCCACGCTGTTGCCGGCACGTCGCGCTGCCGTCCATTCCAAGCCGACCGGCGCTTGGATGTCGCTGCCGAGGATGAGCAGGTGCACGTTCGCCTGAGCTACTGCGTCGAGGTCAGGCTCGCGGTCGGCGCCGGGCGTCTGGGTGATCGTCCAGCCCAGCGAAGTAGGAATCTCGGCGACGGCGCGCGCCAGCACATCACGCTCGAAGCGCAACTCCGGCGCGGCGGAGACATACAACCTGAGCTTGTCAATCATGGCATTTAGATTAGCACAACCCGCTGCCCATCAGCCGGCGAAAGGACTCGCTGCCTTCCTATAATGACCGATATGAACGCCATCACGACGCTGTTTGCGATGCTGCCCTTCTTGCTGGCCATCTTCCTGGCGAACGTCGCGGAGAAGGAGCGCAGCGTCCGCGTCCTCGTGTATCTCTACTTGGCGCTTCTGAACGGCTTGCTCGCCGTCGTCGGATTATTCAGCCTGGCCGGCGCCGAACTGCTCGCCAGCGAAGCATTCCTCAACGCCCTGCTACAGCAATACCCCGGCTTGGAGGCGTCGCAACTGCGCGCCGTCCGGTTCGACTTGGCCGGGCTGATCCTCATGGTTGCGGCCTTGCTGGCGATGATCGTCCTGCTGCCGCCGGTGCACCACCTCGCTGCGCGCCTCCTCCCGATGCGGGCGGACAGCGCCGTGCACGTGACGGCGCTCTCGCTGACGGCGACGACGCTCGGCGTGAACCTGTTCCAGATGATTGCACTCGCTCCGCTGTTGTTCGCCGTGACTGCCACCGAGCAAGGCATCCAGCAGATCCAGCAGATGGGCGGGGTGTCCTATTTGGACGTGCTGGTCTTTCCGCTGCTCACGTTCGCCATCGCTGCGCTGCTTGGCGTCGGGCTATACACGCGCCGCAGCCAGGCCGAAGTGCTCAGACGCTTGGGTTTTGCACCGCTGACGCTTCAGCAACTCGGCATCGCCGCCGGGTTTACCATTGCGCTGTTGGGGATGGCGATCTTCACCGAGCGCACCTGGCAGTGGTTGGATCCAGACAGCCTGAAGAAGGTCGGCGGGTTGTCGAAGGCGCTGATGGGCAACTTCACCGGCCTGATCGGCGCGCTCGCCATCGGCGTCGCGGCAGCGATCGGCGAGGAGACCTTCTTCCGTGGCGCCTACCAGCCGCGCATGGGCATCCCGCTTACCTCGCTGCTGTTTACGTCGTTCCATACGCAATACGGCATCACGCCGGCCACACTTTTGGTGTTGGTGATGAGCGTCCTTCTGGGCATCCTGCGCCAGCGCACCTCGCTCACGGTGTGCATCTTGGTACACTTCCTCTACAACTTCACCATGGTGTTGGTCGCGACGTAGCGCGGCATCGGCCTACGATGCCGGCACGCCGACCAGCTTATACACCCCGCCGTTGCGGTCCAGCACATATAGCTCGCCGGCCTCGTCTTCGCCGAACGAGCTGATGTTATAGGGGGTGCGGAACAGTATGTCGTTCTGCCATCCGCCGTTGCCGTCCGGTCGCAGCGTCCAGATCAGGCCGGAGCAGAAGTCGCCGTAGATGTAGGCGCCGGCCAGCGATGGCAACGCCGAGCCGCGATACACGTATCCGCCGGTGACCGAGCAACCACCCTCGCGATGCGCATACTGATGAATCGGATCGGTGAGCACGAGGGTCCCCGGGTCGCCGGCGTAGGGCGCAAAGCCTTCGCGGAACTTCCAGCCGTAGTTCTGGCCGCCCTGGTTGGCGGGTTGGAAGTTGATCTCCTCGAAGGCGTTCTGGCCGACGTCGGCGATGAACATATCGCCCGTGACGCGGTCGAAGCTGAACCGCCAGGGGTTGCGCAGGCCGGAGGCCCAAATCTCCGGGCGCGCGCCGTCGCCGAAGTCGGGATTATCGGCGGGCACGCGATACGGCTGCGCCGGCGACGACTGCGACACGTCAATCCTCAGCATCTTGCCGAGCAGGGAACGCATGTTTTGTGCGAAGTTCTGCGGGTCGCCGGCAGCGCCGCCATCGCCCATGCCGATATAGAGCATGCCGTCCGGGCCGAACTTGATCTGGCCGCCGTTGTGATTGGCGTAGGGCTGCGCGATCCGCATTACCACCCACTCGCTGGACGGATCCGCGGTCAGGCCATCGGCGTTCGCGATGAAGCCGGAAATGACCGTATCGCCGGCGGTGTCGGTGTAGTTGACGAAAAGCCGCCGCGACTGCGCGAAGTCCGGGCTGAAGGCGATGCTGAGCAGGCCCTGTTCGTTGGCGCGATCGCCCACGCGGTCGGTTAGGTCGAGGAACGGCGTAGGCAGCACCTGCCCATCGCGCCACACGCGCACGCGGCCGGGCTGCTCGGTGATGTAGAGCACACCACTGCCGTCGCCGGCATGCGTCAGATACGTCGGACTCTCCAGCCCATCGGCGATCATCTGCAGCGCCGGCTGCATGTCCTGGCGCGCCTCGGCAGTTGGCGTGGCAGCGATCTGCGGCTCGGCGGTCGCCGGCTCGGGCGATGGCGAGGCGAGGGGCACCTCGGTCGGCGCAGGCATCGGCGTCGCCGCCGGCGCGGCCACACTGACCGCCGTCGGCGCCGATGCAGGCGCGCTTCCACTCCCACATGCCTGCAACAAAAGCGCAATGCCGGCCAACATGCTCATCCCCGTCCAGCGACTGATCCGTTGGTTCAACCCGTTCTCTCTCATCGAATACTCTCCTGAAGAAGGATCGTAGTTGCCGGAGATGAGAAGAATCCGAGATGCAGATGTGACATCCCGTGATATAAAAGCCTGCATGGCAACGGAGACCCGCGTCGCATATCAGGGCGAGCCGGGCGCCTACAGCGAGCAGGCGATCTTCGACTTCTTCGGCGCATCCGTCCAGCCGATCCCTTGCCCATCGTTCGACGACGTATTCGATCAGGTGGCGAAGGGCACGTGCGACTATGGCATGGTGCCGGTAGAGAACTCGCTGGGCGGCAGCGTGCACCGCAACTACGATCTGTTCATGCGCCACGCGCTGCATCTCGTCGGCGAGGTGGTGGTGCGCATCCGCTGGTATCTCTACACGCTACCGGGTGTGCAGCTCAGCGACATCAAGCGCGTGATCTCACATTGGCAGGCGCTGGCGCAGTGCGAGCGTACGCTGTCGGCGCTGCTGCCGCACGCCGAGCGCGAGCCGGTATACGACACTGCCGGCAGCGTCAAGATGCTGGCCGAATCGCAGCGCCGAGACACAGCCGCCATTGCCGGCCGGCGGGCGCATGTGCTCTACGGCTTGCCGATCCTGTGCGAAGGCATCGAGGACGATCCCACCAACTACACGCGGTTCGTGGTGATCTCACGCAGTCCCGACCTGCCGCGCGCCGTGCAGGTTGAGGCTTCGAACGAACGCAAGTTCAAGACTTCCATCGTCTTCGCCATGCGCAATCAACCCGGTGCCCTCTTCCGCGCGCTGGCCGCCTTCGCACTGCGCGATATTGACTTGACCAAGATCGAGTCGCGCCCGCTGCAGGGATCGCCGTGGGAGTATCTGTTCTATTTGGACTTCGCCGGCCATGCCGACGAGGTGCACTGCCGGCGCGCGCTCGACCATTTGCGCGAACTCGCCACCGTGCTACGTGTGCTGGGGAGTTACCCGCGGGCTAAAATGCCCGAATCAGGCGAAACCGGGGATTCTTTGAGCAACCGGTTTCCAGCAGGGAGGTGACCGAAATGAAAATGATCCTAGCGGTGGTGCAGGCGGACGATGCGTCGAAGGTGACCCAAGCGTTGATCGAAGCCGGCCACCGCGTGACGCGCATCGCCACGCAAGGCGCATGGCTGCGCCGGGAGAACGCCACCTTGCTGCTCGGCGTGAACGACGAACACGTGGATGATGTGTTGCGGATTCTGCAACAGACGGCGCGCCGGCGCACATCCTACATCAGCGTGCCCCGCGAAGTGCCCGGCGCATTGAACGCCCAGGTGATTGACGTGGAAGTTGGTGGCGCTACGGTCTTCGTGCTCAACGTCGAGCGGTTCGAGCAGATTTGATGACGGCTGCTGATCAATGATTGACGATTCTCCAATCTCCATCATTAATCATCCATCATCAATCATCCATCGCCCGCTCCAGCCGCGCATACTCCTCTTGCAGGCGCAGCGGCAGGCGATGCACCGCCGATGACGGCGCGCGCAGGTTGAAGTGGAAGATGTCGCGATTGATCTCCTCAACGTCCCGTTCGAACTTTGCACGTGCGCGTTCCCATTCGCGCTCGATGCGGCTACGTTCGCCGGCATGCACCGCCTGCGCCAGCCGGCGACGCCGCCAGGCATAGGCGCGGTAGAGCGCGCCGCGCGCCTCGGCGAGCTTCTCGCGCAACGCCTTGTCCTCCTCGATCCACGCCGGCAAAAAGTCATTCGACTTCAGCAGGTGCATCGCTAAGCGCTCGTCTTCCGGCACGCCGTCGTCTTCGCTGAGATCGAGCCGCCCTTTGCGCGGCAGGTTGTCGAACTTGCCCGCCTCGCGGGCTTCCTTCAACTTTTGCTCGATCAATCGGCCGAGGTTCATGGCTGCATTGTAAAACCACGCGTCGCGAAAATCCGGCGGCGATGATAAACTGGTTAACGTTTGGCGTTATTCTGTGCGAGCCGAGAATGCGATTTCGAATGTGAGGATCGAGTGACAGAACGAAGTCCAGCCGCCGAGGAGCCGCCTGATCACACTAACGGATCTGGCCAAGGCAAACGCCGGCGACGCGTCCACAGCCACAAAGTCACCATCAGCGACATCGCCAGACACGCCGGCGTGTCGAAGACCGCTGTTTCGTTCGCCTTCAACAAGCCTGGGCGGCTCTCTGCCGAGACCACGCGCCACATCCTCGACGTGGCCCGCGAACTGGGATACACGCCCAACCCGGTTGCGCGCAGCCTGAATACGCGCCGCACCCACGCGCTGGGCGTGATCGTGCCGCAGGACATCCCGAACGTGCTGAGCAATCCCTTCTTCGCCGAGCTGATGAGCGGGATCGGCGAAGTGTGCAAAGCCGAGGGCATGTCGCTGGTGATCGTGCCGCCGATGCGCGGCTCGCTGGTGGAAGCGACGTATGCCGCGCTGGTGGACGGGTGCATCGTCACCGGCCTGAGCGCCGACGACAAAGCCGTGCGGGCGCTGCGCCTGCGCCGCATTCCGTTCGTCATGCTTGACGCCGACGCGCCGGAGGACATCGCTTCGGTGCAGGTAGATGATTACCGCGGCGCTTATCTCGCCATGAAGCATGTGCTAGACCTGGATCACCGGAACATTGCCATCGCATCATTCGAGTTCTTCACCGGCCGCGTCGAGGATTACACCGGCACGCTCCGGCACCGCTTCGCGGGCTATCGGGCGGCGCTGGAAGAAGCCGGCGCGTCGTTGCGCTCCCCTAACATCCACATCATCGAATGTTCTTGTGACGTGGCGGGCGGCAAACGCGCCTTCCAGCTTGCAGCAGATCTGCGACCGCGCCCCACCGCTGTGGTCGCGCTGAGCGACGTGATCGCCTTTGGCGTGATTGAGGCGGCGCACTGCGCCGGTGTGCGCGTGCCGGAGGATCTATCGGTGGTGGGCTTTGACGACATCGAGGCGAGCCATTTGCTGCGGCCGGCGCTCACCACGGTGCGCCAGCCGACGCGCGAGAAAGGCCGCCGCGCCGCCGAGATGTTCATCCAGATGCTGCGCCGCGAAGGGTCGGCCGATCCGCAGCACATCATGTTGCCGGTGGAGCTGGTCGTGCGCGAGAGCAGCGCCCGCCCCGGAGGATGAAAACCAGCGATGCAATATCGCGTCGTCGAAGATCACGTCCGCTCATACGACGATCCGATTCGCTTCGAGCGCGGCGAGTCCATCACGGTCGAGCGCCCGGATGCAGACCATCCCGGCTGGTGGTGGTGCACCGACAAGCGCGGCCGCAGCGGATGGGTACATGACAGCTTCTTCGAGGAAGAGGACTACCGCTTCATAGCGCGCGAGGACTACGATGCGCGCGAGCTGACCGTGCGCGCCGGCGAAGTCGTAGAGGTGCTCGACGTGCGGGACGGCTGGGCACTGTGCCGGAACGCCGCCGGCGAAACCGGCTGGGCGCCGATGGCCAAGCTGGCTTTGATTGCTGGTGGCTAGTCGCTGGTGGCTGGTGGCTAGTTGCTGGTTGCTGGTGGCTGGTCGTTAGTCGTTAGTCGCTGGTCGTCAGTTTGCAATCATCAATCATCCATCATCAATCATCCATTATTGATCGTCCATCATCCCGACATCGGTCATGCTTCCGCGCACAGTGCCGCCACCAGCACATCGAGCGCAGTCGCGTCGTCCATCCGTCCGGTCTTGATGGCCAGGTCGGCTTCCAACAGCGCAGCGTGTGCTTGCTCCAGCTCGCTCAGCGAGAAGCGGCCGGCCTGCTGCGACACCTTCTTCGCCACGAACGGATGCACGCCGATTGCGCGCGCCAGTTGCTCCGGGCTGAGATGCGCATTCTCCTTCGCTTGGATGAGCAGGCGCGTCTGCCGGGCGATGTGCGCAAGCACGACCAGCGGCGACTCGCCGCGTGCCAACAGGCCGCGCATGGCGCGATAGGCAGCCTCGGCGTCGCGCGCACCCATTGCGTCCACGAACTTGAATATGTCGGCTACGTCCTCGTCCTGCACCAACAACTCGACATCCGCGCTTTCGATGCGCCGGCCCAGCGCGTAGCTCACCAGCTTGTCGAGTTCGTTGTCCAGCTTGAGCAAGTATGCCCGGCTGTCGGATTCGAAATGATCGCGATCGTTGGGGTTGCCGCGGTTGATCTTGATGGAGAGCAATTGTGCAGCCTGGTGCGAGATATCCCCGCCCTTCGCCTTCGCGCGTTCAATGATCCATGGCACAGGATCGGGCGGCAGCTCGTAGCGTCTGACGACGCCGCCGCCAGCCTTGTCGGCGGCGAGCTTGACGATCGGGTGCGCATCGTCCAGGGTGACGTCTTCGGCGAACACCAGGCGCGTGGTCTCCGGCATAGCCGGCAGGTAGGCGAGCAGCGCTTGCAGCGGGCCGGCGTCCCCCGGCTTGGCCTTGGCTTTCGGCACACCCAGGCCGGTCAGCCAGCCCGGCGCAATCACCAGGCGTTTATCGGTGAGGAAGGGCATCGCGTCGCATGCCGCGATCAGGTCGCGCAACGGCGCGCCCCGCTCGATGACCGTCGTGTTGAGCGATGCTATCTCCGGCTTGCCCAGTTTCGCCTTCATGCGAGCGATTTCCTCATCGCGCGCCAGGGTGTTCGGGCCATGGAAGAGGTACCACATGGCAAATCGTGTAACGTGCAACGTGGATCGTGGATCGTGAAGTGGAAGCAGCTAGCTTTGGTTCAAAGCATCGGTGCGCTCGCGGTGCTTCCACTTCTCCGGTTCGGCCATCATCAACGCCAGTTGACTCGAAATATGCGCATACCTGTCGTTCAGCTCTCGAAAGGCGTCGTTGGTGATATACCCGAAGCTCAGCGCGAACTCGAGCCACACGAGCACTTCGGCAGATTCCGAATCGGCATCGCTCAATTTGCTCACGAAGCTGTTGGGATAGCGACGCTTTCGCCAGGCTTCGGCGATGTTGGCGCAGATGGATCTCGACGATCGGCGGATCTGATCGGTCAAGCTGTATTTCTCCTCCGGTGGGAAGTGTGCGCTTTGTTTGTGGATCTCCAGAGCCGATTCAAAGGCAAGCCGGCAGACCCTCAACTCGCGATGATCTTTTGCAATCATTGCTTCCTCCTCTCACGGACGACTAGTCCGATTCCATACGAGCTCCACGCTCCGCAACCCACGATTCACGATTCACGATCTACGATCCACGTTTATATACCCATGCGCCACATACCACGCATACGTCCGCGCGATCGTCTCGGCGACCGGCCGCGTCGTCAGCCCCAGTTCGTGCCGGGCCTTGCTCGGGTCGAACCAAAATGTCTCGGCGGCGAAGCGCACCTGCTCGCCGCTGACCGGCAGCTTGCAGCCCAACCCACGATGCAGGAAGTCCACCGCCGGAGCGACTGCTTTGAACAACACAGCCGGCAACACCAGACGAGGCCGTGACCGGCCCACCACGTCGGCCACGATGTCGAACAGTTGCCGGTAGGTGAGGTTCTCGCCGGTCAGGATATAGCGCTCACCGGTGCATCCGCGCTCGGCAGCAGCGATGTGCCCTGCACACACATCGGCTACGTCCACCACGCTCACGCCGCCGGGCGGGGCGAAGGGGATGATGCGCTGCGCCGCTTCGACGATCAAGCTGCTGCTGATTAGGTTGACGTCGCGCGGGCCGAACACCACTGCCGGGTTGACGATGACCACATCCAGCCCGCGCGCGACGAACTCGCGGCATACCTGCTCGGCCAGGTGCTTGCTGTAGCCGTAGGGGAACTCGTGTGGCTGCAGGTTGAACTGCGCACGTTCGTCGAGCGCCTGGCCGAACGGCGGCCGG
Source organism: Candidatus Roseilinea sp. (assembly GCA_025055235.1). Classification (GTDB taxonomy): domain Bacteria; phylum Chloroflexota; class Anaerolineae; order J036; family Brachytrichaceae; genus JAAFGM01. The sequence goes on along the minus strand of JANWYN010000057.1, from coordinate 18,257 downwards.
CCGAGCGAGGCGCAACTGCTGGTGAACACCACGCGCCGCACGCCCGCGTCCAGCGCCGCCTGCAGCACGTTGCGCGTGCCGCCCACGTTCACGCGCATCATCTTGCCGGCATCGCTGCGCCAGTAGTCGGCGACAGCCGCAACGTGGAAGACCACATCCACGCCGGCCATCGCCGCGCCGAGCGACGCCGGGTCGGTCACGTCGCCGATGGCCGATTCGTAGTGCAGGCCGGCCAGCGCTTTGAGCGACGACGACGGCCGGTGCAGCGCACGCACCGCCCAGCCGCGCTGGTTCAATGTTTCGACGAGGTTGGCGCCGATGAAGCCGGTCGCGCCGGTGACGAGCGCAAGCATGAACCTCGACAGTCTACAAGACTCTGTGGTTTGAACGAGTGCACTCTTTATACCGTTTGCTCAGTCGAAGCGTGTTCAGTCCTGGAACCGCGGATGCGTCATGCCCGCGCACTCCCTGCCTACGCGGGGATGTCCCCGCCTGCGCGGGGATGACAGGGCATCTAGAGACTATGCATGGCTGGATTCCCGCTTTCGCACTGTTCGTTGCACAGAACTTCCGTGCTAGTCCTGCTCTACCCGTGTTTTAGCTGCTTCTGCAGCAGAAGCGGGCTTCGACAAGCTCAGCCTGCGCGTCAGCCGGCGCGATGGTCATCCCATCGGCCGCAGGCATGCAGCCCGCGGCTACCGCACGGATCTGCCCATCGCCCCGCCCCATTCAGCGCGGCCCATTCATGGCTGCGCGGGCTTCGGCAAGCTCAGCCCGCGTCAGACGACGGCGGCGATCAGGGTGCAACGTTGATGCGGGCTTCGGCGCGGGCTTCGACAGGCTCAGCCCGCGTTCGACGAAACCTGTTACGATCCGCGCCCATGGATTTATCACTGCTGTTCAAAGCGCTCGTCATGGGCATCGTCGAGGGCCTCACCGAATTCCTCCCGATCTCCTCCACCGGCCACCTCATCGTCACCGGCAAGTTGATCGGCTTCCCCGAAGCGATCGCTGCGACGTTCGAGATCTTCATCCAGCTCGGTGCCATCCTGGCGGTCGTCGTTTACTTCGCGCGCGACTTGCTCGACCTGTTGCGACGCGCGACGCACGACCGGCGCGCGCAGCGCTTGCTGCTCAACGTTGGAATTGCGTTCGTCCCGGCAGCGGTGGTCGGCGTGCTGCTCAGCCGCCTGATCAAGGACAACCTCTTCAACCCGATCACGGTTGCGTTCGCGCTAATCGCCGGCGGCGTGATCATGTTGATCATAGAGTGGCGGCCGCGCCGAGCAGCGACGCATCACGTAGAAGACGCCCATTGGCGCCAGGCGCTCACTGTCGGCCTCGCGCAGATCGCCTCGCTATGGCCGGGCTTCTCGCGCTCGGCGTCCACCATCATCGGCGGCTTGCTGGCCGGCATGGATCGGCCCACCGCGCTGCGCTTCTCGTTCTACCTTTCCATCCCCACCATGCTGGCCGCGACGGTGTTCGATTTTGTGCGCAACCTGGACGCGATCCACCCCACCGAGCTGCCCGCGTTCGCCGTCGGGTTGGCCTCTGCCTTCCTCGTTGCCCTCGTCGTCATTAAGTTCTTTCTCAGCTACGTCGCCCGGCGCGACTTGAAGCCGTTCGCCTGGTATCGCATCGCCGTCGGGATTGTCCTGTTGGGGCTGGCTGCGGCCGGCTTCTTCAGGTGACATTTCGTTGGACGAATGTCATATTTACCCGTGACAAAACGTCACTGACAAGGTGGGTAGCTCGTGATATATTGCGCACCTGGCCGAGACCGCTTCATCGCGTCCACACCAGAGGGTCTCGTGCTCGAACCGGTCAAATGTGAAGCCCGAGCGTAGCTCGGCGGTCATCGAAGTTACACGGCGCAAACGGCTTTGAAGGAGTGTCAATGGCAGAAACAACGGAACCGAAGGGATCACAAGCCTCTCAGGCTGCAGAAGAAGCCGCAGCCGCGGCCGGACAGGCGGCTGAGGACATCAAGGCTGCGACCGAACAGGCAGGCCAGGCAGCTAAGCAAGCGGCTGAGGATGTCGCAAGCGCAACAGCCGGAGCAGCGAAACCGGCGGCCACCGCGGGCGCTAAGCCGGCGGCTGCGACCGGCGCTGCTAAACCCGCGACGCCAGCAAGTGCGGCTAAACCGGCTGCGCCTGCGGGCGCGGCTAAGCCTGCTGCCGCCGCGAGCGCTGCGAAACCGGCAACGCCGGCGGCCGCGGCTAGGCCCGCTGCCGCAGCAGGTGCAGCAGCCGCCGCAGCATCCAAACCGGCAGCCGCTGCCGCGAAGGAAGAAGTAGCGCCGGCTGCTCCGCCGAAAGGCGTGACGCGGCGCGAGTTCCTCAACTACGTGTGGGGCGCGTCCATGGCGCTCTTCTTGGCCCAGTTCGCCGGCATCACATTCTTCTTCGCCATGCCGCGCTTCCGGGCGGGCGAATTCGGTGGCAAGATCACCGTGCGCGCCGATGAATTCCCCGAGGTAAACGGCGCGCCGGTGCCGAACAACGCCGGCAAGTTCTGGCTGGTTCATACCGATGCCGGCATCAATGCGCTCTACAAGGTTTGTACGCACCTGGGTTGCATCTATCCATGGAGCGAGGCAGCGAGAATATTCGCCTGCCCATGCCACGGCTCGCAGTTCCAGCTCGACGGCACATACATCGCCGGGCCGGCGCCGCGCGACTTGGACCGCTTCACGTTCGAGGTGCTCGACGCCAACGGTAACGTCATCGCAGCAGCCAAGGATGGCCAGCCCATCCCGATGCCGCCGGGCGCCGACACCGTCGTTGTCAACACCGGCCAGAAGATCCTGGGCAAGCCGCACTTCTGAAAGTAAGGGACCGACGCGCGTGGCTCCAGGGGTCGCTCCGGGCGTTGGCAAGGCCGACGTGCACCCTCAGCGCCCGGAACGACTTGTGTGCCGAGCGCTTTGATAGTTTGGGAGTTGTGTCGTTCGATCGAAATTCGAGGAGGTAAAACCTGATATGGCCTTCGTTGGACAGAAACTGGTCAAGCAGATTCAAACCACCGGCCTGAAAGCGACAGTGGCGCAGCGCCTCGACGACGCGTTTACGCGTTTCACGGCAGGCCTGTCGTGGAACGACGTGCGCGGCGTGTTGCGCGGCGACCCGCCGGCCAAGCCAAACCCACGCGTGAAGCCACACACCGAAGGGTTCTGGTTTCACATTCGCCCAACGTTCTATCACGAAGCCGTCACTACGCTCTATCCCACCTTTCGCTTAGGGCTGCTCTCGGCGATGTTCTTTACGTTTGAGATCATCACCGGCATCTTCCTGATGATCTTCTACACGCCATCGCCGACCTACGCCTACGGCAACATGCTCGACATTTTGACCAACGTGCCGTTCGGCAAGTTCATGCGCGACCTGCACCGCCTGGGCGCGGAGGCGATGGTGATCGTCGTGACGCTGCACATGGTGCGCACGTTCGTCACCGGCTCGTACAAGAAGCCACGTCAGTTCACCTGGTTCACCGGCGTGGTGCTGCTCGGCGTCACATTGTTCCTGTCGTTCAGCGGCTACCTGCTGCCGTGGGACCAGCTCGCGTTCTGGGCGGTGACGATCGGCACCTCGATGGCCGACGCCGTGCCGGGCATCGGGCCAGAGTTGAACCTGCTGCTCCGCGGTGCGCCTGACATCGGCGCCGGCGGCTTGTTGCGCTTCTATCTCTTCCACGTCGTGCTGTTCCCGCTGATCGGCGTGATCTTCGTCGCCGTACACTACTACAAGGTGGTACGTTTCGGCATCAGCCTGCCGCCGGAGATGGAAGCCATCGGCGAGGACACCGCCCGCAAGGTGCCGCCGGAGAAGCGGGTGAACTTCTTGCCCGACATCCTCACCAACGAGCTGATGTACGCCGGCGTGGCGTTCGCCATATTGGCCATCTCCTGCGCGACGTGGTATTCGGCTCCCCTGGAGCACCATGCCGACCCGCTGGTCACGCCGAATCACACCGTCGCGCCGTGGTACTTCTACTGGCTGCAAGGGTTGCTGAAGATCCCGCACATGATCCCGATCCTGCCCAGCGGCATCGCCGGCGAGGTAGATCGCTTCTTCGCCAACGTCTTCGGCCTGACGCCGAAGGTGTTCTGGGGCGTGATCGTCGGCCCGCTGCTGTTCGCTATCCTGTTCGTGGTGCCCTACATTGACCCGAACCCCAGCCGCCGCTACGGCGATCGCAAAGTCATGCTGACCCTCGGCGCGCTCTTTGCCGCAGCGATCATCTACCTGTCGTTCGCCGGCATCCCCACGGGCGTGCCGATCACCGGGTTCGGCTACGTCGGCGGCGACCCGGCATCGGAGGTGGGTCAGGCTTTCATCCCCGACGAAGGCATCGGCCCGGTGCGCCGGCTGCCGTACGAGGAGTATGTGGCCGGCAAGTTCCCGGTCAACGCCCAGCCCAACACCGGCTCAGCGGGGCTGGACCGGTTGATCCGCGACATCCACAACGATATGGAGGCACGCAAGGTGCGACCCGACCCGCTGGGCAAGACGCTCCCTGCCGACGCGACCGGCACACTGGAGGTGAAACAGATCCAGTCGAACCTCAGGCAGGTGATCATCACCATTGACTACACCGACGTAAACGGCGCGCCTACGCAATTCAAGAAGTACACCTTCCTGCACGCCCAATCGGGCTACGCTGACTAAGGACGGCTTTGATGAGCATCTTCAAGAAGATCGTTACCTATCGTCCCAGCTTCACCGTACGCATCCTGACCGGCCTGATCAGCATGCTCATCCTGCTCAGCGTGTGCACGTTCATCGGCCTGGCCGACCGGACGCGACTGAACGTGCGCGCCACTGAGTTCGACGCTCGCTCGATCGAGGCGGGCGCAAAGGTGTACTTCGACCAATGCGCCCGCTGTCACGGCCCGAACGGCGAAGGCGTCGAAGGCTTGGGGCCGGCGCTCGCCAGCGAGCAGTTCGTCGGGCGGATCGAACTCGTCCGCGATGACATGCAGATGCAGTCAATCAAGGTGGTTCAGCCCAGTGAGCGTATCAAGCAGATCGGGTGGTCGGGCACGCTCGAAGACTACATCATCGCCGTCACCGAAGCAGGCATCCCGATCAAGACCAGCAACGTGTGGGACGTCACACACCCGACGTTCAGTGAACGCCTGGGCGGGCCGCTGCGCGGCGACCAGATTCGCAACGTCGCCAGCTTCATCGTGAATTACGGCCTGAACCCGTTGCCGAACGACCAAGCGCTGTTGCCGCCGGCGCCCGGCGAGGGCATGGCGCCGCGACCGACGCCTGTGCCGCTCACCGCAGAGCAAGAAGCCGGCAAGCAGGTCTATCTGGCCAAGGGCTGCGCGGCGTGTCACGCTATCCGCGGCGTCGGTGCGCAGGGTGCGCTTGGCCCGAATCTCACGCGCATCGGTTCAGTGGCCGAGGAGCGCATCGCCAGCGAGAGCTACAAGACCAACTTGAAGGATCAGCCGCCGGCGACCACCGCTGCTGAGTACATCCGGCAGTCCATCCTGCACCCGAACGCCTACATCGTAGCGCAGTGTCCGCAGGGTCCCTGCCAAGCCGGACTGATGCCGCAGAACTACGAGCAACAGTTGACGCCGGAGGAGCTGAACAACCTGGTGGACTATCTGAGTTCGCTCAAATAGCCCTCCGTTGAGTTAAGGGTGAAGGGCGGGTTGAACACCCGCCCTTTTCATTTCACGTGCCGGATAATGCGCTGGCTATGGCATGGCCGCAGTCCACTTCGCTGTTGCGCGTCACGATCGGGCTGATGCTGGCGCAGAGCCTGGCACAAGCCGCCCACTCGACGGCTGTCACGGTGAACACGCTGGCTGCCGTGCAACTCAGCGGGCAGAAGGCGCTGGCCGGCCTGGCCGGCATGGCGGTGCTGGGCGGCTCGGCCCTGGCGGCTTATCCGGCCGGCTATCTGATGGCGCGTCTGGGGCGGCGCTACGGCCTGGTGCTCGGCGCGGCCACGGCATCGCTGGGCGCAGGGTTGGCCGGCTTCGGCATCGTGCGCGCCAGCTTCTTCGCCTTCCTGTGGGGGCTGTTCGTGGTGGGGATGGGGCGCGCCGCGCTCGACCAGAGCCGCTTCGCCGCGGCGGAGGTCACGCCGCAGGAGCGCCGCGCCCGCGTGATGAGCCTAGTGATCTGGGGCGCGACCGTGGGCGCGGTGTCGGGGCCGCTGCTGGCCGCGCCGGCGGGCAACTGGGCGCTGTCGCTGGGCATGAACACCTACGCCGGCCCGCTGCTGCTCACCTCGGCCGGCTACGCCGTGGTCGCCGTGCTGCTGTTCGCCATGCTCGCCGTGGACTGGCAGCGCTTAGTCGAACGCGCGACACCCCTGACACTCCCGACACCCTCAACACCCCCACCCCCTCGCCGGCGCTCATTTCGCGAGGCGTTGCATCAACCCAGCGTGTTCGCCGCGCTGGTGGCGATGGCGTGCGGGCAGGCCGCGATGGTGCTGCTGATGGCCAGCGTGAGCGTGCACATGAGCGACCACGGCCACGACCTGGGCGACATCTCTGCCGTCATCAGCATCCACGTGCTGGGCATGTTCGCCTTCTCGCCGCTGGTGGGCCAGTTGGCCGACCGGCTGGGACGGCGCGCCGTGATCGTTGCAGGAGCGCTGGTGCTGATGGCCGGCTGCGTGATCGCGCCGCTGTCGCTCGACACGCCGTGGATCGCGCTGGGGCAGTTCTTCGTCGGCCTGGGCTGGAGCGGGTGTTACGTGGCCGGTTCGGCGCTGCTGGCCGATGCGCTCGGCCAGGCCGAGCGAGCGCGTTTGCAGGGCGCGAACGACGCAGCGGTGAACATCGCCTCGGCAGCGGGCTGCCTGGGCAGCGGGCTGTTGTTGGCGGCGGTGGGGTTTACGTGGCTATCGGTCGTCGGCTTCGCAGTGGCGCTGCTGCCGCTGCTGGCGGCGGCGTTTGCATTGCCGGGGCGAGCGCCTAACGCGCTCGGAGCGCGTTAGGCGCTGCCAAGGTCAGCGCGAGTGAAGTAGCCTGCGAGCAGTGCACAGTCCCATACAATCACATCCCATGCACGACATTTACGACCTGCGTTCCTATCTCGATCTGCTGGAGCAGCGCGGCCAACTGGTGCGCATCACCAAGCCGGTCAGCATCATCCACGAAGTCGCCGACATCGGCGCGACGTGCGAGCGCATCGGCGGGCCGGCGCCGCTGTTCGAGTGCATCTACGAGGGCGACCCTTCCCTTCGGCAAGCTCAGGGGTCTCGACAAGCTCAGGACTCTCAACAAGCCCAAGACTCCGGATGCTATAGGAGGTTCGACGGCTGGCGCTTGTTCAGCAGCGCCGTGGCCAACCAGGAGCGCGTGGCGCTGGCGCTCGGCTGCGAGAAGGGCGAGGTGACGGCGACCATGGCGCGCGCGCTCGAACCTGCCAACGCCATCCCGCCCGTCTGCGTCGCCGATGCGCCGTGGAAGCAGCACCTCATCACCGACCCCAACGCGATTGACGTCAACCGGCTGCCCATCCCCAAGCACGCCGTGGGCGACGGCGGGCGCTTCATCACGGGCGGCGTGATCGTGAGCAAGCATCCCGAAACGGGCGTGGGCAACCTGGGCTACAACCGCATGGAGATCCTCGGCCCGCGCACGCTGGGCATGAACATCAACCAGTGGCGCGACGTGCAGCGCGCCCACGCCGCTGCCGAGGCCAAGGGCCAGCCGCTCGGCATCGCCGTCGCCATCGGCCTGGATCCGGCGCTGATGATCGCCGCCGGCTGCAAGTACGAGGGCGACGAGAACAACATCGCCGGCGCGATCCGCGGCCGGCCGGTCGAGGTGACGCGCGGCGTGACGGTGGACGTGGACACGATCCCGGCGCACGCCGAGCTGGTGCTGGAGGGGCACGTGCTGCCGGGCGTGCGGCGGAGCGAGGGCCCGCTGGCCGAGTTCCACGGCTACTACGGCGAGCCGTGGGAGTCGCCGGTGTTCGAGGTGACGGCGATCGGCCATCGCGACAACCCGATCTTCCAGACCATCGTGCCCGGCTGGAACGAGCACATCTACATCGGCAATGTGCTGCCGCGCGAGCCGCTGCTGATGCGCTTCGTCCGCCACGCCAGCAAGAACGTGCGCGCCGTGCACATCCCGCCCTACACCAACGGCTTCCTGGTGGTGGTGCAGCTCGACAAGAAGACGAACATGGGCGAGCCGCGCAACGTCGCGCTGGCCGCCTTTGCTGCGCACCCGAACTTCCGCGTGTGTGTGGTGGTCGAAAGCGACGTGAACATCTACGACCCCAGCGATCTGATGTGGGCACTGACGACGCGGGTGGACTGGGGGCAGGACGTGTTCACCGTGCCGCGGGCGCAGGGCCACGAGATGGACCCGGCCAACGACGCGAAGGGCATCGGCACCAAGATCGGCATTGACGCGACCTTCGACAAAGGTCGTCGGCCCTACGGCCAGCGCGTGAGCTACCCCATGGTAGAGCTGGCGAAGTATCTGGCGGGGTAGGGGTAAACGGCCCCGCGCGCAGCGCCTGTGATCAACGGCTGATCGCCGGCAGATACACCTTGCCGTGGCCAAAGGCGGTGTGGCGATAGGCAGCGGTGATGTAGGCATCCGTCCTTTCGGCCAGCACCAGGGGCGCGGCGGACTGATCGGTCAACACCAAGTTGGTCAGCCGGTAAGGCCCGTCACGACGCGAGGCGTAGATGTCCTCGCCGGCGAAGCGCAGCGTCAGCGTGGTCGAGCCGGGAATCACGTCGTACGTCGCGTTGGCGCGCGCCACGAAGCGGCCGCTGGCGTCCACCAGATCGGCGGCAAGTCCCACTTTGCCGCCGGCGTTGACGAGCACGCCTACGCCGATGTCGATCGCAGCGTAGAAGCTCGATCCGGGGCTGCGCGGTTGCGGCGTCTCGGTGAAGGCCCCGTTCAACGCTGCTGTGGCCGGGGCGATTTGGAATGCGAACGAGGTGCCGCGCTCGAACGGCGCGCCAGAGGTCGCGATGCCTTTCGCCAGCATCTTCACTTCCACGTAGCCGGGCGCGTTCGGTGCGACATACTCGCCGCGAAACACGCCGGGGGATGTCTGAATCAGCGTGAGTGCATCGGTAACGCCGTCCGCACGCGACAGCGTCGCCGTCACGGTCGCGCTTGTGATTGCGCCGCTCAGCGTGGCGGTCAGAATCGCTGTGCTGCCCGGTGCATACCACAGCCTATCGGCAGCGGCTTGTATTTGCAAGTCGCCGCCGAACGCAGCGAAGGTGATCACCTCAGCGCCGTCCGGCGGCGCATCGCTCATCCGCGTGACCATCTTCCACGTCCCCGCCTGCGCCGCTGCGATTTCGTAGATGGCGATGCCATCCTCCACCTTGTGCGTGACGAGCCCAGGATTCGCTGCGGCAAACGCCGGGTCAATCACCGAGCCGTCGGGGGCGACCAGGGTGAAGCTGAGTGTGCCCGTCTGCGCTTGCGCCGCGAACAGTGCAGGACCGCCCTCGACGGACACCTCGCGCGTCAGGATTTCGTTCAATCTTAAGACGTTCGTCGCCAGCGGCACGCGGCTGGTGAACCTTTCCGTCCCGTCTTGACCGGCGGATACGGCACGTGCCACACATGGCTCACCGAGCGAACCGCTAACCAGCACCTTGCTCAAGCAGTCGGTGAAGGTGCGGCTTGGCTCGGCTGGCTCAGCACCACGCTTGAAGTAATTGTTCAAACCGAACGATCCGTGGTTCTCGTCGGTGGACAAAGCGAGTACGCCCGCATCGTCGAGGCCGTTTCCGCTGAGAGTCGGCACGATTCCATCGTCCGGCCCCTCGATCAGCAGCGACATCACCTTGCCGAAGTTGTTGAGGTCGCCGAACGGTGCGTTGCCGCTGATGGTGTAGTAGCGCACGCCGGCGCGACGCTTGTAGAGCAAGTTGAAGATGCGCATGCCCGTCTCAGAGAACTCACACACCGCCGGCTGAGAGACCAGGCAATACACACCCAATGTGATATAGCCGGCGCCTTTTGCATCGATCAGTTCCAGGTAGTCAATCAGCGATTCGATTGGTACGCCGTCGTGCGGGCTGCCGAGCGTGAAGATGGCTTCGACGTCGCCGCTATAGCTTGAGCCTTCCACGTAAGCGCGGCTGACCAATCCCCCCATGCTGTGGCCGACGAGGATGACCTTGACGGGGCGAACGCCGGTGCGTCGTTGCTCGGCATTCTTCGCGCGTTCGATCGAGTTCTTCAAGTGCTTGGCGTTTTCGGCCAGCGGCGGCGTCCAGCATGGGTTAGTGATTAGATGGGCGTAGTAGAGCGGGTAGTGCGGTCTGAGGTCATCGTCCAGCCGGTTGAAGTATGCGTCTACTGTTTCGTCGTCCACAAAGCGGTTCTTGTAATCCGACGTGCAATTCTGCACACCGGGCGGGTTGTTAGGCGCGCCGCGCCAGCCGAGCACGAAGAGGATCGGCGTGGTCTTGGTCGGGTTGACCGGTGGTTTGCCGGAGCCATACAGCGTCACGTCGAGATACGCGAAGCAACACGTTGCCGCGTTCCAGCGATCTATCGCGATCACGTTGCTGCCCGGCTGCAGCATTGCCGATGGAATTGTCTGTGTGGGCACGGGCGTGAAGTTGAAGCACCCCGGTGCCGGATTCACGCACCCTGACTGGCGCCAGCCTTTACCCCAACTCCCCAACTGTTGGCCGTTGATGAAGATCGAGAGGCCATCGTCCGAGATGAAGTAAACGCTCACCATGGACGAGCCATCCCAATTGAACCGCGCGCGATAGTAGCGGTCGTGAGCGGTTGAACTCAGGTGACTATCCGGCAGCGCGACTGCCTGCCAGTTGCTATCGTCGAACTGCGGATGGTGCCACGCGCGGCCGGCTGCGTCGGTGGGTCCAAACTGATCACCGGTCCACACGTCGGAGCGCTTCCACGTCAGCGCTTGCACGACGAAGCCCTGGGCCGCTTCGTCTGATTGAGCAGGCGACTGGGCCGCGCCAGCATTGGACGAAGCGACCACTAACGCGACGACGAGACAGATCCTGATCAGACTCCGATTCGACATGGCGCTCCAGCTGCTTAAGATCGCTCTAAACGCTTGGCGCAGTAGTCATCAGTAGGATGCTCGCCAACAGGGGCAAGTGCACATGGTTGGTAGGGCATGCTCTGAATGGCCCAGATGGGCTACCGCAGCGCGCCGTTAGCGGCGCACATGGGCACGGAACGGCGTCCGTGCCCTACAGTGCGACGCTTTGCCCTTATATGCGACGCACCCATGCCTCCTCTTTTCTCTCCAGGGTCTTCGACCTTCTCGTAGGTAACGATGCACGCAAGTCCTTGCTATGTGCACTATCAGAGCGTTTCGTGACCTATCAGTTCAGCGCGCGCCAGTAGTCGCGCACGTCCCAGCCGGCATGCTCGGCGAGGCGCAGTGTGGACTTCAGTGCCCGCAGGTCGTCTTGCAGTGACGCGTCGCCACGGCTGATGAGGCCCTCGATGACGCCTTCGACTGCAGCGATGTGCGCGCTTGTCATCTTCGCTTCACCGGCTGCGACCGACTCGGGATCGGCGACGGCTCTGAACAGCGGCATCCACAAGTCCAACGCCTGCGCCACTTGTGCGCGGAATGCGCCGTCGCTCAGCAAGATGGCGGCCGTCTTGAAGCGATGCCGCGTGTAGAGCGTGATCCACAACTGCCCGAGCGGCGTCTGCGCCATGACGTGGTCGCGCAGCGTCCACAGCGTCTGCAGATCGGACGCTGTTGCCAGCTTGCCATTGGCGACGACCTGCGCAGGACATTCCACCGGGCAATTCGGCTCGCCGCCACAGTTGTCCTGGGCCAGGCGCGGCCCGTTGATCGGTTGGCTGGTGACAGCGCGAAGCGCGTTCAGTCGGCCGGTAGCGGTGCGCCAGCGCGCCGACGTGGGCAGGAACATCCGGAAGGTCAATCGGCTTGGATCAATCGGCGGTGCTTGCGCTGAGGCTTCAGCGGCCATTTTGTTGGTCGCGGGGAAGTCGTCCGCCGTTTGGTAGAGCGCCTGCCACACCTGATCGTTCGTCCAGTCCGGGTGCGCCGACCACACCAGGCCGGCGACGCCGGCTACGTGCGGCGTCGCGGCAGACGTGCCGCTCTCGGTGACGTAGCCGCCGTTCCTAGCATCCAGGCTGAAGATGTTCACACCCGGCGCAACGATGTTCAGGTCGGGGCCTCGGTTAGAGAAGCTAGCTTCTCTGTCGTTGTGATCGCTGGCGCCGACGGACATCACGCGTGGCGACGACGCCGGATAGGAGATGCGCGTCTTGTCCGAGTCATTGCCTGAAGCCGCGATGAGCAAGCCGCCTTTGTCATATGCGTAGTTAATCGCCTTGGCCACTGTCTTCGAGCAGCCGCAGTTCGACGGATAGCCCAGGCTCATGCTCAAGATTTGCGCGCCGGCCTGTGCCGCATATTGGATGCCCTGCGCGACCGTCTCGGCGCTGCCGCTACCTTGCGAGTTCAATACCTTCACCGGCAGGATCTTGCAGTTGGGGCACACGCCGGCCATGCCGCGGGCGTTGTTGGTGCTGGCCGCGGCGATGCCCGCGCAATAGGTGCCGTGGCCGTGATCGTCCTTCGCGTCGTCGTCTTTGTTGACGAAGTCCTTGTCAATGTCTGTTCGGATGCGGCTGGCGTCGAGGTCGGGGTGCGTGTAATCCACACCCGTGTCAATGATGGCAATCAACACCGTCCCGCTGCCGCGCTGCACGTCCCATGCCTCCGGCATATCAATGTCTGCATCGGCCCGCCCGCCGGTTTGTCCGGTGTTGTGCAGCGCCCATTGCTTGGCTAAGTCGGTGTCGTTCGGGGTGAACGTCGCGTAGTAGATGCGATTGGGCTCGGCGTATTCGATGGCCGGATCGGCCTGATAGGCCGCGATCGCGGTCGCGAGGTGCGTCTCCGGCGGGAGCGTGAGCTTATAGACGCCGTCTAGGCCATGCGCAGCCGCGAGCGCGTCGGCGGTGAACTCAGGCGAGAAGACGGGCTCGACGCTTCGCACACCGAACTGCGCGTTCAGCCGGTCGAGTGTGGCGATGCCGAACTGGGCTGCGCCGGCACGTGCGATCTTCGCTTGTTGCGCGAAGGCCGGCTTGAGGCCGATGAGCACCTCGCCGGGCGCGAAGACCTCGACGGGCACAGGGTAGAGCGAGTCACTCGTCGTCTGTCCGCGCGCCGGCATGGCGGCGATGAGCGCGCTGATCAGAGCGAACAAGGAGAAAGCAGTGACCGATCGAGAGATGTTCATAGATACTCCTTTTGAAGACATGTTCACTTGGCCTCGAACTCGGCATTGACCTCGGCATACTCGACGTGAGCGTCCGCCCGGTAATCCTTCAACATGTGGGCCAGGTTCGTGCCGGTCGGCGCGACCAGCTTGTAGACGCCGACCAACCCGGCTTTGACGGCGGCTTCGTCGTCCGGCGAGACGTCGAACACGCGCGTCATGCTTTTGACGTTCCACTTGACGTTGAGCGCGTCGAGCGATGCGATGCCGGTGTCGCGCGGATCAGGCGCTTCTGGGTTCTTCAACGCCGACACTGCTTCGGGCTTGATCCCGATCAGGATGGTGCTTTCGCCCTGGCCCGGGCCTTGGCAGCCGGCCAAGGCGATGAACAGCGCGATCCAACAAGCCAACCACACCAGCCTGAGGCAATGCCTCGACGCTAGGGATTGCTCACGTTGACTCGGACGCATGCTTTATCTGGATAGTCATTACCTGTCTTGTCAATCACGGATAGCACAACCCAATACTGGTCATTGCGAATCAGATCGCCAGTCCGTGTCCGTGCAGTGTTCCAGCGCATCAAGATACCTTCAGGAACATCAGGGCTTTCTCTATTTGGCGTTATAGATTCGAACAACACACAGAGGTTGTTAGCATCGTCAGGACAATCCTGATGGCCAAGCGCGATTTTGTATCGGGCGAAGTTCGGGTGATTCGCTGCCCCGCTGATCATGATGACACCGCTCACAGTCTGACCATGAGTGGGAGATTCGATACACATCTCACCGGGACGTGGGCAGGGATCGCATCGGTCCTTGATAGGATCGAAACTCTCCGGCATGACTTCGTCCTGTCCTACTCTTGGTTGGGGGCCAGTATCTCTGCTCCCCTTCCCCATTCCAACTTCCGCAGCCACTTTGCGAGCAGCTTCCACAACATGAGTTGATGGATCCGGCGCTGACTCGACCGCTAGAAGAACGAAACCTTCCTCGAGATTCCATTCGATCCACTGCGCATGACCTTGTGCTATCTCAAGCTTGAATGGCCGATCGAATCCATACACCTCCCGTCGTATCAAGCCATTTCGGCTCCTCCAGAGCACAATTAGCTTGTGAGGGTAGTTACTGAGATCGCCTGAGATCGCGATCCCTTGGCTATCTCGAATGGCCAAATCAATCGTTGCAAAACCTGCTTGCCAACGCGCTAAATTCACACCGGGACTAACGTTCCAAGATCCAGAACTCGAGTCGTACGAGAGGGTCACGGACAGCGGCCCAACGCTAAACACGCCCTCGTATTGCGGCTTGCGCTGAGGGTATAAGGCACTTACGATCACTATGATGGTCGCGGCTAAAGTAAGACTTAGAGCGGCCCTGCGCATGAGCTACAAAGATTGTTCACTAGGCTCATCAACTGGCAACTCCTCCTAGCTCTGTAACTGTGCTGTGACTCGCAATCAATACGCTATACTCCTCTAACCTCACTCCCTCCTTATCCTTCTGCGCAAATGGTATCGGCGAACGCCAAAGCAAGTGTTTAATTTCCGGCAAATTCCCACCGGCATCGCACAACGGCACACCCAACCGCGTAAACAGCCCCACCCACCCTCCAGACCGGCTTATACTTGTAGGCGCCAGGGGGAATTGCCACCCCGTTGTCACGCGGCGCCCACAGCGCCTTCCATCCCACCCGCGTCGCCGGCAAGTTCATTGTGCACAGTCGAAGCACGCCTTCAAGGGTGATTTCCCCTCTCAAGCATTCATACTGAAGGATCGGATCAGGGGTTGATCGCCGATCCGGTCATTCGCTCGATCACAACCGAATGAAGTCGCTCCTCGTGGACGATCACCCTTACATCCTCGACGGCCTTCGCCCGAACCTGGAGCGAGCCGGCTTCACGATCATCGAGGCGCGCGACGGGCAGACCGCCTGGCGCTTGATGGTCGAGCACGTCCCTCGCGCCGCGATCATTGACATCGCCATCTTGCCCTACCCCGGCGCGCAGTATCGCTCCAACAACGACCACGGCATCGAGCTCGCACGGCGCATCAAAGAAGCCTTCCCGAGCACCGGCGTGGTGCTCTTTTCGAACTACGAAGATCGCCTGAACGCCGTCTCCGCGCTGCTGGAGCGCGGCGTGTGCGGCCTGGCCTACAAGTTGAAATCTTGCACGCTGGAGGAGTTGATCAGCGCAGTGCATGCGGCGTGCGACGGCCGGGTCGTCGTGGATCCCGACGTGGTGACAAGCGCCTCGGCGATCGCCGATCGCATCCTGCGCCAGCTCTCGTCCGAGGAGCGCCCGCTGATCGAAGCTGCGCTGCAGGCGTTCGCGAGCCTATCGGCGCGCGAAGCCGAGGCCGCCTACCTGCTGGCGGCTGCCAACAAGACGCGCCGCATCGCGCAATTGCTCGGCGTCACGTCCAAATCGGCCGAGAACTATCTCAACCACATCTACGACAAGCTCGGGTTAGGCCAGATCGCACCTCACCTGCGCAAAGACATCCTGCTGGCGAAGACGTGCATGATCCGCGATCTGCAGCTCGGGCAAGGAGGATAGGACGATGATCGCGAAGCTCGGCGTAACCTGGCGAACGCACCGGCCGGCGCTGCTGGTGACGGCGCTCGCCCTTGTGCTGTGCACAACGACCACGGTCAACCGAATGAATGACGTCGGCAAAGCGTTCGGGGGATTCCTGACCGACTACGACGGGCTACACTTCGCCTATCGCGTGAACGCTGCAACCCCCTACTGGTGGCCCGGCATTCGCGAATCCGGGCTCGCCCCGGACGACGGCATCCTTGACCTGGAGGGCGAGTCATATACCCGGCTGCCCGAGCACGCGCTCTGGGAGGAGATGCTCACTCGGCCGCAGCCCGTGACGCTCACCGTTCAGCGCGACGGCGCGCGCCTGGACATTCCGGTCTACGTCAGGCGCTATAGCTGGAACGAGTACTTCGACGCCGATGCGCCGGTGCTTGCCATCATGCTTTGTATGGGGCTGATCGCATTCGGCGTCTACGCAGCCCATCCAACCAGCGCCGTCAACCGCATGAGCGCGCTGCTGATCCTGCTGATCGCCGCAGGGGTGCGCCTCGTCGAGCAGCCTATATTCCGCGATGGCATGTTGACCAGCCAAGTTGCGCAGCTTACTTGGTTCGCCATCTTGCCTTTCATCGCTGCCCTCATCGTCCACTTCGCGCTGCTCATCACGCGCGATGCGCACGACCCGAACGACGTTCCACATCCGGCATGGCTCAAAGTCGTGTACGGGCTAGCGGGCATCGTCGCAGCGGGCAGCGTCGGCGTCGCGCTCGCGTTGTGGACGCGCGGCTGGACGCCGGCGATCGGCTGGAGCGACGTCGTGCTGCGTTCGATCCGCTTCTGGATGAACGTCGCTGCCGCCCTGTTCCTAATCGTCCGCCTGATCTGGGCGATGCGTCGCGGGCGGAAGCCCGAATGGCTGAAGTCGTCGTTGACCAGCCTGTTGATGGGCACATTGATCATGCTGCTGGCGCTGGCGCCTTTGTTGCTGCGAGAGGCGACTGCCCGGCCCAACACGCTCTTTCGGCTCACCGACATCCGCTTCCTAGGGCTGATCGTCCCCTTGACCTTCGCGTTCGTGGTGTTCCGCTATCAATACTTGCGCGTCAGCGCTGCCGTGTTCTGGGCGGTGCTGGTGATCACCACCAGCGTGCTGGCCGCATTTGTCGTGGCGTCGTTCTACCGGTCGGTGCTGCCGCCCGACGTGATCGAGGGGGCCGGGCCGCTGTTCTTCCTGCCGGCCTTCATCGCCTTGCTTGTCAGCGGTGCACTTTGGAGCTACGCCACGGCGCAGCGCGAGGCGCGGCTGCGTCAACTGCCGCGCCGCATCGTGGAGGCACGCGAACGCGAGCGCTACGCCATCCGCAACGAGCTGCACGACACCACCCAGGCGTTCCTCACCGGCTTTCGCTTCCACCTGGAGCACGCGCGCCACGCGATCGCCGAAGATCCCACGCGCGCAGAGGCGATGTTGAAGCGGGCCGCCGAAGAGCTGCGCGAGGCGGAACGCGAGCTGCGCCGGACACTGCGCAACATGGCGCCGATGCAGACCGAGCGCGGGCTGATCCAACCGTTGGAGGAGATGTTCCGCGATTTCTCGGCGCGCTACCATCTGCCCGTGCACTACAATCTCTCGCCGGACGCGGACGCGCTGCTGGGGCGGACGCAGCGCCACGAGCTCTATCGCGTGCTACGCGAGGCGCTGACCAACGCGCACAAGCACGCGCAGGCGTCGCAGGTGTGGGTCGCGCTGTGGGCGACGGATGGCCGCGTTCACTTCGAGGTGCGCGACGACGGGATCGGGTTCGACCCCGACCGCGCGCCATCAGAATCGCAGGCGCACTTCGGCCTGCGGGCGATGCGCGACCGCATCGAGCTGATCGGCGGCGAGCTGACGATCCGCTCGGCAGCCGGTGCCGGCACAGTGATCAGCGGCTTCGTCCCGGCGCAGCCGGACAAGGGCGCCGCCGGCCACGATCCCGCTCATTAACGCGGCCAACGCGCCTTCGGCCAGCGACATGATGACGTCGGGGCGCAACCAGGCCACGGCGGCTACCGCGACGAGCAGCAGCAACGTCAGCGACCAGCCCACGCGAGGCCGGTGGCTCAGCAATGCGCCCCATCCCCACATCACCCACGGCAGCGTGGCGATTGCGAGGCGCGGCGCATATGGTGCGCGCGGGAAGAATCGGCCCGCCAGCCAGAATAGGCCGGCTGAGATGGCGATGACCGTGGCGCACGCAACGATCATCGGCCAGCGGCGGCGCGCCTGCGCCCGCAGCCAGAGCAGCGGAGGCATCAATCCGATGGCCAACGGCACATAGGTAGGTGGGTCGGCGAAGAAACGTCCCCATTCCGCCTCCCACCATGGGCGTGCACGCTCGGCGACAGCCCATAGCACAAGGCCAAAAACAAGAGCGCGAATGCCCGCCCATGCGCGCGGCCACCCTTCGACTTTGTTCAGGGCACGGCTGCCCTT
>JANWYN010000045.1 GCA_025055235.1 Candidatus Roseilinea sp. | reverse complement strand
GATGTAGTCCCGATGCCCCGGCATGTCCACGTGCGCGTAGTGCCGCTTGTCGGTCTCGTATTCCACGTGGGCAATCGAGATGGTGATCCCGCGCTCGCGCTCTTCGGGGGCTTTGTCAATCTGGTCGTAGGCCATGAACTGCGCCTTGCCCTTCAGCGCCAGCACCTTGGTGATCGCCGCCGTCAACGTCGTCTTGCCGTGGTCAATGTGCCCCATCGTCCCCACGTTCACGTGCGGCTTCGTCCGAATGAATTTCTCCTTCGCCATGGTTTGCTCCTTCCTGTTCGTAATTGCGTTTTGCGTGTTGCGTCTTGCGTTTTACGTCTTGCGTCCTACGTTAGGTCGTGCGCCGCACATCGCGGCATTTCGCGATGCGATGCGCATGCGCGACACCGATTACTTCTTGCCGTCCTTGCCCGCCGCCTTACCGTGAATCAGCTCATCGGCCAGGTGCTTGGGCAACTCGGCGTAATGGTCGAATTCCATCACGAACTGGCCGCGGCCCTGCGTCATGCCGCGCAGATCGGTCGCGTAGCCGAACATCTCGGCCAACGGCACATGCGCGCGGATCGCCTGCGCGTTGCCGCGCTGCTCGATCGAGTTGATCAGGCCGCGGCGCGCGTTCAAGTCGCCTACAACCGCGCCGGTGAATTCGTCGGGCACGACTACCTCGACGCGCATCATCGGCTCCAGGATGACGCCGCCGGCCTTTTGAATGGCTTCCTTGATTGCCATCGAGCCGGCAATCTTGAACGCCATCTCCGACGAGTCCACTTCATGGAACGAACCATCTACCAAGTGAACCGTCACGTCCACCACCGGATAACCGGCGATGACACCGGCATCCAGGGCCTCGCGAATACCGCGCTCGACAGCCGGGATGTACTCCTTGGGGATCGCGCCACCGACGATTTCGTTAAGGAAGACGAAGCCTTTGCCCTTCTCGCTCGGCTCGATCTCGATGGCGACGTCACCGTACTGGCCTTTGCCGCCCGACTGGCGCTTGAAGACGGTGCGGTGCTTGGCCGGGCGCGTGATCGTCTCCCGGTAGGCGACCATCGGGCGACCGACGCGCACGTCCACGTTGTACTCGCGCTTCATGCGATCCACGATCACGTCGAGGTGCAGCTCGCCCATGCCCGCCAGCGTGGTCTGGCCGGTTTCCTCATCAGTTGCCACATGCAGCGTCGGGTCTTCGTCGCTCAGCGCCTTGAGCGCCTTGCTCATCCGATCCTGGTCGGTGACGGTCTTCGGCTCGATGGCCAGCTTCACCACCGGCTCAGGGAATGAAATGGATTCGAGCAACACCGGGTTGTTCGGATCGCACAGCGTATCGCCGGTGATCGCCTCTTTCAACCCTTGCGACACGCCGATGTTGCCGGCGGTGACCTCGGTGATCGGCTCGCGCTTGTTGGCGTGCATCTGATACAGGCGCGCCATGCGCTCGGTCTTGCCTTTCGTCGAGTTGAGCACAATATCGCCCTGGTTGACTCTGCCGCTGTAGACGCGGAAGAACGAGAGCTTGCCCATACCCGTCGGATCGGTGATAACTTTGAACACCAGGGCCGCGAACGGCTCCTTCGGGTCGGCGCGGCGAATGACCGTCTCGCCGGTCTTCGGGTTGATGGCTTCTTGAGGCGGAATATCCAGCGGCGACGGCAGATAATCGCACACTGCGTCGAGCACGAGCTGCACGCCTTTGTTCTTCAAAGCCGAGCCGCAGAAGACCGGGAAGAACTTGCGCGCGATGGTGCCGCGGCGGATGGCCGGCTTCAATTCCTCGACGGTCGGCGTCTCGCCGGCGAGATACTTCTCCAGCAGCACATCGTCGGTCTCCGCGACCGTCTCGATCAGCTTCTCGCGCGCTTTCTGCGCGGTCTCTAGATATGCAGCCGGTATCTCATGCGCGACGACGTTGACGCCCTTCTCTCCCTCGAAGGTGTAGTATTTCATCTCGATCAGGTCAATCAGGCCGCTGAAGTCCGCCTCGATGCCGACGGGCACCTGCATGACCAAGGGCTTGGCGGCCAGGCGATCCACGATCATCTCCACGCAACGCTCCAGGCTGGCGCCGGTGCGGTCGAGCTTGTTGACGAAGCAGATGCGCGGGACGCCGTACTTGTCGGCCTGGCGCCACACCGTCTCCGACTGCGGTTCGACGCCGGCGACGCCGTCGAAGACGACCACCCCACCGTCGAGCACGCGCAGGCTGCGCTGCACCTCGGCGGTGAAGTCAATGTGCCCGGGCGTGTCAATCAAGTTGATCTGATGGTCCTTCCAATAGCACACGGTGGCAGCCGCCGTGATCGTGATGCCGCGCTCCTGCTCCTGCGCCATGTAGTCCATGGTCGCGGCGCCTTCGTGTACTTCACCGATCTTGTATGTCTTGCCGGTGTAGTACAGGATGCGCTCAGACGTGGTGGTCTTGCCTGCGTCAATGTGCGCGATGATCCCGATATTTCGAACTCTTTCAAGCGGATATTCTTTAGCCATCGCAACCCCAGTTCCTGTTTCGAGCCTTCAATGGCGAGCCCACGAGTCGTTTCGATCTCTCAACCCTGATACTCAAAACTCAGAACTCAAAAACTCAAAGCTCACCCACGGATCACCAGCGGAAGTGCGCGAAGGCGCGGTTAGCTTCCGCCGCCTTGTGCGTCTCCTCGCGGCGCTTGACCGCATTGCCGGTGTTGTTCGCTGCATCCAGCAACTCGGCAGCCAGCTTCTCGGCCATGGACTTGCCCGGCCGTTCGCGAGCAGCGTGGATCAACCAGCGCATGGCCAAGCTCTCCTGCCGGTAAGGATTGACCTCGACCGGCACCTGCAAGGTCGCACCACCCACGCGCCGGGGCTTCACCTCGACGGCGGGCGACAGATTCTTGATGGCCTCCTCGAAGACCTGGATGGCCGGCTTCTTCGCGCGCTCTTCAACCATTGCGAAGCTGGTGTAGACGATGCGCTGCGCGACGCTCTTCTTGCCGCGCATCATGATGCGGTTGATCAGCCGCTGCACGCGCTCGCTGCCGTATTTGATATCCGGCGGTACAACTCGCTTCGGAGGTGAGTTTCGTCTTGGCATATGCTCTGTTACGTAAGACTCCAAAATTCGTCTGCGAGCCGATTGCTGATACGGCTGCGCATCCCGAATTCAAAACTGGCGACCGCGGCTACTTCTTGCCGCCCTTTCCGCCCTTGCCGGCCGCCGCGGTCGCACTGGCCTTGGGCCGCTTAGCGCCGTACTTCGAGCGCCCTTGCGCGCGTTTCTCGACGCCTGCGGCATCGAGTGCCCCGCGCACGATGTGATAGCGCACGCCGGGCAGGTCTTTCACGCGGCCACCGCGCACGAGCACGACGGAGTGCTCCTGCAGGTTGTGGCCCTCGCCCGGGATGTAGGCCGTCACTTCCGCGCCGTTGCTCAAGCGCACACGCGCGACCTTGCGCAGCGCCGAATTCGGCTTTTTGGGCGTCTGGGTGCGCACCACGGTGCACACACCGCGCTTTTGCGGCGCGCCCTTCGGTTGAATCGTCCGCTTGCCGCCCTTCAGCGAGTTCGTCGTGAACTGCAATTGCGGCGCTTTGCTCAACGAACGCTTCGGTTTGCGGCCCTTGCGGACCAGTTGGTTGATCGTCGGCATGCTCTTTAGTTCAGTTTGAATCTAGATCCTTTGTTCAAGTTCCGAGTCGCCCGGACTGCTCTCAGGCGAGAAGAGAGGCTACTGCGTGTTACAGTAGCCTCTCTTTTCATTCAATTCGGGTTGGTGTGCGCTTCAGCGCCTAACCAGCAATCAAGCCTTTCGATTATACATAGCGATGAATTTGTGTCAATGTTTCATCTGGGCTCTGGGCTGCCCCGCTTCCGGCTACGGCGTAGCAGCCATATCTCGCTCGACTCAAAGTCATAGGATGGCAACGCGATGCGCCGCCACATCATTGCGGGAATTGTAATCACCTTGTTAACCGTTGTCGAGAGCAGCCTACTGCCGTTGCTGTTGGGTGCCGGGCTGCGACCGAACCTAACGCTGGTCGTCTGCGCCACGTGGGCAGCTCTCCGAGGTGATGAGGGTTTTATCTGGGCGATCGGCGGCGGGCTACTACTCGATCTGCAATCCAGTGCACCCTTCGGCACACACACCGCCGGGCTGATGATCGGCAATGCGCTGGCAGCGACACTGGATCGCGCGCCGATTCCGGTCCCCATCTTGCGCACGCTGAACTGGGTGTTGATCACCACCGTCGTCTACTACGTCACGTCGCTAATTGTGTTAGCATTCGCAGGAAGAACGTTCGATATCTCGATCGGCTTTACGGCCGTAGTGCTGCCCAACCTGGCGGCCAATCTGATCTTGACGGTTCCGGCGCACATCGTGTTGAACCGGCTTCAGATGCGCTTGCGCGAACAAGAGCGATTCTTGCCCGAACGATGAGCATCTCACCCTTGCATCCGGCACGCGCGATTCACATGATCCCCTGTCTCCACGCCGCCGAATCGTAAGCCCGGCCGGATCTGGCTGCACACTATGCTGCTCGACGACATCCCCATCCGCAGGCGCACCAGCCAAACACCGCCCCCCGATAACGAAGGGGGCCGGATTCGCTTGATCCTGCTGTCCATCGGCGTGATCATCACGTTCATCGTGCTGGGCGTGCGATTGTTCGACCTGCAGGTGAACCGGCAACAAGTGTTCAGCGCGCGGGTCGAGGAGCGCAGCATCATCGAGCGATCGCTGCCGGCCACACGCGGCCTGATCTACGACCGCAACGGCGAGGCGCTTGTCCGTAACGCACCGGCATATCAGATCGCGATCATCCCGATCCAGCAGGTGCGCTACCCTGGCGATTCGATCCGCCAGCGCATCGAGCGCATGGCGATGTACAACAAGCTCGCGGCGATGATCAACCAGCCAGGCGTGACGGCCGGAGACATCTATACCAAGGTCATCAGCCGAGATGCGCTCCTTGCGCCATATCAACCGATGGTGATCGCCGACAACGTCCCGCGCGAAGTCGCCCTGGCGATCCAGGAGCAATCGTTGATGATGCGTGGCGTGGTCGTGCAAACCGTCGGTTCGCGCGAGTATCCCTACAAGGCGCTCCTGGGCAACATCCTGGGCTACACCGGCAAGATCTTCAAAGAGATGGTCGAGCAGCAGCCGGAGAAATTCCCTCGCGAAATCTACGACTACGACAACGACCGCGTCGGCATCACCGGCGTCGAGCGCGCCGTCGAAGAAGAAGTGCGCGGCAAGAAGGGCAAACGCACCGTGCTGGTGGATGCGTCGTTCGAAGAGCTACAGGTGTTGAGCGAGACGCCGCCGGTCAACGGCAACAGCGTGCGGCTGACGATAGACCTGCGGCTGCAGCAGATCATCAGCGACGTGTTGATCTCGGCGATGAAGGAGCGCGGTGCGCCGCGCGGCGCAGCCGTCGCGCTCAACCCCAACACCGGCGAAATCCTTGCAATGGTGTCTGTGCCCGGCTACGACAACAACTTGTTCGCCCGGGGCATCTCGCGGGAGGATTTCGAAGCGCTCGCCAACGACCTGCACAAGCCGCTGCTGAATCACGCCACCCAGGATCGCGTGCCACCCGGCTCGACGTTCAAGATCATCACGGCGGCAGCGCTGCTTCAAGAAGGCGCAGTGGATGAGCGCACGGTGATCTTCGATCCCGGCATCTTCATCCTGCCCGACCAGTACGATCCGACCAATCCCGAAAAGGGGCAGAAATTCTATTGCTGGAAGCGCACCGGCCATGGCTTTCAGAACATCCGCGACGCGCTGCGCAACTCGTGCGACACCTACTTTTACAAGACCGTGGGCGGCTTCGCGGACGGCAACGAGAACATCGCGGGCATGGGGCCGGATAAGCTTGCCCAGTGGGCGAAGGAGTTCGGCATCGGCGAGAAGACCGAGCTGAACATTGACTACAGCGTGGGCATCGCGCCGACCAAGAACTGGAAGCTGCGCAACATTGGCGAGGTATGGTCTACCGGCGACAGCTACAACGCCGCCATCGGCCAAGGCTACGTGCTGGCCACGCCGCTAGAGATGGCGAACGCGACCGCTGCGATCGCCAACGGCGGCACGCTGTATCACCCACAAATCGTCAAAGATGTGATCAACGAGCGTGGCGAAGTCGTCAAGCCATTCACGCCAAAGGTGATTCGCCAGATTCGGCTCAATCCCTACTACATCCAGCTCATTCAAGATACGATGTGGCGCGTGGTCAACGAACAAGGGGGGACGGCGTGGGTGTCGCGCCTGGAGGGATTCGAGTACGCGGGCAAGACCGGCACGGCGGAGTTCTGCGACGACGTCGCGTTCAAGATCGGCATCTGCTACACCGGCATCGAGATCCTGCCCACCCATGCCTGGTTCGTCTCGTATGCGCCGGCGCAAAACCCGCAGATCGCAATGGCCGTGTATGTGTGGAACGGCGGCCAGGGCTCCGGCGTAGCTGCGCCCATCACCCAGCGCATCTACAATCGCTACTTCAACGTGGGCATACCTGAGGACAAATTGGCGCCGATCCAGCAGGGTGATTCGGAATGATCGCCATCAAGGGTTTCAAACAAGGGCTGCTCGTCATCTTCAGCGGCCCACCCGATGAACCATGGCTGGCGCGACTGCGTGAACTCGAAGCCAAGCTGAGCGCGAACCCTGGGTTCTTCAAGGGCGGCAGCATGGCTTTCGATGTGAAGGCCATGCCGCTCAGCGAAGACGACCTGCGCCGCTCGGTCGCCTTGCTGGAGTCCTATGAGATCACGCTTTGGGCGGTGCTTGCGCAGGACGAGGCCACCCGCGCCCGCGTCCGGGCGCTCGGGCTGGCCGACCGGTTGACCCCGCCGGAGCCGGCAGCCGCGCCGGTGACCCATCGCCCGCGCGACGTTGCGCGCATACCTGCGGCAACGCCCTCGCCCACAATCGAGCCCACTGCACGCGCTGCGCCTGCCGAGGAGCATCACCCCGAGGGCACGGATGGGTTGTTGGTCCGCCGTCGCGTGCGCTCCGGTCAAGTCCTGCGCCATCCGGGCCACATCGTTGTGATCGGTGACGTCAACCCAGGCGCGCAATTGATCGCGGGCGGTGATATTATTGTGTGGGGCAAGTTGCAAGGCACGGCACATGCAGGCGCCTTGGGCGACGACCGCGCTGTGATTTGTGCGCTGGAGATGTCTCCCACTTTCATTCGCATCGCCGATGCTACTCGCGCCCCACGTCCGGGCGAGCGACGCAGTCGCAACAAAGCCAGCAGCGCCGAAATGGCGCGCGTCGAGGATCAACAGATCGTCTTCGTGGCTTGGGACAAGGCCGCTCGCATATCCGAATGAGCGCCCAACCGGCGCCGCTGCGTTCAGCGTGAAGATCGCACAATCGAAGACATCCATGGAAGAGAAAGTGATTACCGTGACGTCGGGCAAAGGGGGCGTGGGCAAAACGACGACCACGGCCAACATCGGCTCGGCTTTAGCGTTGCTCGGCAAGAAGGTCGTGGTGCTCGACGGCGACATTGGGCTGCGCAACCTGGACATCGTCATGGGCCTGGAGAACCGCATCGTGTACGACATAGTGGACTACGTCGAGGGCCGTTGCCGGCTGCGCCAGGCGCTCATCCGCGATAAGCGCGCGCCCGAGCTGTATCTATTGCCCACGGCGCAGACGCGCGACAAGAGCGCCATCAACCCCGGTCAGATGGTGCAGGTGTGCGACGAACTGCGCAAAGAGTTCGACTACATCATCATTGACTCGCCGGCAGGCATCGAACAAGGCTTTCAGAACGCGCTCGCGCCGGCCGACCGCGTGCTGGTGGTCACCAATCCCGAGGTGTCGTCGGTGCGCGATGCAGATCGCGTGATCGGCCTGGTGGAAGCGCAGCAAAAAGGGCCGGTGCAGTTGATCATCAACCGCCTGATCGCCGCGCGCGTCAAAAAGCAGGAGATGCTCTCGACTCAGGACATCATGGATGTGCTCTCCACCGAGATCATCGGCATCGTGCCGGAGGACGAAGCGATCCTGTCGTCGTCCAACCGCGGCACGCCGGTCGTGTTCAACGGCAAGAGCCCGGCGGCTATCGCATATCGCGACATCGCACGCCGCTTAATCGGCGAGGACGTGCCGCTTGTTCAGCCGCAGCCCACTTCGTGGTGGCAAAAACTGTTCGGCAGAACGGAATGAGCGCATCGGCCAGCTCCGAACTGCAGCATCTGAAAGCCATGAACTTCTTCGAACGACTCTTCGGCAGACGCAGCAGCGCACAAACCGCCAAACAGCGACTCCAACTGGTGCTGGTGCATGACCGCGCCGAAATTCCCCCGGGCGTGCTGGCGCTCATCAAGGACGACATCATCGCGGTGATCTCACGCCGCGTGAACATAGACCGCGAGCACGTGGTCGTGAACGTCACACATGAGGACAAGATGAGCAAGCTGCTGGTGGATATTCCCTTGCTGCGCAACGCGGATGGCCAGGCCGCCGGCCGCGCGCGAGGCGAAGCGCAACGCCCCAACCGGCGCACCACCTCACCTTCGTCCTGAACTCCTGAACCCATGGTAGACGCTCGGCTCTGGCGACGCTATGACTGGTCGCTGCTCGCCGCCGTGATCGCACTGGTCGCGTTCGGCGTCGCGATGATCTTCAGCGCCACGCGCAACGAGGGCAACCCCGCCGTTGAGCGCGCCTGGCTCGATCAGGCCATCACCGCCATCGTCGGCCTGATGGTGCTGATGATCTTCAGCATCCTCGACTACACGCTGCTCAAGAACTTCGCCGCGCCGATCTACATCGGCATCGTCGTCGCGCTTGCACTGGTGTTGGTGATCGGCGTCGAGCGGCAGGGGGCACGCCGCTGGTTTGGCTTGGGCGGCTTCGACCTGCAACCGGGCGAGCTGGCCAAACTGGCGCTTACGATCGTGCTGGCCAAACTGATCGCTGACCGACAGGGCAAGCGACCCTATCTGGAGACCATCGTCATTTCGGGCCTCCTCGTCGCGCCGTGCATTTTCCTAATTCTGCTGCAGCCCAACCTGAGCACGGCGCTCACCATCGCGTTCCTGTGGCTGGTCATCGTCTTCGTCGGCGGCGCCGAGCGACAGCACATCCTGATTATGGTCGTCGCCGGCTTAGCCATCGTGCTTCTGGTGACGCAGCTCCCCTACTTCCAGACCTATCAGCTCCGGCGCATCGAATTGCTGCTCGGGCTAGCGGAGGAGCCGGGGGCGAACTACCAAAGCGAGCAGGCGCTGATCGCGCTCGGCAACGGTGGATTGTTCGGGCAAGGGTATCTCCAAGGCCAGCAGACGCAGTTGCGCTTCTTCCCCGTCCGGCATACCGACTTCATCTTCTC
>JANWYN010000086.1 GCA_025055235.1 Candidatus Roseilinea sp. | reverse complement strand
ATCTTCGCCGCGGTCGAGTCCGTCCTCGCAGATGAATTGCGGAAGGAAGGCGCCGATCCTAATTCCTCAATTCTCAATTCTCAATTCTCAATTCCAATCATCCTGATGAGCCCCAGCGGGCGCACGTTCACGCAGGCGATTGCGAAAGAACTCGCGCAGCACCGGCGCATCGCGCTGATCTGCGGCCATTACGAAGGCGTGGACGAGCGCGTGCGGGAGCACCTCTGCACCGATGAGATCAGCATCGGCGACTACGTGTTGACCGGCGGCGAGCTGCCGGCCATGGTGGTGATTGACGCCGTGGCGCGGCTGGTGCCCGGCGTGTTGCCGCCCGGCGTGCCGGACGAAGAGTCGCACGCGTCGGGCTTGCTGGAGTATCCGCACTACACCCGCCCGGCGGAATTTCGCGGCTGGCGCGTGCCCGACGTGCTGCTCAGCGGCAATCACGCCGCAATTGCGAAATGGCGGCGCGAGCAAGCCGAGCGCCGCACGCGCGAGCGCGCCAAGAAGTCGTCCGAATGAAGTCGCACACCATCGGCGCTTCCACTACAATCCGCCGCGCATGGTCGAATCCACCGCTACCGATGCTGTCCTCGTTCGGCTTGCCCTCGGTCTGATAATCAGCGCAGGTATTGGCCTGCTGGCATACCGGCGCCGGTCACTTGCCCGCAGCGGCGTATGGGGTGCCATCATCACCGGCACGTTGATCTTCGGGTTTGGCGGATGGATCGCCGGCCTGCTGCTGATTGCCTTCTTCGTTTCGTCGTCGCTGCTGAGCCACTTCAAGGAGGACAATGCGCGCAAGCAGCGCGCCGCCGAGATGTTCGACAAGGGTGGCCGGCGCGATCTGGGACAAGCGCTGGCAAACGGCGGCGCAGCGGCCGGCTTGGCCGTGCTGAGCTGGCTGGCGCGCGAGAACCCGGCAACTGCCGGCGCACTGTATGCGGCGATGATCGGCGCGCTGGCCACGGTGAACGCCGACACGTGGGCGACCGAACTCGGCGTGTTGAGCCAGTCACCACCGCGCTTGATTACGCAGCCACACAAGCGCGTCGCTCCCGGAACGAGCGGCGGCATCACTGCGATGGGCACCGGCGCAGCGATGCTGGGCGCAGCGTTCATCGGCCTATGCTACGTCGTCTTCACGGCGCTGTATCGCTTCGTTGCCGGCTTCGCCGATGCGCCTGATGCCTCGCCTGGCTTTCTCGCCGTCATCATCGCAGCCACCATCGCCGGACTGGCCGGCTCGCTGTTCGACAGCGTGCTCGGCGCAACCGTGCAGGCGATGTACTACAGCGAGAAGCGCGGCAAGGAAACCGAGAAGCGCTTCGAGCGCGACGGCACGCCGAACCGCCCGATTCGCGGCTGGCCCTGGCTAAACAACGACTGGGTGAACTTCCTCGCTTCGCTGTTCGGCGCGGCGATCATGGCGGGGGTGTGGGTCATGATTAATGATTAATGATTGATGATTGATGATTCATAAGTGGCAGAGTCATCAATAATCATCAATCATTAATCATCATTCATCAACATGGTCGAAACACCACACTGGGTCCGACACGCTATCTTCTACCAAATCTTCCCGGATCGCTTCGCCAAAAGCGAGCGCGTCGCGAAGCCGAGCAACTTGGAGCCGTGGGAAGAGAAGCCGACGCACTACGGCTTCAAGGGCGGCGACTTGCTCGGCGTGGTCGAACATCTCGACTACCTGCAAGACCTGGGCGTCAACGCCATCTACTTCTGCCCGATCTTCCAATCCACCGCCAATCACCGCTATCACACGCACGACTACTATCGCGTGGACCCGATCCTCGGCGGCGACGCGGCCTTTCGGACGCTACTCGACGAGGCGCACCGGCGCGACATGCGCATCATCATTGACGGCGTGTTCAATCACGCCAGCCGCGGCTTCTACCAGTTCAACCACGCGCTGGAGAACGGCGCTGCCTCACCCTACCTCGATTGGTTCTACATCCGCGGCTTCCCGCTACATGCCTACGAAGGCAAGCCGATCAACTACGACGCGTGGTGGGGCATCCCAGCCTTGCCCAAGCTGAACACCAACACGCCGGCAGTGCGCGAGTTCATCTTCGGCGTGGCCGAGCATTGGATTCGCTTCGGTGCAGACGGCTGGCGGCTGGACGTGCCGGCCGAGATAGACGATGACGAATTCTGGCGTGAGTTCCGCCGGCGTGTGAAGGCCGTCAACCCCGACGCCTATATCGTCGGCGAAATCTGGCATCCGGCGCAGCGCTGGTTGCAGGGCGACCAGTTCGATGCCGTGATGAATTACTTGTTCACACAAGCCTGCATCGGCTTCTTCATCGGCGAAGCGATGGACACTAACTTGACGTCGGGCGTCGGCTACGCGCCGGTGCCGGTGCTGGACGCGCCGGCGTTTGCGCGCGCGCTCGAAAACACACTCGAGCTGTATGACGAGAACGTATGCGCCGTGCAGATGAACCTGCTCGGCAGCCACGACACGGCGCGATTCCTGTCCATCGCCGGCGGCGACGTCACCGCGCTCAAGCTGGCCACGCTGTGCCAGATGACCTTCCCCGGCGCGCCCTCGATCTACTACGGCGACGAAGTCGGCATGCTGGGCGGCAAAGATCCCGACTGCCGGCGCGCGTTCATCTGGGACGAAGCGACCTGGAACGCCGAGCTGCGAGATTACCTCAGACAATGCATCGCGCTGCGCAAGCGCTACCGCGCCCTGCGCGACGGCACATTCAAGGTGCTCTTCGCCGATGGCAAGGCCATCGCCTATCTGCGCGCATGGGGTGACGAAAAGTTGATTGTTGCGTTAAACTCAGGGCCGGCCGCCGCGACGCTCGACATCGTCGTCGGTGACCTGCTGCCGGAGGGCGCAGTGCTGCGGGGGGAACTGGGCAAGCGCATCAACCATACCGTAACCGATGGCATGTTGCGCAACGTGTCCGTTCCCAAGCGCGACGGCCTCGTCCTCAGGCACTTGACAACATGATGGACGCCGAAGGCTTACAACCCAAGCGTAGGCATTGGGCTGCGCCGGGTCGAACGTCCCTCGCGTGCACAACGTAGGCGCGGGACGCTCGGCCGGGCGCGCCTGCCTCGCATGTATCAGGAGACACGCTATGGCCGAGTTGACCCGCGACACCGTTGACCACGCGCTCACCCAGGTTCGTGCCGCGCTCGATCGCAACAACATCCAGGAGGCGATCGCCGCGCTCGAAAGACTGAGGCAGGACGAACAAGTCGAGGTCTTCGACGAGTTGGACGTCGAGGATCAGGCGGAACTCTTGCCCCGGCTCGATCCCGAAACGGCCGCTGAGATCGTCGTCGAGCTGGACGCGGAGGATCAGGCCGACATCGCCGAGCGCGTGGACGACCAGACGCTCTCGCGCATCCTCGACGAGATGGAGCCGGACGACGCCGCGGACGTCATCGGCGAGTTGCCCGAGGAGCGCCAGGAACGCGTGCTGGCCAAGATGGAGGAGGCCGACGACGTCCGGCCGCTGCTCATTCACCCCGATGAGAGCGCCGGCGGCTTGATGACCACCAGCTTCCTCACCCTGCGCCCGGGCATGACCGCCCAAGAGGCCATTGACGCGCTGCGCGAGTGGAGCCCCGACGACGAGATGCCCTACTACCTGTTCGTCGTGGATCGCGAACGCCGGCTGGTGGGCGTCGTGTCGCTCCGGCAGTTACTCGTCGCCCCGCCCAACCGGCTGATCAGCAGCATCATGAATCCCGACGTGATCTCCGTGCCCGCCGGCGCGGACCAGGAGGAAGTCGCGAACCTGATGAAGAAGCACGACTTCCTGGCGCTGCCGGTAGTGGACGCGAACAATCGGCTGCTCGGCATCATCACGGTGGACGACGTGGTGGACGTGATCGAAGAGGAGGCGACCGAGGACGTATACCGCTTCGGCGCAGTCGAACCGGGCGTGCTGAACAAGCCTTACTTCAAAACGTCGCTCACGCGGGTGGTGCGATCACGCGTCGGCTGGTTGGTATTGCTGTTTGTTGCCGAGACCTTCACCGGGAGCGTGCTACGCATCTTCGAGCATGAACTGGCGACGGTCGTGGCGCTATCGTTCTTCATCCCATTGTTGATCGGCACCGGCGGCAACACGGGCGCACAGACCGTCTCGACCATCATTCGCGGGTTGGCGCTGCGCGAGATTCAACCGGGCGATTTGTTCCGCGTGCTCTCTCGCGAGCTGACGGTTGGGCTACTGCTGGGCGCAAGCCTGGGCATCATCGCGTTCCTGCGCGCCGAGCTATGGGGCAGCGGCTTTTCGCTATCCTTGGTAGTCGGCTTGTCTATCCTCGTCATCTGCACCTGGGCGAACACCATCGGTTCGCTGATCCCCATGCTGGCGCAACGCTTCAAGATTGATCCGGCAATCGTTTCTGCGCCGCTCATCACCACCTTGGTGGACGCCACCGGCCTCGCCATCTATCTGATGATCGCGCGCTTGCTGTTGCCCGAACTCCGGTGATGGAGTCGCGTATATCGCATCACCAGCGCAACAGAACTTGTGTTCTAGAATTAACCTCATGACGGTCAAAGAGCGAAGCCAAGACTTGAACATGGTCGTGGAGATCGTGCGCGAGCATCTGTTCGAGCACCTCGACGACAGCGACTTGTGCAAAGATATGTGCGCCGTGATCGCGATCAACCTGCGGCGCATTCATGACGACACCGAGAAGAGCGCCAACGCTTGGGATAAGCGCGCGTATCACAGCAAGGCCGACGCGCTGCGGCGCGAGATGGCCTGGGCGCTGCCGATGGCGCAGCTTGCGGAGAGCCTGGCCTACAACACGAGGAAGTTCACCGCCGAAGACCTGGATCGCCTGATGGATATGCTGCCGGATGAATACGAGATGCCCAAACGCCCGCGCTTCAAGAACGTCGAGGTAATGCGCGGCGCGGCAGCGGCTGCGAGGCAGACGTTGCTGAAGAAACGCTGAAAAACAGGCCGGCCCCCTTTTCAGGGGGCCGCCCGCGCGCCGTGGCTTTCTAGCGAATTGCTAGAGGTGATGCCACGGCGCTTCGTTGCGTATTACTCATTGTGACACCACCTCCATCCTAAAAGATAGCGGTGTTAAGCGTCGCCTGCATGGGCGACGATGCTGCGCATTGTAACC
This sequence comes from Candidatus Roseilinea sp., assembly GCA_025055235.1. Taxonomy (GTDB): domain Bacteria; phylum Chloroflexota; class Anaerolineae; order J036; family Brachytrichaceae; genus JAAFGM01. The sequence continues at coordinate 21,880 of JANWYN010000086.1, read as the reverse complement.
GAGATTCGTTAAGGCGTGGTTGGCTTGGTAACATTGCCGGCGATGGTCAAATCGCTCCGGCAATTGCTCAGCAGCGCCGGCTTGCCCGTCCCTCCCGGCGCGGAGCAAATTGCGATCACCGGCATCACCGACGACTCGCGGCGTGTGCAGCCCGGCTACCTCTTCGTCGCCTACAAAGGCGTCGCCGCCGACGGCCATGCCTTCATCCCACAAGCTATCGAACGAGGTGCATCAGCGATCGTATGTGAACAAGAGAGGTTGAGAGACCTGTCTTTCTCAATTTTCAATTCTCAATTCTCAATTCCCGCCTCGAACGGCCGGCGCGCCTTCGCCCTGCTCTGCGCGGCCTGGCACGATTTCCCCGCGCGCGACATGACGGTGATCGGCGTCACCGGCACCGATGGGAAGACCACGACGACCAACCTGATCTTCAGCATCCTGAAGGCGGCCGGCTACACGGCCGGCATGATCAGCACCGTCAACGCCGTGATCGGCGACCGGACGCTCGACACCGGCCTGCACACTACCACGCCCGACGCCGACGAGGTGCAGGCGTATCTGGCGCAGATGCGCGACGCCGGCACGACGCACTGCGTGCTCGAAGTGACATCGCATGGGCTGGCGCAGCACCGCGTGGACGGCGTGGACTTCGACGTCGCCGTGATCACCAACATCACGCACGAGCATCTCGACCTGCACGGCTCGCGCGAGGCCTACAGGGCTGCGAAGGCGCGCCTGTTCGAGATGGCGCCGGTTCACGTGTTGAACGCCGACGACGATTACTCGTTCGGCTACCTGGTCAAGCTGCCGGCCCGGCAGCGCATCTTCTACTCGCGCGAGATCCAGCCCAACGGCGACTACGATGGCTGGTGGCTGTATCCGCCGCGCGTGGATCACGCTGCCGGAGACATCGAGGCCTATGCCTTTCGCCGAGGCGATCGGCCGCTGGCGCTGCCGCTGAAGACGCACCTGATCGGCGGCTACAACGTCTCCAACATCTTGGCCGCGGCCGGCGCCGCGCTGGCTATCGGCGTGCCGGTCGAAGCGATTCAGGCCGGCGTCGAAGCGTTGCGCGGCATCCCCGGCCGCATGGAGCGCATAGACGAGGGGCAGCCCTACTTGGCGGTGGTGGACTTCGCGCACACGCCGAACTCGCTGGAGAACGTGCTGCTCACGCTGCGCAGCATTACCCCCGGGCGGCTGATCGTCGCCTTCGGGTGTGCCGGCGAGCGCGACGTGCAGAAGCGCTTCATGATGGGCAAGATTGCCGCCGAGCTGGCCGACGTGGCCATCTTCACGGCCGAGGATCCGCGCCGCGAGTCGCTCGACGCGATCTTCGCCGAGATGGATCGCGGCGCGGCTGCGGCACAGCCGGCGCGCGCCGAGATCAGGCACGAGCCGGACCGCGGCGAGGCGATCCGCCAGGCGTGCGCGCTGGCCGGCCCGGGCGATACGGTCGTCGCATGCGGCAAAGGCCACGAGCAGTCCATGTGCTTCGGGACGACCGAGTACGCCTGGGACGACCGCGAGGCCATGCGCCGCGCCATCCGTGGCCGGCGACTGGCGTTGGGGGAGATCGCCGAGAGCGCAAACGAACAGCCACGACCATGAAGGCCGCGGCTGCCACGCACGGTTGGATGCGTTCGCCCTGCGGCTACCGCAGCATCTCGCGCAGCACCGCCGGCAGGATGCCGCCGTTCTTGTAGTAGTGCATCTCCACAGGTGTATCGAGCCGGGCGATCACGTTGAAGGTGAAACTGGTGCCGTCCTCGCGCATCACGTGCACCGGCAGCGTCTGGCGCGGCTCGCGCAGCGCGTCGTCGCTGATGGCGATGGTGAAGGTCTCGCGGCCGGTGATGCCCAGCGACTCGGCGTTCTGCCCCTCGACGAACTGCAATGGCAACACGCCCATGCCGACCAGGTTGCTGCGGTGAATCCGCTCGAAGCTCTCGGCGATTACCGCGCGGATGCCCAGCAGCAGGCTGCCCTTGGCAGCCCAGTCGCGCGAGGAGCCGGTGCCATATTCCTTGCCGGCGATCACGATCAGCGGCACGCCTTCCTTCTTGTATTTCATCGCCGCGTCGTAGATGTCCATCACCTCGCCGTCCGGGAAGTGCTTGGTCACGCCGCCCTCGACGCCCGGCACCAGCAAGTTCTTCAAGCGGATGTTGGCGAACGTGCCGCGCGTCATGATGCGGTCGTTGCCGCGGCGCGTGCCGTATTGGTTGAAGTCTTCCTTCTTCACGCCGCGCTCGGTGAGATAGCGACCGGCAGGCGAGTTCAGCGCGATGTCGCCGGCGGGCGAGATGTGATCGGTGGTGATCGAGTCGCCGAACAAGCCGAGCACGCGCGCGTTGACGATGGGCTGGATCGGCGGCGGCGTCAGGGTGAAGTTCTCGAAGTAGGGCGGCTCCTGGATATACGTGCTGTTCTCGTCCCACGGGTAGAGGTCGCCCTCGACGCCGGTGATGGCCTGCCACTGTTCGCTGCCCTGCGTCACCACGGCGTATTGCTTCTGGAACATCTCCGGCCGCACCGATTTCTGAATGGCTTCCTGGATCTCCTGTTGCGAGGGCCAGATGTCGCGGAGATAGACCGGCTGGCCGTCTTTGCCGATGCCCAGCGGCTCGCGGGTAAGGTCAATATCGGTCGTGCCGGCGATGGCGTAGGCCACCACCAGCGGCGGCGACGCCAGATAGTTGGCCTTCACGTAGGGATTGATGCGCCCCTCGAAGTTGCGGTTGCCGCTCAGCACGGCGGCGGCCACCAGGTTCTGGCTCTGCACGGCGTCGGCCACGGCCTGCGGCAACGGGCCGCTGTTGCCGATGCACGTGGTGCAGCCGTAGCCCACCACGTTGAAGCCGAGCGCTTCGAGGTCGTCCAGCACGCCGGCTTCGGCCAGGTAATCGGTCACCACCTTCGAGCCGGGCGCCAGCGAGGTCTTGACGTACTTCGGCACGCGCAGGCCTTTCTCCACCGCCTTCTTGGCCAGCAAGCCGGCGCCCAGCATCACGCTCGGGTTGCTGGTGTTGGTGCACGAGGTGATCGCAGCGATGACGACTGCGCCGTGCCGAAGGGTATCTTCGTGGCCGTTGTAGCGCACCTTCGCCGAGCGCGCCAGCTCGTCTTCTTTCAGGCCGAAGCCGCGGTCCTTCGCCGGCGCGGTGAGCGCGGCGCGGAACGACTCCTTCATCTTGGTAAGCGGCACGCGATCCTGCGGGCGCTTGGGTCCGGCCAGGCTCGGCTCCACCGAGCCGAGGTCGAGTTCGAGCGTGTCGGTGAAGACCGGATCGGGCGTGTCGTCGGTGCGGAAGAGGCCCTGCTCCTTGGCGTAGCGCTCGACCAGTTGGCACAGCGCTTCGCTCCGGCCGGTGCGGCGCAAATAGTCCACGCTCTCGGCGTCAATCGGGAAGTAGCCCATGGTCGCGCCGTATTCGGGCGCCATATTGGCGATGGTGGCGCGATCGGCCAAAGTGATGTTGCTCAGGCCGGCGCCGTAGAACTCCACGAACTTCTCCACCACGCCTTTCTTGCGCAGCATCTGCACGACGGTGAGCGTGAGGTCGGTCGCCGTCACACCCTCGCGCAGCGCGCCGTAGAGCTTGAAGCCGATCACCTCCGGCATGACGATGTAGAGCGGCTGGCCGAGCATGACGGCCTCGGCCTCGATGCCGCCCACGCCCCAGCCCACCACGCCCAAGCCGTTGATCATCGTGGTATGGCTGTCGGTGCCAACCAGCGTGTCGGGAAAGGCCACGCCGTCCTTCAACCACACCACGCGGGCCAGGTACTCGAGGTTGACCTGGTGGACGATGCCGCTGCCGGGCGGCACGACGCTGAAATTCTTGAACGCGTTCTGCCCCCAGCGCGAGAACTGATAGCGCTCGATGTTGCGCTCGAACTCCTTGGCGATGTTGAGCTGCAGCGCGTCGGGCCGCCCGAAGTAGTCCACCTGCACCGAGTGGTCAATCACCATGTCCACCGGCACGATCGGGTTGATTTTCTTCGGATCGCCGCCCAAGCGGGCCACCGCGCTGCGCATGGCGGCCAAATCCACCAAGCATGGGATGCCGCTGTAATCCTGCAGGATGACGCGCGCCGGCTTGAACGGCAGCTCGTCCGGCTTGACGTCCGTCGCGTTCCACTGCGCCAGCCGGACGATGTCGGCTTCGGTGATGGCAAAGCCGTCGCACTGCCGGAGCGCCTGCTCCAGCATGATCTTGATCGAGAAGGGCAGCCGGCTGATGGTGCCGATGCCCTGTTTCTCCAACGCTGCCAGGCTGTAGTACTGGACTTTGCCGTCCTGGGTGTCGAATTCGGCTAATGCGCCGAAAGGATTCTTGCTCGCTTGCATGACTGTTCTTCCTTAACGACTCTCGGATCTCGGACTGATGCGGGGCGAGGGTGGGACGATGAAGCAGCCGCGCACGCTGCCCCAAGCGCGCAACGTCTGAGCGGCCGGGCGCGGTTTCAAGGCGAGCGAGAAGAAACGATCTGCTTGTCGCTGGCAACCGTATCGTGGCGGATGCAGACGATCAGTCTCATGGGCGCGGGTATTTTAGAGCAGATTCCGATTTGATGTCGGCGGCGCGGCCATGGGATGGTGTGCGCTGACGGAGGCGGGGCGATGAGCAGATCCGTGCGGTAGCCGCCGGCTTCAGCCTGCGGCCGGTGGGATGACCATCGCGCGGGCTGACGCGCAGGCTGAGCTTGTCGAAGCCTGTCGAAGCCTGTCGAAGCCCGCCCGTTCCCTCAGCCCGGCAGTTTAGTTTAGCGCCGGGCGCTCTCAGGTGCATCCGCGCGCAGCGCGCATACAAGCATGCGCCCGACCCTGCGATACTTGCACCATGCTGAACGACGCCTCCATTCACGCCGTGGACGCTGCGCGCTGGCGCGATCCGTTCATCCGCCCGCTCTATGACTCGTACTGTTTTGCCAACCTGCCGGCGACGATCTACCACGCGCTGACCGGGGAGGGCGCGCCCGGCTTGCCGGACGACGTCTTCGGCGACCTGCCGCGCCACTACGAGGCCGTCGTCTTGTTGTTCATAGACGGATTCGGCTGGCGCTACTTCGAGCGGATCGCCGATCGTTATCCCTTGTTGCAGCACTTCATGCGTCACGGCGTCGTCTCCAAGCTGACGTCGCAATTCCCGTCCACGACGGCTGCGCATGTGACGTGCATTCACACCGGCCTGCCGCCGGCGCAGAGCGGCGTCTATGAGTGGTTTCAGTATCAGCCCGAAACGGGCCGCATGATCGCGCCGCTGCTGTTCTCGTTTGCCGGCGAGAAGACACGCGACACATTGGCGAATGCCGGCCTCAAGCCGGGCGACGTCTTTCCGTCCAACACGTTGTATCAACACCTGAGCCGCGCCGGTGTGAAGTCGTTCCTCTTCCACCCGCGCGATTTTGCCGACGCCGCGCCGATGCGCGCGCTCAACGACAGCGCCAAGTCGCTCGCCTACAAGACGTTGCCCGAGATGCTGGTCAATCTGCGCCGTGCCATCGAGAAGCGCGACGGGCCGGCCTACTTCCTCATGTATTACGGCGCGATAGACGGCATCGGCCACGAATACGGTCCAACCTCCGAGCACATCGAGGCCGAGCTCGACCAGTGCTGCATCACGATGGAGCGGTTGTTCCTCGACCGGCTGCGCAGCAAAGGCGTGCTCCTTGTCCTGACCACCGACCACGGCATGGTCGAGATCAACCCCAAAACGACGATCTACCTGAACCACACGTTGCCGCGCTTCCGCGACTACATCGCGACCAATCACAAGGGCGAATTGCTCATTCCGGCCGGCTCCCCGCGCGACTTCTTTCTGCACATCAAGCGGGAGCGGCTGGATGAAGCCGAGGCCGTCATCGGCGAGCACCTGCAGGGCAAGGCGATCGTTGTGAAGACTGCAACGTTGATCGCCGAGGGCTTCTTCGGCCCATCGCCATCGGCGCGCTTCTTGGAGCGCGTCGGCAACCTCGTCGTGTTGCCCTTTAAGGGCGAGTCGGTTTACTACTACGAACGCGAGAAGTTCGAGAACCGTTACTATGGCCATCACGGCGGGCTGACGCGCGAAGAGATGGAGATCCCGCTGCTAATGTGCGCGTTGTAGGCTGTGACCGTCTATTCGCGCCATGAGAGAAGACAGCCCTGAGGCGATTCGCCTGCGCAACGCCATGGTGGACCGGCTGGTGCGCGAGGGGCGCGTGCGCGACGCGGCCATCGAAGCGGCCTTCCGTGCGACGCCGCGCCACCTCTTCGTGCCGAAGGTCTCGCTGCGCAGGGCATATGCAGACGAGGCCATCGTCACCAAGCAGGCTGAGGGCCAGCCGGTGAGTTCGATCTCGCAGCCGGCGATGATCGCCATCATGCTCGAACAGCTGGCGCTGCAGGCCGGCCAGCGCGTGCTCGAGATCGGCGCAGGCACCGGCTACGCCGCAGCGCTGATGGCGCACATCGTGGGCGAGGGCGGTCACGTTGTCACGATAGACATAGACGAAGACTTGGTTGCCGGGGCGAAGGCGCATCTGGCCGCGGCGGGCTATGTCGAGCGCGTGCAGGTGATCTGCGGCGACGGCGCCGAGGGGTGGCCGCCCGGCGCGCCCTATGATCGCGTCATCCTCGCCGTCGGCGCGACGGACATCGCCCCCGCCTGGCGCGAGCAGTTGGCCGCCGGCGGGCGCATTGTGCTGCCGCTCGACCTGCGCAACAACGGCGTGCAGTTCTCCATCGCCTTCGATTCGACCGCCGACTGCCTGGTCGCGCGCGCCTTTCAGCCCTGTGGGTTCATCCGCCTGCGCGGCGCGCTCGCACAGGAACAAGCCGAAACGGCTAAAGCGATGGCAGGCGATACCGCCTTCGGTGCGACGATCCTGTCGGCGGTCTCGCAACTTTTGCCACACATCGGCGAGCAACTGTGGCGACGGCATATGAACCGGCAGGCATTCGGCCGCCCGGCGCTCGACGGCCTGCAACTGCGCGCCTATCCGCGCGAGGCGGGCTACGAGCCGCGCGAAGGCGAAATCGTCCTCGACCGGCGCTGGACGCGCTTCGTCGTGAGTTGGGCGGATGACAAATGAAGCGCCGGCCTGTGGCAGGCCGATATACTGCGAGGCAAGAGGGATTAATTTGACGGGCAACATCGTGATCGAATCTACGGCTCACCTACGTGAGGTCAAGCGTGCATTGGCGGTGATCAATCCACGCTCGGGCGATCAATCCGGCCTGCTAGTAGCGGGCTGGCTGGCTGAGATTGCAGGTGAACGAGGCATCCAACTGATCATCCGAGAAACCGAACCGGAGATCAGCGCACGTGATCTCGTCCAAGATGCAACAGCCTTCGATCGCGTCATCGTGAGTGGCGGCGACGGCACGATCATGCAGGTGATCAATGGCCTGGCGCGTCGCAATATTCCGCTTGCCATCATCCCGGCTGGCACCGGCAACGCGCTGGCGATGGCGTTGCACCTGACCCCGGATCTTCGTCGAGCATGCGAAGAGGCGCTGGATGTCGCCGCCCTCATGCCACTCGACCTAGGATTGCTAAACGGCGAACTGTATTTCGCTTTGCGTTTGAGCGTGGGATACGAAGCGCGCGTGACTCAGGATACGACGCGCGAGTTGAAAACGCGCTTCGGCAAAATGGCCTACGCCTGGCAGGCGATCAGGCACGCCATGCATCTCGATGCCGTGCACTATCGCTTCGAAGTGGATGGCCGTGTGCTTCGCCGGCGTGCCGAATCGGTATGGGTCGCCAATGCCGGTTCACTCGGTGTGCTCGACCTCAGCCTTGATCCTGGAATCGCGTTCGACGATAGCCGGCTTGATCTGTGTGTGATGCGCTTCACCCTGAGGCACGACTTCCAGGTCATCCTGCACCGGCTGTTCAGCCACCAGCGATTGCCCGCCAGCGTGCTCAGCCATGTGCCGGTCAGGCAGTACGTGCGCATCGTCGCTTATCCCAGACAACCGATTCAAGTAGATGGTGAAGTGGTCGAAGCAACCACCCCGTGCGAGGTGTGCGTCGTGCCCCGGGCGATTCAATTGTGCAGGGCCGCGTCCGGGTTATCCAACGGACAGCAAGCCTAGCGCTTCTTGCGCTCCGGCGATGACATCGCATCTGCGCCGGTCAGCAACTCGGCGGGCTGCACAGACGTGGTGGCGCTGCCGTGGGCACGACGATGACCATCTCCCATCGTAGCTTCAGCCGGGCTGCGGCGCTGTACTCTACAAGCTGAACCTGCAGGTGGTGATAACCGCCGCGCAGCCGCACGCGCGCTTCCCTCGATCCGGGACCTTGATAAAAAGTGCTCAGCGCCTCAATCTCTCGACCGTCAATGAACACGCGCACCCAATCATCGGCCTCGACGACGAACCGGTATTCGCCCGACGCCGGAAAGCGCACCCGGCGCTGCCAGTCCACCGAGAACCCATCGCCGGGGATGCGTGGGTCAGGCGCGCCCTCGCCCCAGTCGAAGTTCAGTTCGGCGTCGTCGCGGATGAGCACCGGCGCGCCCGAAAAGTTGGTGTTGTTGTAATAACGCCCCTCCCAACCGGTGAAGACCCCCGGCAGCCAGGAGAGGCAAAGCGCCGCACCGCCGGATGTGTTGTAGTACTCGACCCGGAGCGTATGCAGTCCGGCTTGAATGGGCACCGTCTTCGCAGCACGCCGCAGCTTCCCGTTGAACCACTGGTCAAGGATCGGTTGGCCGTCCAGGAAGACGCGCGCCGCGCCGTCCACTTGCAGGTCGAACAGGTAACTCTGGGTATGAAGGAAATTCTCGGTGCGCGTGAACACCGCCGAGAAGTTGTTGATGGCCAACGACGGATGCGGTGGCGTACGCCCCCAGTAATTCACCAGTTGGGGTTGAATCGTGCTGTGCGCCGGCGGCGGTGAAAAGTCGCGCTTGGCGAAGAACTCGCCAAACCATACGCCAATAGCGTTGTAGTCCACCGGCGTGGGTGAAGGCGCCGGTGGCGCGAATGCGCCGGCTTGCGACGCAGTTGGCGTCGGCAAAGGCAGGACGTGCAGCGGCAACGACGCCTTCAGGCAGCCGCTGGGCGTGGCATGCGCGATCAGCACCCACCCGTTCAAAGTCTCGCCGTAAGCGGAGAGGTCGAGGTTTTCGATGGAGAAGCTGCCGTCGGCGGCGGATTGGGCGTTGGCCAGCGCGATGCTTTGGAAGTGGCCGGCTGGATGCGCGGCGCGCAGCGTGATTGTCTCGTTTGCCGTGAAGTTCGTGCCGCGCACATTGGCCGTGCGCGGGCGCGCCTCGCTCCATGCATAGTCCAATTGTGGGTTAGCGCAATGCTCGACTGGTGCTTGTGCGGCGCGCGGCTCACGTTGGCCGCGTGTAGCAATCAAGACGATGACGGTCAGCGTTGTGACGAGCCCGAGGGCCACCACGCAGCCGGCCGAGCGCCCCCAGCTTTCGAGGAGTGAGACGGAGTCGTGATCAAAGGTGACGCTGCGATCGTGATATACCACGAAGATCCTCCAGCGATATCAACCGTATGCATGTGCATACAGCCTTACCCCCTGTGTGCCTTCAGATCCAATCCCTCGCGCCGCGATATACGCCACTCCGCTTAACCCCCTTGCGGCGCGTATGGGTGACAAGCGCAACACGCGTATTTTACTGTGGGGTCAACCAGAGGCAAATCGGAGGGTGCATTTTCTAACAGGGCATTGCGCGGATTTGCGCAGCGGATGAATCCGCGCGCAACGCATGGCAAAGCCGACGCACGGCCGGCTTTGCTGTAAATTGCCCGCGACTTAAGTCGCTGGGCATTTTGCGGAAAGTACACCAATCGGAGGGTGCCTTCAGAGACAGGGCGCATTCGCGTGTAGGAGCGACAATGTCGCGCATAGGGTGCGGACGCCGTTTCGCGCCGATGATGCTTCAACGCGCGCCTTATCCAGCATGCGCGGGCGAATGCACCCGCGCGACCCTCATCAAGCGTCCTGTATAATCCGCGCAAGGTGACCACTTATGGAATGGCGCAGCACCGTTGATGAGTTCCTGGCATCCCTTCAGACAGAGCGACGCGCTTCGGCCAACACGATCATGGCTTATCGCAACGACCTGACGCAGTTCACCAACTACCTGAACGCCACGCTGCCTCCTGATGCGAATTGGTCGAGCGTCACCACCGAAACGATGGTGGCCTATGTTCAGCAACTCGCGGAACAGAACTACACGGCCTCGACCACTGCGCGCAAAGTTGCTGCGTTGAAGACCTTCTTCCATTGGCTGAGCCAGCGCGGGCTAGTATCAGAGGATCCGACGTTGCGGCTGCGCTCGCCAAAAGTGGAGAAACGCACGCCGCGCTTGCTGACCGAGGAAGAGGTGAATCGCCTGTTCGAGAGCGCATCGAAGATGCCGCCGCCGCGTTCGTTGCGTGACCGGGCGCTGCTCGAGGTGATCTACGCAACCGGCATGCGCGTGTCGGAAGCCATCAGCCTGCGCCTGAGCGATGTGGACTTCGAAACGAACACCGTGCGCTGCGCCGGGCGTGGCACGCGCCAGCGCACCATCCCCCTCACGCCGCAGGCGGCAGCAGCGCTGCGCGCTTACCTGGAGCATGCGCGCGGCGACATGGTGAACGACGCGAACACCGACTTCGTGTTCGTCAATCCGCTGGGCAGCAAGCTGACGCGCCAGGCCGTGTGGCAACTCACCCGCCAGCATGCCCAAGAAGCCGGCATCGAGGGCGAGCTGACGCCGCACACCCTGCGCCACTCGCGCGCGGCGCACATGCTGAACAACGGCGAGGACATCCGGCGCGTGCAGGAGTGGCTCGGCCACGCCAACCTGGCGACGACGCAGATGTACCGGCCACGCCAGGACAAAGAGAACAAGCTCGTTCCTGTCAACTCGTAACGCGCCTCTGCCCGGCAACTTGAAGTCGCAGGCAACGCAAAGCGAAGTCCGCCTGCACGCGAACCGGTTGCATCGCCGTGTGCGTCGCGCTATAGTCGCGTGCGTCTCATGGCGAATGTGATGGCATCTCTGACGGCGGCGCGCGAATCCATCGAGGCCGCAACGACTTACCTGCGCCGCCTGGGCGCGCGCCCGTGGCGCGTGCTCATCATCCTGGGCAGCGGCCTTGGTGCGCTGGCCGACGAAGTCGCCGACGCGATACGCGTTCCCTATGGCGACATCCCCGGCTTCGCGCAGTCTACCGTCCAGGGTCACAAGGGCCAGTTCGTGATCGGTGCGTTGTTCGGCGTGCCGGTCGCGATCATGCAAGGGCGGATGCACTTCTACGAGGGGCATCCGTTGTGGCAGGTGACCTTGCCGGTGCGCGTGGCGTGCACGATGGGCGCGACGCACATGATCGTCACCAACGCCGCCGGCGGCATCAACCGCGAATTCAACGTCGCCGATGTGATGCTCATCACCGATCACATCAACCTGGTGGGCATGGCCGGCCACAACCCGCTGATCGGGCCGAACCTGGACGAATACGGCCCGCGCTTTCCCGAAATGACCACGGCGTATGATCTCGAACTGCGCCGGTGCGCCATGCAGGCCGCGCAAGAAGCGGGCATCGTGCTGCGCCAGGGTGTCTATGCGTGCTTGGCGGGGCCGAACTTCGAGACGCCGGCCGAGTTGCGTTTTCTGCGCGCCATTGGCGCAGACGCCGTCGGCATGTCCACGGTGCACGAGGTGCTCGTGGCGCGGCACGCCGGCATGCGCGTGCTCGGCCTCAGCGGCATCACCAATGTGGCCCGCCTGAGCGCGGACGAGGGTGAGCCGCCTTCGCATGAGGAAGTGATGCAGGCGGGCGAACAGATCGCGCCCAAGATGTTCGCGATCGTGCGCGGTGTGTTACCGCATATGCGCTGAGCGGCCTGGGTGATCCGGTCACCGGCCGCCGGCTGTCAATCGCTCCATGGAAGTCATCCTGCGGTTGCTGATCGAACTGCGACTGGTGCTGATCGCGATCGTCGCGATTTGTTGCGCGGCGTTCATCTTCACCGGCCTCAGCTCGCTGCGTGAACTGCGCCGGGCGATGTTCCGCCTGGAGCGCAGCGCCATCGTCAATCGCGCCATTGATGCCTGGGTGAAAGCCGGCCTGTTTGCAATCCTCGGCCTGGTGATCTGGATCGTGACGAACGCAGCACCCAAGCCGGAAGCGCCGTCGGGCGTGGCGGAGAATCCGCTTGTCTTCACGCCGACGGTCGAAGTGAACGCAGTGGAGCCGACACCGATGCCTACTGCCGACCTCTCCACGGCGCTGTTGCAGATGACGGCGACGCCGGCTGCGGCCCCGGCTGTGGTCGCAACGGTAGATCTGAACATGGCGCTGCCGGCGCCGACCAGCCTACCCACCGAGACGCCGGTACCTACGCCGACACCGATTCCGCCGACGGCAACGCCGGCCCTGCCGCCCACGCCCACGCAGCCTCCCCCGCAAGATCAGTTGCCGTTCATCGTGGTCGTCACCGCGACGCCCACACCGGGAGCGCCTGCAGCCCGGCCGGAGCCGACGGCAACGCCTACATCGCTGCCCACCCCTACCGAAGCGCCGACCGTGCCGCCGGCCGGTGTGCTGGTCGCGGATTGTCCGAATCCCACTGCTGCGCGCATAGATAGCCCTGTCGCCGGTGAGACTGTATCCGGCATCTACGTCGTGCGAGGCACGGCGGACTTCCCCGGCGGCGTCGGCCGCTATAAGCTCGAGATCCTTCGCCCGAACATTCCCGGTTGGGCCTTCCTATGGGAGAACTACAATGCCGTCAAAGATGGCGTGCTGATGCCCAGGTTCGACTCTTCTCTCTTCCCGCCCGGCGTCTATACCCTGCGATTGTCTCTGATAGATGCGGCCGGGCAAGATACAGGCATCTATTGCAGCGTCCAAATCAGAATCGCCTGACCATGCGCATCCGTCCTGCCGAACTTGCCGATCTAGAAGCCATCCTCGCGCTCGATCACAGCTACACCACCGATCACGTCTGGCAGATGAGCGGGCAGAACACCAGCGGCGAGCAGACGGCCACCTTCCGGCTGGTGCAATTGCCGCGCCAGGTTCAAACCCCGTCGCCCTACGATCCGCAGGTGCTCCGCCGCTGCCTGCACCGCTGCGACTATCTATGGGTGATGCAAGCGCCGGCAAGCCACGAGATCTACGGCTACATCGGCATGGCGCTGCTGCCCTGGCACAACACCGGCTGGATCCCGGCTTTCGCCGTCGCACCTCACATGCGGCGCAAAGGCATCGGCACGCAGTTGTTGCACACGGCCATCACGCAAGCGAAGGCGGCCGGCTTGCATAGCGTCACGCTCAGCCTGCAGACCAAGAACTACCCGGCCACGCGCTTCTGCCAGACGCGCGGCATGCGCTTCAGCGGCTACGCCGATAATTACTACGCCGGCCGCGACATCGCCTTGTTCTTCGCATATAGAATCAGGTAATCGCAGCCAATTCATCGTATGGACGCCTTGCTGAGCGCCGTGTTAGGCGCTGTTCAACTGCTCAATCGAATCACGGTCACCGGCATCCTCGTCACCGCGTTCGCGCTGGTGATCTACATCGGGCTATACAACCGGCGTAGCCCGATCGCGCGCGACTACGCCATCGTCTTGGCATGCGTCATCGGCACGTACCTGGGCGACCTGCTCGCGCAGGTGTCGGAGCTCGACCCGCGCACCGACAGCACGGAACTCTGGTTACGCTTGCAGTGGATCGGCATCGCGTGCGTTCCGGCGGCGTCGCTGGCGCTGTCGGACTCGCTGCTGCGCGCCACAGGCGATAGCTCACCGCTGCGACAGCTCGCGGTCAAGCTCGGCTACGTCGTCGGCGCGGTGACGTTCGTCCTGATCCTGGCCACCGCGCTCATCGCGACGCCGGGCGTCTCCACCGAAGGTCTGGCGCATCTCACGCCGGGGCCGCTCTTCTACCCGTTCACGCTCTACTACTTCGGCAGCATCGCCTGGGCGACCTACAACGTCTTCGAGGCGCGCCGGCGCTCGCTGACTGCGACGAGCAAGCGGCGCATGACCTACTTCGCCGTGGCATTTGCTGCGCCGGCGCTCGGCATGTTCCCCTACCTGCTGCCGGTGGGCTGGCCGGCGTCCTTCCCGCGCTTGGTGCCGTGGATCGGCATCTTGCTCGTCAACATGGGCGTCGGCGCGGCGATCACGTTCATGGGCTACACGGTGGCTTACTTCGGCGCCAGCGCGCCCGACCGGGTGATCAAGCGGCGCATGGTGAAATACCTCATCCGCGGGCCGCTGACGGCCGCAGCAGTCATCACGGCCTTCGTGCTTAGCGCGCGCGTCGAGCGCTGGCTCGATTTGCCCGGCACGTTCATCGGCCTGGTCGCTGCTGCGACGATCATCCTGATGGTGCAGTGGTTCATTGACATGGTGCAGCCGACGCTCGACCGGCTGATCGCCGGCGACGACGCCGAGGAAGTGCGCCGCTTGCAACAGTTTAGCGCCCGGCTGATGACCACGTCGGACCTGACCCAGTACTTGGAGAACATCCTCGCCGCGCTGTGCGACTTGCTGCGGGCGCGCACGGCTTTCGTCACGACGTGCCTGGCGACGGATCGCGAGGCCTGCGCTGCGCCGATCAACGTGATCATCGGCAACTTCACGCCGGACGGTGCGAACAGCACGCTGCCCGTGCCGCCCGACGCCGTGCGCTCGGCAACAGCGCTCCGCCCCGAGCGCGCAGCGAACGGCGTGAACGGCGAACACGCGGCCTCCCGCCGCGCCTTCGAAGTCGAAAACGACTTCATTATGTGGGGCGGCTACTGGTTGATCCCATTGCGTTCGCAAGATCATCACGAGGTGCTGGGGGTGATGGGGCTGGCCGCGCGCACCGCCGAGCCGGACTTGAGCGATGAGGAGCGCGAGGGCGTGGCCGTGCTGGTGGCGCAGGCTGCGCGCGCGTTGGAAGATGCTGCTAAGCAGCGCCGCGCGTTCGAGGCGCTAGAGCGGCTGGTGCCAGAAGCGGACGATATGCAGCGACGCATGGCCGGCACGCGCAACCCGGCTGCGCCCACCGTCGCCGACTTCGAGCGCGTCCCGGTGGACAACCACGACGACTTCACCCAACTGGTGCGCGACGCGCTCAGCCAGTACTGGGGCGGGCCCAAGCTGGCCGAATCGCCCCTGCTCAACCTGCGCGTGGTGAGCGAGGCGATGAAGCAGGAGAACGGCAACGCCACCAAAGCGCTGCGGCGCGTGCTGGCCGAGGCGATCGAGCGCCTGAAGCCCGACGGCACGCGCAGCTTCACCGCTGCCGAATGGATGCTCTACAACATCCTCGAGCTCAAGATCATGCAGAACATGAAGGTGCGCGACGTGGCGCGCAAGCTGGTGATGAGCGAGAGCGACCTGTATCGCAAACAGCGCGCCGCCTTCGAGGAAGTCGCGCGCATCGTGGCGGAGATGGAGCGCGAAGCGCGCAGGCGCGAACAGCAGGCTGCCTGGTCGCAGCCGGAGGGCGGCGTGCGCCCGCGAGCCGGCTATGAAACGGAAGAGCCGGCCGTGGCAGCCGGCTCCTCTGCGTCGCAGTAGCGCACGTCGTGCGTCGCACCAGTGTATTCGCTTGCAAGGTCATAGGCAGCGCTCAACGCGCTCTGAGCGCGTTGAGCGCTTAATTGTTCAACGGATGAGGTTCTGCTTTCTTCACCGCACGACGACGGTGATCTGGCGCGTCTGGCGATCCACGGTGATCGAATCGCCCAGCGCATCCTGAGCCAGAGGTGCCAGGTGGCCGCTCGTCCCCGGCGCGCCGGCCGGCGCTGCGCCGTCGCGGCTACCCTTCACCGGATCGGCGTTCACGCGCGTGCCGGCCGATTCGTTGGCGCTGACTGCTGCTGTGAGCGGCAGGCCGGGCGCGCTCGGACGCCAGAAGGTGTAGCTCCAGTTGAGCGCCCAGCGGTAGCTCCACGCCGACTGGTTGCCGTTGGCCTTCAGCAAGATGCCGTTGAAGCGCACATCCTGATCGGTAAACGGCGCCAGCACGTTACCTGGATTGGGTCGGTACTCGAAGCGGTCAATCTCCGCCGTCCACGTCGGGTTGTGCGAGGTGACTGTGAGCGCATCCAGCCGGACGGTGTTGATGCCGGGGTTATACATGCGCACGTTGATCCGCATGTAGCACTCCTTGCCGGCGCCGAGGAAGACCGGGGTGACCGAGATCTCATACCAGATCTTCGAGGCGGCCTCCAGCGCGCGGCGGCAGTTGATCCGGCCGAAGCCGAACTCGGGATCGCGCCCGGCCGGGCCGAGGTCGTCCGCCGTCCGCTTGATGATCTCTTCTACTTCCCACGAGCGCAGCGCCGGATCCACCGACAGGATCAAGGCCATCAGGCCGGCCACGTGCGGCGTGGCCGACGAAGTGCCGTTGAAGTTGGAGACGTATCTGCCGCTGCTGTAGCCGGCTGGACCGGTGATGTCCGGCGCGTAGATGTGCACGCCGGGCGCGGCGCAGTCCACCTCGGGCCCATAGCTCGAACCCCACCATGTCTCGCCGTCCAAGCTGGTCCTGCTCTTGCGCTGATCCCACTCGTTGGTGGCGCTGACGGCCATGAAGCCGGGGATGGTCGGCGACAGGCGGGCCGGGTAGATCACCGGCGGCGCATCGCTGTTGCCTGCTGCAGCGGCGATGGGGCATCCCTTGCCGCCGCGACCGTGAGTCTGCGCGTACTTGAACGCGTTGGTCACCACGGTGCTAGGCGAGACGCTGTATGAGTTCGACAGCACATCGGCGCTGCGCGGCGCTTGCACGGCTTTGTAGATGCCGTCGGCCACCTTGGCGTCGGTGGTGCTCCAGTAACCGCCGCCGATGCCCTTGGCGATGCGGATGCCGACGATCTTGCAGCCGGGCGCGACGCCGACGCCGCCCTTGCCGTTGATCGGCATGGCAGCCACGCCGGCGCAGGCCGTGCCGTGCGCGTCGTTGCCGTCGGGCTGTGGGTTGTCGTCGCCCGAGAATGCATCGTAACCCGGCAGCTTGTAGACAATATCCTCATGGGTCATGTCGCAGCCTTCGTCGAGGATGGCGATGGAGATGCTGGGGCTGCCCTGCGAGATCTCCCATGCCTCCGGCGCCTTGATCTTCCGCAAGTTCCACTGCGAGGCGAACCCCGGATCGGACGGCGCTGCCGGGCCGGCGAGCGCGTCCTCTTCCTCAGTAAGCACGGCTGCGGTGGCACGTTCAACTGCGTTGAATTCCTCGACCATCGGCCCGCGCAGCGCGTGCGCCGGCGCGCCGTTGGCCAGCGCCTCGCCCAGCCGAGGCGCGAGGTGGACGAAGTTCGGCTGGGCGAACTCCACCAGCGGATTCTCCTGCAGCGCATTCGCAACGCTGATGATGTCGAGGTCATCCTTCGTGACCACCACCAGGTCCACGCCCGGCTCCGGATAGTCGTGCCGCTTGACCTCCAGGTTGTATTTGTCCAGCAGCTTGCGCTGGGCTTCTTTGCCGGCGTCCGGCTTGAACTTGACCAGGATCTCGCCGACCGGCACGAGGGCGACTTCAGCACCTTCGGTCGCCGGCTCGTACACCTGCGGGCCGGCCGCCACGCCGGGCTCGGCAGCGACCATCGCGCGCAGCGTCTCCAGACCGGCTTCTCCGGCCTTCGCCCTTGCCGCGCCGGCGGTCGCAGGCGGCAACGCGATCACCGTGAGCGAATACTCCGGCACTTCCAGCACTTGTACGGGTGCGGACATGGTGGACAGGCGCTCGGCGATGCCGGCCGCCACGCTGCGCGCCGACACCCCCTCGCTGGTCCCGCGGATCGCCAGGAAGCGCGCCGAGACGTTCAGCGGCACCTTGCGCCCATCTGCGTAGTAGTAGCGCTCGGTCGAAACGGGTTGATTTTTGCTAGCCATTTGAACTTTCCCTCCTTACTCAGCGCCCAGCCTGCTGGCTGGGTATTTCATAGCCCTCACCTAGATAGTCGTTTCCTGGGCCCCGGCGGACGACGATGGCAAGGACGCATCCCCCGGCGTGTTTCGATGCGAATGCGCTTCAGGTGGCTGGTGATTGAATCGCTCGCGCATGAGCAGCGGTTGGTTCCCCCTCCATGCGTTCCACCTGACAGCGCCTGCCACGCCTGAACATCAGTCTATGGCTTGGCGCTTCCCGTTGACATGCGCAACTGGGGCGGCGTTGCGCTGTGCTAGGAGACAATCGCGAGACGATTTGTTTTTGCGCTTGGACGGCCTACAATCGGCTGCGTATGAAGAAGGCACTCATCGTTTACGGCGGCTGGGAGGGGCACCAGCCGAAAGAAGTCTCGGAGCTCTTGGGCGATGCGCTAACGCGCGACGGATTTTCGGTCGAACGCGCCGACACGCTCGACGCCTTTCTCGACGTGAACCGGCTCAAGTCGCTGGACCTGATCGTGCCGATCTGGACGATGGGCACGATCAAGCGCGAGCAGCTCGAACCCCTGCTCGAAGCCGTACGCAGCGGCGTTGGGCTGGCCGGCTGCCACGGCGGCATGTGCGACGCCTTTCGCAACGAGACGGAGTACCAGTTCATGACCGGCGGCCAGTGGGTGGCGCATCCGGGCAACGACGGCCGGCACTACTGGGTCAACATCATTGACCACAACCCCATCACCGAAGGCATTCAGGACTTCGAGGTGTGGACCGAGAAGTACTACATGCACGTGGATCCGGCCATCCGGGTGATGGCAACGACGACCTTCGAGGACTACGGCGACACGATCATGCCGGTGGTGTGGACGAAGACCTACGGCAAAGGGCGGGTGTTCTATTGCTCGCTGGGGCACCAAGCGAACATCGTGGCCATGCCGCCGGTGCTGACGATGATGGCGCGCGGCATGCGCTGGGCCGCCGGCGAGTGGCAGACTGAGATGGGGCTGCCGTTCGCGAAGGTGTATTGCTAGGGAGTCGGGAGTGGGGAGTGTGGATTGGAGAAGATTAGAGATTGGAGATTGGGGGTTGGCGATTGGAGATTGCCGACATCACGCCTGCTGTCAGCATGAAGGCGTATGCCAGCTCCACCAGGAAGAAGCTGTGATCCACCAGGCCGTGCGCCAGCATGGCAGCCAGCAGACCGGCGCAGCCGATGGCCAGCGGACGGTTGACCCGCAGCGTTTGTTTGATCAACAGTCCATAGCCGATCATCAGGCCGGCGCCGGCAATCAGCCCCAGCGTGCCCAGCCGCGCGGCGAAGTCGAATAGTACGTTGTGCGGATGCGAGAGGTTCGGCTCTTGCCAGGCCGCCGGCAAGATGTAGAAGCTGCGATAGGCGTACAGGAAGTTATCCGGCCCGACGCCCAGCAGCGGATGATCGCGCCACATGTTAAAGGCGCTCTGCCACAGGTTCAGCCGGAAGAAGCCGGTGCCACGCTGCAAGTCCAACGCGCTGGCGAAGCGCGTGCCCTCCAGCAGCGACTGCGCCGCGCCGGTGAGCAGCACGGCGAAGACCAGCGCCACCGCCGCCAGCAACCCAAGCCCGAGCCAGCGCCAGCGCCCGCCGGCCAACAGCGCCATCGCGATGATCGCCGCCGGCACGCCCAGCAACAGCGCCCCGCGCGATTGGGTGAGCAACAGCGCCAGGGCGACGGGGATGAGGCCGACTAGGTAGAGCGCAGAGCGTGGAGCGTGAAGCGTGGAGCGATCCGACGATCCACGATTTACGATCCACCATTGACGACTCAAGATCGCAACGGCCAGTAACAACGGCAGCGCGCGCTCTAGATACAGTGCGTCGTTGTTGGGCGAGCCGAACACGCTCTTGATGCGCGGCAGGCCGAACTCGGCCTCGATGGTGTTGCCCTGTGCGTAGTTGACCAGGCCGATCATCGCCACGGTGACCGCGCCGAGCACGAAGCCGTCGAGGATCGGCATGACTCGTTGCGCCGGCGTCGGCCCTTCATGAGGCGCAGGAGGCAGTGTCCGCAGCATCAGGTAGACCAGCGCCGGCTCGACGATGACCAGCCGTAGTTCGCGGAACGCTTCCACCCGAAAGTCGGCCCGCAGCGCCGAGAGCGACGCCACGCCGACCAATCCGAGCACGCTCCAGTCGAACAATGAGAGATTGGAGATTAGAGATTGAGGCCGGCTGTGACCTCTCAATCTCCAATCTCCAATCTCTAATCTCCGCCTGTAGCCCACCCTC
This sequence comes from Candidatus Roseilinea sp., assembly GCA_025055235.1. Lineage (GTDB taxonomy): Bacteria > Chloroflexota > Anaerolineae > J036 > Brachytrichaceae > JAAFGM01. The sequence goes on along the minus strand of JANWYN010000086.1, from coordinate 1,758 downwards.
AACCATGCAACCGCCCACGACGCCAGGCACATCAGCGTGAGCAGCTCGACCAGGGCGAACGACCGCTCGAACAAGCGCTGCGGCATGAGATAGAACGGGATGAAGAACGCCAGCAGCATCAGGCCGGCCTCCAGCCGTAGCAGCACCAGCACGAACAACGCTGCCAGCGCGATCAGGCTGATCACCATCGCCGGCGACCAGAACAGCACGCCGGAAGCGAAGCCGGTGAAGACGACGTGTGACCCTAGGCCGAGGTTGCGATAGGCCGTCGCGGCGTCCTGCGCCCAGGTCAGCGCCGCGGTCAGCCAGAGGATGAGCGCCGCAGCAATCGCGCGCGCGTTCCATCGCGCGGCGTCGGGCCGGCGGCTGCGCAGGCGCGCCATCCACGCCGACCACCACTCGTCCCATCGAGCGCGCGGCGCAAGCGCGATCAACGCAATCATGCTCAGCACGCCGATCCCTGCGGCGAACCACTCGCCGATCTGCAACCCCCGGTCGTCAGCCGGCGCGCTGCTCCAGCCAATCAGCGCCCATTGATTCCAGCCGCGATCCACCGTGATCTCGGCGATGTGCTCGCCCTCGCCCAGGCCGTTAGCAACCGGGATCGTCTCGATGACCGGATACAGGCCGGGCGAGGTCATGATGAGGTACGCGCCGCGCGGCTCGGTGGGCAGCAGGTTGGCCGGCCGGCCATCCACGCGCACAAAGGTATAGGCGCGGTAGTTGCCCCGCCGCACGATGAGTGCCAACGCATCGCCGGTGAAACGGAAGCTGACCTTCGCATCGGGCCGGTCGGGGATGTCGGCGCCGAGCTGGCCGAAGCGCCAGCCCTCGCTGAAGGTCGCGCGCGGGTTAGGCGTCGTGCAGTCCGGCTTGGACGCCAGGATCTCCGGCATCGCCGTCATCACGTTGTCGAGGTTGAGCGTGCGGTACAGGCTTTGCGAGGATTGGCAATCGGCGAACAACTGCGCGCGCGGCGCGTGCTCGGCGTCACCAACGGCCTGCGTCAGCGCCTCATAGACCGGCCGGGGACGCCTCTGCGGGTCGAGCAACGCGAAGCCCCAGCGCGCGTCGGCTTCGGGCCGCACGTCGCGCGGGCGTGGTTGCAGTCCGTCCACGAACATCGCGCCCACCCACGGCCATTCCTGCGCGGCGCGCTGGACGGCGCGGCGGGTGTAGTCCGCCTGTTGCGCCTCGGTCGTGTGGCCCCAGATCGAGGGCTCGCCCTGCCACCCCGCCGGCAGCGCGTTCCACCCGAAGGGCGTCAGCCAGATCGCCTTGTGGCCGTCGTTGTGCGCCACCATCATCTCGCGCATCAAGATCACGTGCGAGAAGTTCAGCACGTTGGCATCTACGCGCCGGTCGTCCGGTGGGAAGTCGAAGCCGTAGGCCTTGGCGGCAGCGATGTCGAACGCCTCGTGCCCACCGAGCTGATATAGCTTGAGCAGATAGGTCTGCGGCGCGAGGTTGACGTTGCTCTGTTCGACGGTGGGCGCCAAGCCGGCCAGCACGATGCGTGCGTCCGGGTTGACTTCATGAATCGCCCGGCGGGCTGCGCGGAGCATCTGCAGATAGTAGGTCGGGTCTATGAGCGCATTACCCCACGCGGCGCTCAGGTTCGGCTCGTCCCAGATTTGGTAGGCAAGTATGGGAGTAGGGAGTAGGGAGTGGGGAGCTTGATTTCCCACTCCCCACTTCCCACTTCCTTTGTAGCGCTCCGCAAACGCCCGCACGAACCGCGCGTAGTCGTCCACGTCT
>JANWYN010000126.1 GCA_025055235.1 Candidatus Roseilinea sp. | reverse complement strand
GCCGGAGCGTTACCGGTGCGGATCAACTTCTCAAGTTCAGTGCGTTGTTCTTCTGTCAGTTCGATGTGTCTATGCTTACCCATGCCGCACAGTGTAGCGGCTCAGACTAGGATTGTAAAATCTTACCTAACAAGGCACTAGCCGCCTCCAAACGAGCACTTAGGTAGAAAGTATCGCTTCAAGTATTTCGACGCACAACACTGCGCCCGGATCGGGCTTGCCCACGGTGCGATCGCCAACCCAGCTTGCGCGACCGACGTTACTGCGCAGTGGCGTCGCTGCATCACGACCTTGTCGAGCCGCCTCGAGCATCGCCTGGGCAGCATGGCGTAGATCCTCACCACGCCCAACAGCCGCGGCAAATGCCTCTGCTGCCGGATGCAACGCGTCAACGATGGTTTTATCGCCTGGCTTAGCCTTGCCGCGTTCTTGAATGCCTGCATCGGCGGCTGCGATCATCCTCGCCACCAGGTTTGCGTCAAGTGTCGTTGCGCCCTTAGCTTCCTTCCCTATGCGCATGAGCGCCGTAGCTAACAGTGTGCCCATCGTGCTCGGCGCAGCGCGGTTGAGCGCCATACCAGCATTCGCAAGGTACTTGCCGATGTCATCGCCGTCATTCAGCGAGTTTGTGCTAATAAATTCAGCGAGCGCCGCGCCGCCTTTGCTGACGCTAATACCGGTGTCGCCATCGCCCATTGCCGCATCGAGCTCATTCAGCCTGTCGCGCAAGGCGATCATCCGGTTACCAACACGCTGGAGTGCCTCACGCACGTGCACCGCGGTGATCGTGTTCATCTGTCAAACCTGCACAAAGAATGGTGTGCGGGCCGGATGGTCCAGCAAGGCCGCCAATTCATCATCGAGCTTGAAGAGCGTCAATGAACAGCCGGCCATCTCCATGCTGGTGGCATACTCGCCTACGTAAGCACGATGAACCTTCACGCCTGTTTCGGCGAGCAAATCGTGCACGCGACGATAGACAATGTATAGCTCCTCCGGGGGCGTAGCGCCGAGGCCATTGACCATGACCGCTACGCGATCGCCAGCATACACAGGCATGTCATCGGTAATGGTGCGCAGCATGCGCTCAGCGATTTCGTCTGCCGGCTTGAGTTCCTCGCGGCTGATACCCGGTTCACCGTGAATTCCCATGCCCATTTCCATCTCACGTTCGCCGAGCGTGAACGTCGGCTTTCCCGCTTGGGGCACGATGCAAGGGGTGAGCGCCATGCCCATCGTTCGCACGTTCGCCAGCGTTTTACGCGCAACGGCTTCGACTTCATCGAGCGAGCCGCCTAAGTCAGCTTTGGCGCCGGCGCACTTGAATGCAAATACCATGCCGGCGACGCCGCGCCGCTTCTCAGGATCGCGACTGGATGCGACATCGTCTTTCACCAGCACGGTGCGCACTTCGATATCCTCCATGGCCGCCATCTCGGCAGCCATGTCGAAATTCATCACATCGCCCCCATAGTTGCCGTAGATGTAGAGCACACCACGACCGCCGTGAATGCGTCGAGTAACTTCAAGCATCTGGTCGGCGCTTGGCGACTGAAAGACATCGCCCACAGCGCAGCCGTCGAGCATGCCTTGGCCGACATATCCTAGAAACACGGGCAAATGACCCGAGCCACCACCCGTAGCCAGGGCAACTTTGCCCTGCACCGGCGCATTGGCGCGAACGATGCAGTGCATATCACCAGCCGCGTAGCTGAGCTGATCGGCATGGGCCTTCAGCAATCCATCTAGCATCTCAGGCACAAAGTTCTTGGGGTCGTTCAAAATCTTCTTCATGTCAACACCTTGCGTTCATCCGCGAGTTTGATGGCGGACAACCGCATGAATCAGATCCTGTAAGCGCGGGTAGGTCTCGATATAGCGGTCGGCATAGAAGCGGTAGGCTTCATGGCGCTCTAGGTCCGGCTCGATGCGCTCACGCACGTGCACCATTGCACCGGCGGCAGCGGTAATGTCAGGATATAGACCACCAGCCACGGCGGCCAACACTGCCGAGCCTAAGCAAGTTGCATCGGAGACGCGCGTGAGCGTGATCGGGATGCCGCTGACGTCGGCATGGACCTGCATCCACAACCGGCTCTTGGTTGGTCCGCCCGCAGCGACAATCTCATTCACCACGTAGCCGTTTGCGCGGAACGTGCGGAAGATATGCTCAGAACCATAGGCAATGCCCTCGAGGATGGCGCGAAAGATATGGGCATTCGTGTGCTTGAGCGAGAGGCCCAGCATCACACCACGTGCCAATGAATCCACGTAGGGCGTGCGATTGCCCTGAAAGTAGTCCAACACGATCAAGCCTTCCGAGCCAATCGGCACGCGGCTGGCGCTTTCATTCAATACATCGTAGGTGGAGACGCCGCGCTGTCGGGCGATCTCGGCTTCGGCCGCGCAACAGTTGTCACGGAACCAGCGCACGATCGAGCCGGTCGAGACTTGCCCGCCCTCGACGGTGTATTGGCCGGGCAACACAGCATCGGTATATGTGCCGAACAAGCCTTTGGCGTGGAACGGTCGGTCGCTCTGGCCCAGCATCAAGTGCGAAGAACCGACGATAAAAGCCATCTTGCCCGGCGAAACCACGTTCAAGCCGAACATGGCGACGAAGGCATCCGCTCCGCCTTGGGCCACCGGAATACCCGCGGGCAAACCCAGCGCCTCGGCCACGTCACTGCGGAGTCGCCCGGCCACCTGTCCCATGTCGAGCACGCGCCGAGGAAAGCGCTCGATCAAATCTCCCAAGCCGATCGCCTGATAAAACGAGGACGACCAGCCACCCTCGCTGCGATCGTAGTACCAGCGTATGCTCACATTGTTAATGCTGGCCGTCCATTCGCCTGTGAGGCGATAGGTGAGCCAGTCGATGAATTCGCCGACGTGACGCGCCCGTGCATAGACGTGCGGCTCGTTTTCTTTGAGCCACAACATCTTGCAAGGCATCCACTCTGCAGAGACATTGCCGAAGCCGTTGTATTTCAGCATGGGATGGCCGGAAGCGGCAATCCGGTTGGCCTGTTCCGCAGCGCGCACATCCATCCAAATGATGGCCGGGCGCAACGGCCGGAAGTGCTCATCCATGACCACAACCGTGCAGCTTGTGCAATCCGCGCCAATTGCAGCGATAGATGCCGCCGGCACGTTGCTTTCGCTCACTACTCGGCGCGTTGCTCTGACGAACGCCGTCCACCACTCATCTGGATTTTGTTCCGCCCAACCTGCACGCGGGTAATAGGTCGGATAGGGTTCGGCAGCGAACGCCACGGGCGAGCCATCGGGGGTAAAAATACCCGCCCGCACACCTTCCGTGCCAAAGTCAACGCCCAGGACAAACATTGCTTCCCTTATCGTATGAGAATTTCAATGCAACATCGCTGTTAGTCATTGCGGCATTCAGCCTTTCGCTCTGCGGCGCTCGCTGAAATAGTTGATGACCATGATGATGAGCAACAGTGCCCCCCACGCGAACTCTTTGAAGAACTGCCCACCGCTGACGGCTAAAAGCAGCATGTTGAGGCCGGTGGATACGAACTGCAGAGCCAAGATAGCAAGGACGATGCCAAGTAAACGACCAGATCCGCCGGATGGATTCACACCTGCCAGCACGGCGACGAGAATGGCCTGAAGCACATACGACGGTGCAAAGTCCCATTTGGCCGAGTTATTGCGTCCAAGGAAGATGATGGCAACGACAGCTGACAACAGGCCACTCAACACATACGTCCCGATCAACGCACGCGGGACATCAATGCCGGAGAAACGCGCCGCCTTCTCATTCGTGCCGATGAGATACAGCTTCAGTCCGAAGGCCGTGCGGTTGAGGATCACCGAAAAGACCGCCACCACGACGGCAAAGATCAGCATCGGGATAGGGATGAGATCGAATAGGTATGTATTGCCGATAAACGTCAGACGATTCTCAGCGAATACGGCATTGCCGCGCGTGATCACTACGGTGATGCCGGTATAAAGGGTCATCGTTCCTAGCGTGGCCAAAATTGGCGTCAAATTGACGCGTGCGATCAGCAGGCCGTTGAACAAGCCGCACAACGCACCGACGGCAAAGGCCACAGCCACGGCACCGATCAGCCCAACGACGACGAGCGCATCAGGCGCGTCAGCAGGAATAACCGTGCGGATGAGCAACGCCGCCAGCACGCCGGACAGATTTGCAATGCTGACTATGGATAGGTCAATGCCGCCGGTGAGCATGGCAATCATGATGGCGATCGCCAAGATACCCACCTCGGGAAACTGGCTGCCCATGGAGCGAAAGTTCTCCACGGTCGGGAAGACCTCCGGGCGCAGCAGCGTCATGATGACGAAAATCAAGACGCAAGCGATGAATAACCGCAGCAGATTGCCGTCGCGGATGATCAAGCGCATCCAAAGTGTATCGGATCGGCGCGCAGTTTCTTGAGAGGTCATGTCCGTCCTTCCACTGGCGAGAGCATCTCTGGCTCGACGTTAACCGAGCGGCGTTGCCGGCGGAGTGTGCGCAGCGCCGGAACAGCCGTGCCGATGATGATGATGACTCCCACAACCACGCGCTGCCAAGTGGCGGGAATACCCATCAACACTAGGCTGTTGCTCATGACGACGACAAGCATCACCCCTAGAAGTGTGCCGATGACACTGCCGCGTCCGCCCATGATCGAAGCGCCTCCCAGCACGGTCGCCGCGATGACGTCCAGTTCCTGACCGACGATATCCTGAGCATTAGCCTGGCGATTCAAGCCGCCATAAATCATGCCGGCGATGCCCGCTAATACACCGACGAATGCGTAAATGAACACTTGTGTGCGTGTGATGTTGAAGCCCGCACGCTCGGCTGCCTCGCGCGATCCTCCCAGTGCGTAAATACTGCGTCCAAGCATGGTGTAACGCAGAATAACAAACGCTAGGATGGCGACGGCAACAAGCCACAACACGGCAGAATGCAAGCCAACGGTCACACCACGATCGTCGGTCACTGTAAATAGAAATGCCTTTGAGTAGTCGGCCATGCCCGGAGGGATATCGCGAATGATTTTGCTGCCGATGACGAACAGCAAGAAGCCGCGAAACATACTCTGGGTGCCCAGTGTGACGATCAGCGTCGGCAGACGGAACTGCGCGATGAAGAAGGCGTTGATCAGCCCCAACCCCAGACCAATTAGCGCTGCGATCACGAAGAACAACCACATGCCGCCGGTGTATTGGGCATCCTTTAGCAGAACGGTGGTGGTATACATGGCAAACACAGCGATCGCTGTAAACGACACGTCAATACCACCGGAGATGAGCACGATCAATACACCGATGGCGAAGATGCCGGTCACGGTGGCGCTCCGCGCCAAGTCGAACCAATTGCCTGCTGTCCAAAAGACAGGATTGATCCACCCTATGACGAGGCACAGACCGAACAGGGTGATCGCTACCAGCGTCTCTTGCTTGGAGAAGAGCTTTTTGACCAGCATGCTCCACCTGATTCGTCACACTGCCACGAGCCGTTGAGTCAGATCCATCTCCGTGATTTGACGGCGCTCGAAGCGCTCGACGATGCGGCCGCGACGCATGAGCAATATGCGATTGCAGGTTTGCATCAGCTCAGGAATATCGTCGGAGATGATGATTACCCCTAGGCCTTCGCGCGCCAGTTGCTTGATAATCTCGTGCAACTCCATTTTCGACCCAACATCCACCCCCATCGTTGGCCCATTCAAAATTAGAAGGCGCGGCTTGCTCGCTAACCATTTGGCCAGCACCACGCGCTGCTGATTGCCGCCGGACAAGCTCTTGGCAGGTAGTTCGGCGTGGGGGGGTTTGATGCTTAGCCGGGCAATCCATTCTTGAGTCGTTGCTTTCATCGAGGCGCGATCGAGTAATCGCCCGGCGCCCTTCAGTGCGTCCAAAATCCGCGCCAGGATGTTGTCGCTAATCGAGCGCTCTAGGAACAATCCTTCAGTCAGGCGATCCTCTGGCACATAGCCAATGCCATGGGCAACCGCATCCTGGATGCTGCGAAGGACGACCGGTTGACCCTCCAGCACAATCTCGCCGGAATCTATGGGAATTGCGCCGAAGAGTGCCAGCGCTAACTCGGTGCGCCCACTGCCGAGCAAGCCAGTGACACCCAGGATCTCGCCGGGATGCAAATCGAACGACACATCCTCGAAGCTGCCTAGTGAGGTGAGATGGCGCACCTGTAGGAGTGGCGGACTGTTGGGGTCACCTTGCCATTCGAAGATTGCTTCCTCGATATTCCGGCCGGTCATGTAGTAAGTCAACTTGCTGCGATCTAGCTCGCGAGCATCGGCGTCGAGCACCACCCGGCCATTCCGAATAATCAAAGCTTTGTCGGCGATCTCCAGCACCTCGTCCAGCTTGTGGCTCACGAACAAGACGGCTACCCCTTCGCGCTGGACGTTGTGGATCACCTCGAAGAGCGCACGTATCTCGCGCTCAGTGAGCGCGGTCGTTGCCTCGTCCATGATGATCAATTTGGCGTTCTGGAGCAAGGCGCGACAAATGGCCACCAGTTGTTTATCCGCCACCGGAATTTCACCCACCGTCGCATCTAGATCGAGCTGCACGTTGATTTTGCGCATTGCCTGGCGCGCAATCTCACGCACCTCTTGCCAGTTCACCCAGCGCTTCTGTCGGGATAGTTCATGGTTGATGGCGATGTTCTCGGCGACGGTGAGGTTAGGGAAGAGTGAGAAGTCTTGGTAGATTACCTGAATGCCCTCGCGAATCGCATCTATGGGATGCAGATGATGCATGGCCTTGCCATTGATGACGATTTGCCCGGCATCCGGTTGAACCACACCCGCAATGATCTTGATCAGCGTGGATTTGCCCGAGCCATTCTCACCCACCAGGCAGTGGATTTCGCCGGGATAAACAGTCAAACTGACGTCCTCCAGCGCACGGACGCCGGCGTAAGTTTTGCTGATATGAGCGAGGGAAAGGAACGGCTGCACAGCCAACGCAAAGGCAATCGGACTGCCCGACTAGGGCAGCCCGATTGCGTCAGAGGGCTGAGGCGACTTGCGTTAGAAGGGGTACTGGCTGAGATTCTCCTTGGTTACATCTACCCAAGCGTTGCCGTATAGCACCCGCCCCTTGGCGATGAGCTTTTCATAGCCGGGCAACCCCAAGTTCATGCCGTCGCCGATGGGTTCGCCCTTCAGGTGCATCATGGCCAGCTTCAGCATCGCCTTGCCGGCAATCTTTGGATCCCAGAAGCTGATCATGTTGACGGCGCCGCTCTCGATGAACTTGCCGCTGATCGAGGGCAGGCTAGTCCCTGCGACGACGATCTTGCCGACCAGACCCGCTTCTTCGATCGCCTGACCGACACCAGCAGCATCAGTGGAAGCACTCGTTTGCACTGCGCGCAGGTTCGGATATGCCTTCAGCAGCTCCTTCATCTTCTGGTAGGCGATCTGTGAATCGTCTTTGGTCTCTTGCTTATCACCTACCAGCTTCATATTCGGGTACTTCTCCTTCTGGCGAGCGATGCCGCCGTCCACCCACTCATTGTGGGTCTTGGAGCCGAGCGACCCGACGAATACTGCATATTCGCCCTCGCCACCGATCTTCTCGGCGATGAAATCCATCAAGTGGGCACCATACGCGGTGTTATCGAACGCCTCGATGTCCCAGTGCATGCTCTTCTGGTTGGATGCTTCGTGTGTGATCACAGCGATGCCGGCATCCATCGCTTTCTTGAGCACAGGATCAAGCACGTCTGGATCCATCGGCACTACGCCGAGCGCCGAGACTTTTTGGGCGATGAGGTTCTCGATGATGGGAATTTGCAGCGCGGCGTCGGCCTTCTCCGGTCCGGTCAGGAACGCCTGAACGCCGTTTTCACTGCCCCACTCTTTAACGCCCTCCTCCATGCGGTTAAACCAGTTGATGCCGGCAATCTTGACCACGACTGCGTAGGTGCCTTTGGCATCGGCCGCGGGTTTCGGCACCTCAGTGGGCTGTTGGGGCGCGGGCTGTTGAGCAGCAGGCTGAGCAGCCGGCGGCGCAGCGCAGGCAGCGGCTAATCCACCAATGCCCAGTAATGCTGCACCACGCAGCACCTGTCGGCGAGAGAGCTTTTGACTGGTGAAATTTATACGAGACATACATATCCTCCTGGATTTTTACAACGCACGCATATGCACTGACGTTTGGGGGGTCGAGCGAAAGCACTGAGCGCTCATCCTTCGCATAAAAAGTTTAGTGCACTGCAAAATTTGTGCAAGCGGCAACCTGACAATCCCCCAGAAATTCACATTTGTGAATCTTTATCGCCGTCGGTCGGCCGTGTGCATCGAAATTCGCTGGCACAAGATTTTGATCTCCAGGAGAAACGCAGCGCTGCGTTAGACGAAACTCCGCGAGACGACATAGAATCGGTTTTGCTTTACTCGTTGCTATGGCATCTCTCCTCGGGCTCAGTGGACGCCGCTTTCAGGTCGTTTATCGCATCTGTGGAACACTTGACGAAGTACGCAACAGAGCGCGCGAGATCTCCGTCGAACAAACGGTTGAATTTCCCGAAGCGCTTCTGCCGGCCGGCGACATTCGCGACCAACTCGTTGGGCACATCGAGTCAATCACCCCTCTCGACGAGTCGCGGCACGAAGTCGCGATTAGCTACGCAGTCGAAACCGCTGGTTTTGAGTTCACCCAGCTCCTGAATGTCATTTTTGGCAACACAAGCATGCAACCGGGTATACGCGTGGAACGCATCGTCATGCCTGAGGTGTTGTTGCAGGCCTTTTCAGGACCGCGGTTTGGCTGCAGGGGACTGCGCGACTACCTAGGCGTGACGCAAAGACCGCTCCTGTGCACAGCGCTCAAGCCGATGGGATTGTCGGCCACAGAGTTGGCCGAACTGGCGTATACCCTGGCGCTCGGCGGGATTGACATCATCAAAGATGACCACGGCTTGGCAGATCAGCCCTTTGCACCATTTCACGAGCGCGTCGCGCGGTGTGCGGAAGCAGTAAGCCGTGCCAATCGAATCACTGGGCTCAAGTGCATATATGCGCCGAACGTGAGCGGTTGCGGTGAAGAGACTTTGCGCAGAGCATACTCAGCACGCCAGCTCGGTGCAGGCGCGTTGCTCATCGCTCCGGGATTAGTAAGTTTCGGGATGATGCAACAGATCGCCTCGGACGAACGCATCGGCTTGCCTATTCTTGGCCATCCGGCACTATTGGGGAGTTTTGCAGTCCATCCGGATTATGGCATCAGCCATTACACCATTTTTGGGCAGCTCATGCGCCTTGCCGGCGCTGATGCGACAATCTTCCCCAACTACGGTGGACGCTTTTCGTTCTCCCAGAAGGCATGCAAAGCGATTGCTCAAGCCGCATCCGAGCCAATGGGTCGCCTGCGATCAATCTTTCCTGCTCCTGCCGGGGGAATGACAATCGAGCGTGTGCCGGAGATGCGCACCGTATATGGCAACGACGTCATTCTGCTCATTGGTGGTGGACTTCACACACATAGTCCCGACTTGCTGGCCAACTGCCGCGAATTCCGCCGGCTAGTCGAACACGGGCTATGACAGTAAGAGCGCCCAACCCCATCACCATGCGCTGCGCAAAATGCCTTCCAGCGCAGCAATATCAATCGGTCGCGGACTCATGCGTATTAGCCGTGTGTAAGTGATGGCCTGCTCGGCCATCGGCCGGAGGTGCTCCTCGCGCACGCCGATGTCGCGCAGGCGCATCGGCAGGCCGACATCCTGTTTCAAACGCTGGATCGCCTCGACGCACAGATGGGCTGCGTCGGCTGCGCTCATGCCATCTACATCTTCACCCAGCCAGCTCGCAATCCGAGCAAACGCTTCCGGCGCGGCCGGCAACAGATACGCGACGACGTATGGCAGCAGCAGGCCGGTGCCCAAGCCGTGCGGCGTGTGCGTCACCGCGCCGACGGGGTATTGCAGCGCATGCGCCGCGCCCAGCCCTGCGCTGCTGAACGCCATGCCGGCCAGCAGCGCCGCCAGATGCATGCCCTCGCGCGCGGCGATATTCTTGGGCTGATAGACGGCAGCGCGCAGATGCCGGCCCACCAGCCGGATCGCTTGCTCGGCCAGTGCATCGGTGATCGGCTGGCGACCGCTAAACTGAGGTCGCGCATCCAACGGCACATCCAATGCGTCATGGCCGATCACGGTGCAGGCCTCGACGGCGTGCACGAGCGCATCCATGCCGCTCTCGGCCGTGACCTTGGCCGGACAGGTGAGCGTGAGCAGCGGATCCACGATCGCCAGGCGCGGCCGCAAATGCGGACTCGCGATTGCCAGTTTGAGATGGCGCGTTTCATCCTCGATCACCGCCACAGCGGTGACCTCAGAGCCCGTGCCGGCAGTAGTGGGCACAGCAAACACGGGGATGGTTGGGCCGGGGACGTGGTTCTCGCCGAAGTAATCCGCCGCGCTGCCGCCGTGGGTATAGATCGCGGCAGCGACTTTGGCCACGTCCATGTTGCTGCCACCGCCTAGGCCGATGATGAAATCGGGCTGAGCAACGCGCGCCGCCTCTGCAGCAGCGTTCACCGTCGCCGCGCCGGGCTCCGGCGCACTGCCATCGAACACGTGGCTTTCAACTTGCGACTCGTCGAGGCTGCGCCGCACCACATCCACCAGGCCGGCTTTGGCCATATTCGGATCGGCGACGATGAGCGCGCGGCTGAGGTTGCGATAGCGCGCCTCGACGCCAATGCGCTCTGCAGCGCCGCAACCGAACAGGATTTCATCGGAAGTGCTGAACCGCCAGGTTGATCGAATTGCGCTCGCCATATGGGGCACAGGGTATACCGAAGACGCGATTTGACAAACCCAGTCGCATGGCTACACTTCGTTACCAATCATTGATTATCAATAATCAATAATGGAAACGCTCTGGCCTTCCAAACCACCTCCCGATTGCCCGTTCCCACCATCTGAGCAATACGACGGGCTGATCTTCACCGGCCGGCACGCCGAATATACCCACGCCGATACGTGGTATCCAACCTGGGCGTCGGACGATAATCTGTATTCGCCATGGACGGACGGAAACTTCGACCGAAGCTGGCCTGGAGCCTTTCATGAGCCAGGCGCTATCGAATGCAGCTCGAAGCTCGACAACCCGGCGAACGCCGGCAAGGGCGACAAGTCCGGCACCGGCCAGGCCAAAATCATCGGCGACGACCCGCTCAACTTGAAGCTAGAGAACCTCGGCATTCACTACGCCTCGCCCCTCCCCTATGGCGGGCGATACCCATGCGGCAGCCTGGTGTATGACGGCGTGTGGTACTACGGCACTTACTGTCTGGATGAAACGGATCGCGGGCTGAACTGGGACGTGCTTGGCCCTTTCGTCGGCTTTCGCATCTCGCGAGACTCTGGCATCACCTGGGAGGATTGCCCGCACACGCCTTCCAACCCGATCTTCGGCGAGTCCGGCAAGCACGGTGCGAAGGTCAAGATCGGCGCGCCGCACTTCGTGGACTTCGGCAAGAACATGGCGCATTCGCCGGACGGCAAGGCCTATCTGGCCGGCCATGGCGCGACGCGGCCGGACGCCGAACTCGCTTGGATTGCCGGCGATCAAGCCTACCTGATCCGCGTGACGCCCTCGCCGGAGAACATGAATGACGCGTCGAAGTATGAGTTCTTCGCCGGCCACGATGCCTTAGGGCGACCCATTTGGAGCCGCAACTTCAGCGAGATCAAGCCGCTGATCGAGTGGAACGGGCGAATCGGCCACGTGACGATCACCTACAACGCGCCGCTTCGGAAGTACTTGATGTGCGTCACGGACGGCTGGCCCACCATCAGCACGATGAACACATTTCTGCTCGAGTCCGATACGATCACCGGCCCATGGCGATTGATTACGTTCATGGAAAGGTTCGGCGTGCAGGCATATTTTGTCAATATCCCGTCGAAGTTCATCGCTGCCGACGGCGAGACGTTCTGGCTGTGCTACTCGGCCAACTTCACCAACCAGCCAGGCGTCCTCGGTACGAAGTTCGAGTCTAACCCGCCCGGCAGCCAGTACGCGATGTGCCTGCAAGAGGTTCGGTTGCACCGCCGGCAATAGAGAGAATGATGCAGGCTCGATTTGCTGAACCACGCTCGCCCGTGAAGAACGGCGCTGTGAATCGCTCCCTGGCACACCAGATCATGCAACAACTCCGGATCGAGATCATTCACGGCAAACTGGCGCCGGGAGAGCGACTGGTCGAACTCGACATCGCGCGGCGCATGGGCACGAGCCAGGGGCCAGTGCGCGAAGCGCTGCAAATGCTCGAACGCGACGGCCTGGTGGAGCGGCGCGCGCGCACCGCCAGCTTCGTCGCGCCGCTGTCCTTCGACGACATGTATGAACTGTTCAAAATTCGCAGCCTTGTGGAGAGTTACGCCGTCCGGCGCGCGGCGCAGCGGATCAGCAATGCCGAATGCGACGAACTCGACGCCTTGGTGACGCAAATGCGCGATGCCGGCGAACGCGGTGACATCGTCACCCTCGTCGAGTGCGACATGGCCTTTCACCGCCGTTTGTGCGAGTGGTCGGGCAGCACGACGCTCGTGCAAATGTGGACGCCGCTGTATTCGCAGATCCAGCGCTTCGTGGCGCAGAACCATCCGCAGCACTTCAAGAACCTCGCGGAGATCGCCGACACGCACGAGCCAATCGTCGCTGCTCTGCGCAGAAGGAGGCCGGCTGCAGCCGCCCGTGCCGTGCGCGAACACATCATGCTGATCTGGTCGCTGATGGAACGGCGCAGTATTCAAAAGAGAAAGACACCGGTGCGCCAGAAGGAAGATAACGCGCGCCTCAAGTCATGAAGGAGCGAGGAGATGCGCGATGCCTGCTCAAAATGCGGTGTCACTTTCACACCATTGCTTGACATCGCCTTCTGGACTGCTACCATCTTCGGCAGCGTTACCGGTAGCGGTTTCGGTCATAAGTCAATGGCTCTCTCGACTAGCGCCGTCACAATTGCAGACATCGCCCGCGCCGCCGGCGTATCGGTCTCTACTGTTTCGCGCACTCTTAACAACAAGCCGGACGTGGCCGAAGCGACGCGCCAGCGTGTGCAAGCTGTCATAGAGGAGCTGGGCTTTACACCGCACGCCCAGGCACAACGCCTGGCTGCCGGCCGCAGCCGCGCAATCGCCCTGCTCTTCCCCGACGCACAGCTGAGCCTGATGCGCGAGGAGTTCATCCTTGGCGCGGCCAAAGCCGCCAGCGATGCCTCGTACACGTTCTACTTGATGACGAGCAGCATCACGCGTCCACAGCTCACCGCGCTCTGCCGTAGCGCGCTGACTGACGGCATCATTCTCATGGAGATTCACCTGCGCGACTGGCGCGTGAGCTATCTAAAGCGGATCGGCTTTCCCTTCGTCATGATCGGCCGCTGCGCGAACAACAACGGGATCAGCTTCATTGACATGGACTTCGAGCAGGGCATCGCGCAAGCCGTGGAACACCTCGCTAACCTAGGACATCACAAAATCGCCCTTCTCACCTTTCCCGACGACGTGTATCAGCGCGGCTACGGGCCAGCAGTGCGCGGCCGCGACGGCTATGCGCAGACCTGCAGGCGGCTCGGCCTACCCGCCATCATCGCGCCTGCCAGTGACACGCAAGCGCAACTGGCCGAAGCAACGAATAGACTACTCGATCGCCATCCCGATCTCACGGCGATGATCTCGATGCACGGCGACACGACTATAGCTGTGTATCGGGCACTCGAAGGGCGCAGCCTGCGCATCCCAGAAGATGTGTCGGTGATCGCGTTCATCACCCGACGCACAGCAGAGCTATTCACCCCACCGCTGGCCGCCATAGACTTTCCGGCTTACGACTTTGGCTATCAGGCCGGGCGCATGCTCATCGCGCGGCTGCAAGGCGCTAATGCGGTCGAACATATTCTTCCCCCACCCAAGCTCATTCTGCGCCAGAGCGTTGCTGCGCCGCGCACACTGCTGCGAAACGGCCTGACAATCTCATGAATCACGAAAGGAGGGATGCCTATCGAAGACCGCTGTTGCTTCTAACCGTAATTCAATTCGAGCGTTCAATTCAGCCCAACTAAACTCAGTCCAAGTTGCTAGGAGACAGTTACTTCAAATCCAGGAGGATTCCATGACCGTTGCACGCAAACCTTCCTTGTGGGCATCTGCCCTGCTCATCAGCGCGCTTGCCACAACGACGTTCGCCGCCTCGCCCGCTCAGGCTGCTGACCCAAGCCAGGGTGGCGCCAAATGGTGCCAGGGGGTGCGCATCCGCTTCTTCGTTGGCGGCGACCCCGGCGACGCTTTTGCCTCGATCGTCTATAAAGGCGCACAGCAAGCCGAGGCCGACTTCGGCCCGAAGGTGGAATATGTCTTCTCCGGCTGGCAGACCGAAAAGATGCTGGCGCAGTTGCGTGACGCGATTGCCTCGAAGCCGGACGGCATCGCAATGATGGGACATGCAGGTGATGACGCGATCATGCCGTTGGCCGAGCAAGCCGCGAAGGCTGGCATCATCATGATGTATCAGAACGTGGACGTGCCGAAAGTGCGCGCTAAGTTCGGCGGCGGCTATGTCGGCGCCAACCTGTATCCACAAGGTCGCGCGCTGGGCGAGGAGGCCATTCGCCTACTCGGCCTGAAGAAGGGTGATACAGCGCTTGTATTCGGTGCGTGGGGCCAGCCTGGCCGCTACATCCGTGAACAGGGCACCACTGACGCGCTGATCGAGGCCGGCATGAAAGTGATCACAGTCGCTGGTCAGCCCGCAGCGGCCACCGATCCTGGCTTGCTCATTCCGCAGATCACCGGCGCATTCGGCAAGAATCCCGAGATCAAGCTGATTGTGTATTCAGGGGGCCAGACGCTTGGTGCAGCGCCGACCTACATGAAGGCCATCAACAAGAAGCCCGGTGAGGTGTTCAACATCGGCTTCGACACCAGTCCGGCCATCATTGACGCGTTCGACAAGGGCTACGTGCAGCTCACGTCCGACCAGCAACCCTTCTTGCAGGGCTATGTGCCGATCCAGAGCATCTGCCTGACCAAGAAGTTCGGCTTCGCACCGATGAACGTGGATACCGGCGCCGGCTTCGTCAACGCGCAGAACTACAAGAGCGTCGCCGATCTGGCCAAGAAGGGCCTGCGGTGATCGCACTCATACAGTGCGGCGCATAGCCGTTGATGCATGCGACGTGTTGCGTATCGCGTATTGCGTGTTGAGCAACCGAGCACGTGATACGCGATACGCAGCGATGCAGCATAGCAACACGACAGATGGCAACCCCATTTATCGAACTAAAGCATGTCTACAAGTCTTATGGCAGTGTCAACGCGCTCAGCGACGTCAACCTCACCATCGAGGAAGGGCGTGTGCTCGGGCTGATCGGCGACAATGGCGCGGGCAAGTCCACCCTTATCAAGCTTATTGCCGGCGTGCACTCACCCGATAGCGGCGAGATGTGGGTCAAGGGCAAGAAGGTGACGCACTGGTCGGTCGCCGAGGCGCGTGCTGCCGGCATCGAGACCGTTTTCCAGGATCGCGCATTGGCCGAGCAACAAAGCATCGCGCGCAACATTTTCATGGGCCGCGAACTGACCAATGCGATTGGGTTGATTGACGTGAAGCGCCAACGCGAAGAAGCCGAGCGATTGATGCGCGAGATCGGCTTCACTTCGAAGGTGTTCTCGCCGGACTCGCGCGTGCTCACGCTGTCCGGCGGCGAGCGACAAGGCGTCGCCATTGCGCGAGCGATCTACTTCAAGGCGCAACTGGTCATCCTCGACGAGCCGACCACGGCGCTCTCGCTAACCGAATCCGAGAAAGTATTTGCCTTCGTCCGGCAGTTGCGTGCCCGCGGCGCGGCCAGCATCTTCATCAGCCACAACATCTATCACAGCTACGATGTGTCCGACTATTTCGCCATCCTCGACCGAGGCAGGATTGTCTACACAGCGGATAAATCTGAAGTGCCCTCGGCCGATGTGTTGATCCGCAAGCTGCAGACGGTCGCGCGGCATGGCATGCTCGATATCGAGCATTGACGGAGGTCATAGCATGGAAGCAACCGCCGTTTCTACCAAAGCGCAAGAGCGCAACGCAATCCGCACGTGGCTCGATCAAAACCGACGCGGCCTCAGCGCGTTCGTCATCTTCATGGGGCTGTGGATCCTCTTCTTGATTACCGCACCTGGCACGTTCACCAATCCGCAGGCCTATCGCGCGATCTTCACTACGCTGCCGATAGATATCATCCTCGCCGTATCGCTGGTGTTCATCGTTACATCGGGTGAGAGCGATTTGTCTTTCCCTTCAGTGTTTGGCCTGTCGTCTTATGCCTTCGCGTTGTTGGTCTCTAACGAGGTTTCGCCAGTTCTGGGTTTGCTGGCCGCGTTGCTCGTCGGCGCGGCGTGCGGTTTGGTCAACGGCCTGCTCGTCACTAAAGTCGGGCTATCGTCGCTAGTGGCCACGCTGGGCATGAACTTCTTCCTGCGCGGCCTGATCAACGTGCTTACGCAGGGCATCGGTATCCCGTTGACCATGATGATTGATACGCCTTTCTACAACGTCTTGGTCGGCCAGGTAGGTGACGTGCCTGTAGCGGTCCTATGGGCGTTGCTCGTGGTGATAATCTGTTTAGTGCTGTTCAACCGGCACAGACTCGGTACGCATATCGCCATCGTCGGCGACAACCCGGAGAGCGCCAAGGAGATGGGCATTGACGTAGCGCGCACGAAGATCTTGGCATATGTGATCGTTGGGTTGTGCGCAGCGTTTGCCGGCGTGATGTCCTCATTAATCAACAGCACATGGTGGCCGACGGCCGGCGACGGCTATCTGCTGCGCACGTTAGCCGCAGTGTTCATCGGCGGCACACCCACCTGGGGCGGCGTCGGCACGGTGATCGGCGCGGTGTTCGGTGCGATGTCGGTTGGCTTCATCGAGACCGGCCTGATCGGCGCAGGCCTGACTGCCTTCTGGACACAGTTTGCCTATGGGCTGGTGATCATCCTCTCGCTCATCGGCCATCGCTTCAACCAGGGACGCTACCGCTAAACGTCGCATTTGCTCTCAATGAATATCTTCACGCAAGACGGGCAGGCGCTCATTGTGCGCTTTGCCGAGGAGACGATGCGCATCGAGCCATGGGGTGAGCATGCCCTGCGCGTGCGTGCCACACCTAACGCTACATTCACCGACGATTACCTCTCCGCGCTGTTGCCGGCACCGGCCATAGGCGACACCCGTATTGAGGGCAACCGCGCCGTTATCCACAATGGCCGCATCGCTGCCGAGGTAACTGTGCGCAAACCGCTGGATTGGGTGGATGCCAGCGGCATGGACATCGGCCTGCGCTTCCTGAATGCTGAGACGGGTGAGGAGCTTCTGGCCGAAGAGTCTTACCATCCCTCCTGGCCACCGCCGCGTTGCTTTAGATCGGTCGGCGACGACTTATGGCGATTGGAGGCGCGCTTTCGCGCCTACCGCGGCGAGCGATTCTACGGGCTAGGCCAACACCAGCACGGCCTGCTCGACCAAAAAGGCGCGGTGATCGAGCTGTTGCAGCAGAACGGCGAAGTCAGCATTCCCTTCTTGCTCAGCAATCGTGGCTATGGGCTGCTGTGGAACAACCCAGCAGTGGGTCGCGTAGAGCTCGGGACGAACGGCACGCGCTGGACTGCCGAAGCGACGGCACAACTCGACTACTGGATCACCACCGGCGCAACGCCCGCCGAGATCGTGCGCAACTACACCGCGGTGACCGGTCGCGCGCCGATGCTGCCCGAATTCGCCTCAGGCTTCTGGCAATGCAAGCTGCGCTACCGCACCCAAGACGAGCTACTGCACATCGCACGCGGCTATAAATCGCGCAAGTTGCCGCTGTCGGTGATCGTCATTGACTTCTTCCACTGGACGAAATACGGCGACTGGCGTTTCGATCCGGAGAAATGGCCCGATCCAGCCGGCATGGTGCGCGAGCTTGAAAGCATGGGGGTCAAGGTGATGGTGAGCGTATGGCCGGCGCTGAACCCTGATAGCGCGAACTTCCAGAGGGCAATGCGCAACGGCTGGCTCTTGCGCACGCTGCGCGGGCAGCCGGCGCAGATGAACTTCCGTGACCAGTACACCGATGCGCGGGTGTACCTCACTTACTACGACGCGACGCATCCTGAAGCGCGCCGATTCATCTGGGAAGAGGTGAAGCAGGGCTATTACGACCACGGCATCAAGGTGTACTGGCTGGATGCGTGCGAGCCGGAGATGTATCCCGTGCAGTACGACAACTTGCGCTATTACGCTGGCGATGGTCGCGCTGTCGCGAACATCTATCCGCTGCGGCATGCGCAGGCGTTCTATGAAGGCATGCGCGAACAGGGCGAACCGGAGATCATCTTCCTCTCTCGCTCGGCATGGGCCGGCAGCCAGCGCTACGGTGCAGCAGTGTGGAGCGGCGACATTCAATCCACGTGGGAAGCGCTGCAGGCACAGGTGCGCGCCGGCCTCAACATCGGCCTCAGCGGCATCCCCTGGTGGACGACCGACATCGGCGGCTTCTACGGCGGCGATGTGACCTCAGACTATTTCCGCGAGCTGATCGTACGCTGGTTTCAGTATGGCGCATTCTGCCCGCTCTTTCGATTGCACGGCTATCGCATGCCCTACGGCGCGATCACCGAAAGCGGCGGCCCGAATGAAGTGTGGGAATTCGGCGAGCGCGCCTACCGCATCATCCGTGAAGTGATGTTCATGCGCGAGCGCCTACGCCCCTACGTCATGCGCCTGATGCACGACGCGCATGAGCACGGCGACCCACCAATGCGACCGCTGTTCTACGACTTCCCATCGGACGCCGACGCTTGGTCCATCGAGGATGCGTTCATGTTCGGTCCAGATCTGCTCGTTGCGCCCGTGCTGCACGCCGGCGCGACGCAGCGCGAGGTGTATCTGCCAAGGGGTGCGCGCTGGACAGATGCGTGGAGTAATCAGACTTTCGCAGGCGGGCAAGCCATTCGGGCTGAAGCACCGCTCGAGCGCATTCCCCTCTTCCTACGCGACGACGCGCGCTTGCCGATTAGAGCGTAACCAATTATTAATCATCAGTCATCAGTCATCAGTCATCAAGTCATTAGGTCGTCAAGTCGCGGCGAAAATGAGGCCATGAAAATCACTGCCATCAAAACCTGCGTGGTCAACGCAGAGATGCGCAACTGGGTGTTCGTCAAGGTGGAGACCGACCAGCCCGGCCTCTACGGCTGGGGCGAAGCCTCGCTGGAGTGGAAGACGCGTGCCGTCGTCGGCGCAATCGAGGACTTCGCACCCATGCTGATCGGCGAAGATCCGCAGCGCATCGAGTTCCTCTATCAGAAAATGTATCGCCAGAGCTTCTGGCGCGTCGGGGTCATCGGCTTGAGCGCGATCAGCGGCATCGAGCAGGCTCTGTGGGACATTCGCGGGAAGGAGTTCGGCGTGCCCGTGTATCAACTGCTCGGCGGGCGCGTGCGGGACAAAGTGCGCATGTACACCCATCTCGGCGGCGGCGACATGCGCGCGGTGTACGAGACGCAATACAGCGCCGACCCCAAGCCGTTCGTGGATTTAGCGTTGGAGGTCGTGGCGCGCGGCTACAACGCGGTGAAGGTGCTCATCACCCCACCGACCGAGACGCTTAACAGCATCGCCGCGTATCGCTACGCCGAAAGGATGATGGCCGCCGTCCGCGAAGCGGTGGGCGAAGGCGTGGACATCATGATTGATTGCCACGGCCGGCACAGCGTCGCCAACGCCATCGAGTTTTGCCGCGTGCTGGCGCCGTATCGCCCGTTCTTCGTCGAAGAACCGGTGCCGCCGGAGAACGTGGATGCGCTGGCCGAGGTGCGCCGCGCATCGCCTGTGCCCATCGCCACCGGCGAGCGCCGTGTGACGCGCTTCGAGTTCCGCGAGCTGTTCGAGAAGCAGGCCTGCCACGTCATCCAGCCCGACCTATGCCACTGCGGCGGGCTATGGGAAGCCAAGAAGATCGCCGCCATGGCCGAGGCATATTACATCGGCGTTGCGCCGCACAACCCGCTGGGGCCGGTGGCCAACGCCGCCGCGCTGCACTTCGCGCTCAGCACGCCGAACTTCCTCATTCAAGAAGATATGCTCACCGACGTGCCGTGGCGATTCGACGTAGTGAAGCACTCGTTAAAAACAGAGAACGGCTACTGGCTGCCCACCGACGCGCCCGGCCTCGGCATCGAAGTGGACGAGGAAGCTGCGAAGAAACACCCGTTCAAGCAAGAGGTCATCCACGCCACCACCGTGCGCGCACATGATGGCGCGATCCTCGATTGGTGAGACGCGATGCGGTGCGACCGGCCATGTCCACATCTTGTGCCAACCTTGGCGTGGCAGTAACCCATATGAACCCACCTGCCAACGTCACGCTCCGCTTCGCTTTCGTCGCGCTATCCACGCTTTTCGGGGCGATTGGGTTCGCGCTCCTGGCGATGCTGCTCGTTCACACAGCCTACGTCGCCGTAGCCGGCTTGCCAACAACGCCGGACAATCGCCTGTTCGTCCTACTCATGCTGAGCTGCGCATGTGCCGCGCCGCTCGGCGGATCACTCGCCTTTCTTGCCGCCGTGTTCGTGCTGTATCTCCAGAACGTGCGTGCCGAACGCACCCGGCAGACTGCCTGAACCCACGACATGCAGAAATCGCTCCGCACCGAGCGCGTGACGCGCGCGATGGCCGCGATGACGATATATGCTGGCGCAAGCGCGAATGATGCGCTACAAATCGCGCTGGCGTCAGGAGGAACACAGCAATGAGATTCCAGAACAAAGTCGTGATCGTCACCGGTGGTGCCAAAGGCATCGGCGAAGCCGCCGTAAAAGCGTTCAGCGCGGAAGGCGCGTCGGTCGTCATCGCCGACGTGGACGATGCTGCCGGCGAAGCGCTCGCCCGATCGTTGCCGCGCGCGACGTTCGTGCACACCGACGTCTCGAAGATAGCCGACGCCGAGCGCGCCGTGCGCGTCGCCGAGGAGACCTACGGCGGCTTAGACGCGCTCTTCAGCAACGCCGGCATCCAGCTCTACGGCCGGATCGAAGACGTGACCGAGGAGGACTACGAGCGCGGCATGGGCGTGAACTTCAAAGGGCACGTCTGGATGTGTAAATATGCCGTGCCTGCGCTGCGCCGGCGCGGCGGTGGCGCGATCGTCTGCACATCGAGCGTGCAGGCGCTGGCCACGCAGACCACCGTGCCGATCTACGCTGCCAGCAAAGCCGCCACGCTTACGCTGGTCAAAGCCATTTCGATGGATCACGCGCACGAGGGCATTCGCGCCAACGCCATTCTGCCCGGCTCGGTGGATACGCCGATGCTGCGCGAGGCCGCAGCGACCTTCGCGCCGGGCGAGGTGGACGCCACGATCGCCAAGTGGGGCAAGATGCACCCGATCGGCCGAGTGATCAAACCGGAAGAAGTCGCCCGGCTGGTGCTCTTTCTGTGCAGCGACGAGGCCAGCGCATGCACCGGCGCAGCATATTTGGTGGACGGCGGGTTGATGGCCAAGATCCCGGTCGTGTTACCGGATTGACGGTCGCACCGCTACAATACCGCCCGGCTCACTCTGAGCACAACCGAATACGCGCAAAGACGCATATCCTGCCAACGACATTACCCTATGCTTTCGATCACAAAGACGCTCGTCGCCGCTGCGATGACCTTCGCGCTTGCCACGTTCTCGCTTGGACCGACCGCCCACGCTCAGGAGGCATCGCGCTTGATCTTGGCCGACTACATGATGTGGTATCAACCGGACGTGTTCGACGGCACCAAGACCTTCGACGTGCCGGCCGCCGGCCCTTACAGCTCGGACGACATGGCCACGATCCAGCACCACCTGCAACTGGCGCAACGCGCATGCCTCAACGGGTTCGCCGCGCACTGGTTCGGCGTCAAGGAGCCGCGCACGACCGAGAACTTCAACAAACTGCTGGTTGCATCAGGCGGCAGCAGATTTCAACATGCCGTGGTGCTGCTGGAGAACAGCCTGCGGCGCACGAAAGAGCAAGATTTGATTGACTCGGTGCGCTTCGTGCTGGAGCAGTGGGCGCCTCATCCCAACTACCTGAAACTCGATGGCCGGCCGGTGATCTTCTTCGAGGGCATGACCCGGCCTTGGGGCAGCGTCGCTGCGGCCAAAGCCGGCTGGGCGCGCATTCGCCAGGCGACTGACCCGGAACGCCGGGCGATCTGGTTCGCCGAAGGGCTGACCACGGCGTTCAACCCGTTGTTCGACGGCTTATATGTGTATCGCATTGACCACAAGAACGGCCCGCGCAGTTGGCTGAAGCAGCCGGTCTTCGCGGCGCGCCTGCGCGAGGTCGAACAGCAATCGGGCGTCAACCTGTATTTTGCCGATACCGTCGCGCCCGGCTTCGACGACACGCGCTCGTTTCGGGTGCGCGCTACCGACGTGCGCGTGCCCGCGCCGGCTTTCGCGCGCGACCGGCGCGGCGGCGCATATTACCGCGAGACGTTCAGCGTCACGCCGCAGACGGGCGGCGATTTGCTGCTCGTCAAGAGCTTTAACGAGTGGATCGAAGGCACGGCTATCGAGCCGGGCCGCACCTACGGCGATTTGTATCTCGACCTGACGTGCGAGTTGGGCGCGGCCTACCGCGCTGCCGATCCGGCCCTAGCGCACGCAGCCGAAGAAAGCAAAGGCCAACAACCATGAACACCTTAGACTTGTCCAACAAGATTATCCTGATCACCGGTGGCGCCGGCGCCATCGGCCAGGTGGTCGTGCGGACGTTGCTGGCACACGGCGCAACGATCGCCGTCAACGACGTGGTTTCGGCCGAGGACGCCAAGGCCGTCTTGCCGAACGCCGATCGTGTGCGCTACTTCCGCGCCGATGCAGCCCGGGCCGAGGAAGTGGCTGCGATGTTCGACGCCGTCGAAAGCGCGTTGGGCATGCCTAACGTGGTGTGTTGCCATGCCGGCATGGTTGGAGCACACCCCGTGACCGACTATCCGCTGGCTGAATACGACAAGCTGATGGAGGTCAACGTGCGCGCGGCGTTTGTAGTAGCGCAAGAAGCTGCCCGGCGCTGGATCGCGCAACGCATCGCCGGCCATCTGATCTTCACCACCTCGTGGGTGCAAGACGTGCCCTGGCCGGAGATCACCCCCTACACGATGAGCAAGAGCGCGATGAAAGCGATGATGCGCGGCTTCGCGCGCGAGCTGGCCGGCAAGGGCATCCGCGCGAACGCCATCGCGCCGGGCATCGTCGGCGTGGGCATGGCCAAGCGCCAATGGGACACCGACCCCAGCTACCGGGCACGCGCGTCAAAGGCGATTCCGCTCGGCTACATGCAGCCGCCGGAGAGCGTGGCCGACGCGTTCGCCTTCCTGTGCTCCGACATGGCCAGCTACATGACCGGCGCCACGCTGCTGGTGGACGGCGGGTGCAGTTTGTATCCAATGGATTGAGAGTCGGGGATCAGGGGTCAGAGATTAGAGATTGGAGATTAGGGGTTGAGAGATGACAAGATGAACAATCCTGTTAATCCTGTTTATCCTGTCTATACACAACCTGATTAGAGATGAGCAACATGCAGAAACTTTCGCGACACGCGACGAATGATGGCCCGCGGTGGATGCTGAATGGGCAGCCGCTCGCTGCCGGCTTCACGCTGACGGCGCTGCTCCAGCAGCCGGCCAGCGCGATGGCCGAATGGTTAGCGCAACAACGCGACGCCGCCTCTGCCGGAGATGTGCGTGGGCAAACCGCGCTGCCACCCATTGAACCGATGCAGGAAATATGGGCCAGCGGCGTCACTTACCTGCGCAGCCGCGACGCTCGCAAGGCGGAATCGTCGGTCGCCGACGTATATCAAAAAGTCTACGAAGCCGAGCGGCCGGAATTGTTCATGAAAGCCGTCGGCTGGCGCACCGTGACCAGCGGCCAGCCGGTGCGCATCCGCAAAGACAGCGCGTGGAACGTGCCGGAGCCGGAACTCACGCTGGTCATCAACGCACACGGCGAGATCGTGGGCTACACCGCCGGCAACGACATGTCCTCGCGCGACATCGAGGGTGAGAACCCGCTTTACTTGCCGCAGGCCAAGATCTACACCGGCGCGTGCGCGCTAGGACCGGAGATCGTGCTGGCCGATGCAGAGGCGATGCGCATGCTGCCGGTAACGCTGGAGATCCGGCGCGGCGGCGCGGTCGTCTTTAGCGGCGAGACGAGCATCGCGCGCATGAAGCGCCGGCTGGAAGAACTGGTGAGCTATCTCTATCGTGAGCTGGACTTCCCGCACGGCGCATTCCTGATGACCGGCACGGGTATCGTGCCGCCAGAAAGCTTCTCACTCCGGCCAGGTGACCACGTCAAGATCAGCGTCGGCGAGGTGACGCTGGAGAACGACGTCGCCTGATTGTTACCATCTGTCAGCCTTCGACAAGCTCAGCCTGCGCTTGCTTCACCACGCGCTCAGCTCGAGCAGGCGATCCTCGTAGAACCAGAGGATGGCGCGGTCGAAGTCCTCCTCGTCCGCTTGGGAGATGATGAGGTCGCAGATGCTGGGCTCGAGCGCGATCAGCTCGTGGATAAGCGCAGCTTTTTGGGCACCGCTCGGCACGGTCTCGCACACACTCAGCATCGTGCGCCAGTCTTGGTGAAACGCGCCGGCCCACACCATCAGCAGACGCTGGTGGTTGAAGGTGTAGCGCTCCTCTTCGCCGGTGTTGGGGTTGACGCGGATGAAGATCAGCTCGCCGCCGATCGGCGGTGGCCGGCGGATCAAGTTGAGCTTACGCTTGCCGCTCACCAGACGCGCACAGGCACGCCGCACCTCGTCGCGCGTCTCGACCAGGATGCGCCCGCGCTCATACAGGCGATCGTACAGATAGCGCACGAGATGAATCAAGTTGCGCCGCTCGTCCAGCGTCCAACGCTGCATGTAGCTCATGTCCACGAAGCCGGACGCCAGCTCGCTGATGTGATAGCCGCATAAGTCGTCGAGTGATTGAATCTCGTGCAGCCGCGTCTCGATGAACGCCAGCAGGATCTCGATGCCGAACCAGGCCATGACAGGATCGAAACCGTGCCGGCTGACGTAGCGCAGGAAGTCCTCCACATCACAGCGTTCGAGTGGCGGCTGCCAATCCAGCACGTCGTAATAGCCATGCGCGGCGCAGATTGCGTCGTTGAGCGCATCTTCCGGCTTCGCGAACCGTTTCACGAACGCGGCCTCTTCTTCCCTGCAAATCGCAGCCTCGGAGAGAATGCTTCGCAGCAGGTCGCGGATATCCCGAGGCACAACGGCCACCTTGAACATGCGTTTGCCTAGTTTGCCGTCTTTGGTGCGCGAGGTGCGTCCAACGAAGAGCAACGCGCGCCGGCGCAGTTCACCTAGGCACGACGTAGGCGGCACTTCGTCCCAGAACCAGCCGTCGCCATCCATCGAGCCGAAGTCGCGCGTCAGGTCGGCCAGGCGCATCCACCCGCCGTTGTCTACGACCCGGCGCAAAGCGGCTCGGGCGCGCGGCGGCAGCTCGGTCACGCAGCGCCGGAGTTCATCTTTCGAGGTCAGGCTGGCAACCAGCGCCGCGACCTTAGCGCGCCGGCTCTTGCGTAGGTTGCCTTGCAGCGCCAGCCGGTTTGCCTGGCAAGCAGCGTCTAACCACTTGGCAGGGATTTTGTTAAGCGCAGCAGTGAGCGAGAGGTTAACGCGAATAACCTTGTTCTCTTCCTCGATGCGCCGGAGATCGCCCCAGTAGCGCACCAACTCATCCGTCAGCTCGTCTGTCACCAGAGCGGATGCGAAGTCGAAATCGTCGGCGTCATCGTAATCGTCAAAGTCGCCGTCCTCGAATTCGTCGTTCGATTTGGTATACATCAGACTCGCTCCTCTGCGTGAACCGGCAGGGTTCACACCTCGTGCTTCACCTTTGCATCTCGCTGTTCGACGCCGTTTGTGCCTCCATGCGTTTGCGATACACGTTCACCCTGTTGACGACCGCCTCGCTACCGAACATCGCCCAAGTGGACAGCCCGAGCAGCACGAACAGCGGCGTGATCGCCAGCGCCACCACAATCAACACGCCGACGACGATCAACAGGGTCAACGTGAATAGCGGATTCGCTCCCGCTACCAACGCCGAGTTCCGCAAAGCAACCCGCCAACGCCGATCCTGTTGCTCCATGTAAAAGGCAAGCACGTAGAAGTTGATCACCAGCCAGAAGAACGCCGCGGCCAACCATGCGCCCTGCACCCACTGCACCCAGACCTCGTTGCCAAACGTCGCGCCGTACCACCAAAAGTTGAAGAGGATCAACGCCGTAATCACGAACGCAGCAATCGCATATAGCCAAGCTTTGCCAAAGTGCTCGCGAAACGCCGCGAAGTAATGATCCCACGACACCGCGTAGTCGTTGGCGATGCGGTTGCACACAGCATACAAGGCCATCACCGCCGGCGGGCCGGGGATGATGACGACCATGCACAACAGCGTGAACACGTTCATCAACACCAGGTTGAACATTTCACCCCAGATGTCTTTGAACGTCTTCACAACGACGCGGAACGCATCAACCATGCTGCCGGGTATTGTAATGGCGCACAAAAATCGTGCGACTCGCGTTCAAAGCACGCTCACCGGATCCACGTCCACGACGAATCCGCGCGGCACATGCAGATCGGCCAGCAACTCGCGCGGCGCATGCGTGCGCACCAAGACTTGCCAGCGGTAGCGGTTATCGCGTCGCGTGAAATACGCTTGAGCCGGGCCGATCACGCCCACATGATGATTGGAACGCCGCACGTCGCGCGCCAACAGCTCGCATGCCCGGCGCGCCGTGTCGTTATCCGCATCAACATACTCGAAGCGCACCAGCCGCACGAACGGCGGCAAGTTCAGCATCCGGCGCTGCGCCAGCTCATATGCAACGAAGCCTTGCACGTCGTGCCGGGCGGCAAACGCAATCGCCGGATGCTCCGGGTTGTAGGTCTGCACGATCACCCGTCCGGGCAACAAGCCCCGCCCTGCCCTGCCGGCCACCTGCAACAGCAAGTCGAAGACCCGCTCGCCGGTGCGGAAGTCCGGCAAGAACAACCCTACGTCGGCCAGCACCACGCCCACCAGCGTCACCATCGGCAAGTCGAGGCCCTTCGCGATCATCTGGGTGCCGACCAGCACATCGGCCTGGCGATTGACGAAGCGTTGTAGGATGTGATCGCCACCGCCGCGCCCGACGGCGTCGCGATCCCAGCGCAGCACCCGCGCTTCGGGGAAGCGCTGCAAGACGGCCTGCTCCACCTTCTGCGTGCCAACGCCGATGAAGCGAATGCGCGCGCTGCCACATGCCGGGCAACGCGACGGCACAGGCTCGGTGCGGTCGCACTGGTGGCATTTGAGATGGGGAGTAGGGAGTCGGGAGTAGGGCGCTGCAATTTCCCACTCCCGACTCCCCATTTCCGAGTGATACGTGAGCGGCGTGTCGTCGTTCGGGCAACGCATGACATGCCCGCAGTCGCGGCACAGCACGCTAGATGCCGCGCCGCGCCGGTTGAGAAAGAGGATGGCCTGCTCGCCGCGGCGGAGCGTCTCGCCCAGCGCCAGCGCCAGCGCGCCGCTGAACATGTCGGTATTGCCGCCGCGCAACTCGGCGCGCATGTCAACCACCCGCACCGCCGGCAAGGGCTGGTAGGCCACAGCCTCGGTCTCCGGCTGCACGGCAGCCTGCACGCCCAAGCGTGCCTGCTGGTCGGCGATGCGGCGCACATGACCCCGCACGCGGTTGGGCAACTCGAGCAAGGTGAGGCGACCCGCACTGGCCATCTGCCAGGCTTCCAGCGAGGGCGTGGCGCTGCCGAAGATCAACGTCGCGCCGGTCAGCTCGGCGTAATGCATCGCGACGCGCCGGGCGTCGTAGTATGGCGGGCTGTTCTGCTTGTAGGATGGGTCGTGCTCTTCGTCGAGCACGATCAGCCCCACTTCGGCCAGCGGCGCGAACAACGCCGAGCGCGCGCCGACGACAATGCGCAGCTCGCCGGCGCGGATGCGCCGCCAGGTGTCGTAGCGCTCGCCCGGCTTGAGCCCGCTATGGATGAGCGCGACCTGGCCGGGGAAGCGCTCCAGAAAGCGCCGGGCGGTCTGCGGCGTCAACGCGATCTCCGGCACAAGGATGAGCGCGCCTCGTCCTTGTTTCAAGACGGCTTCGGCTGCGCGCATGTAGATCTCAGTCTTGCCCGAGCCGGTCACGCCGCGGAGCAGAAATTGAGAATTGAGAATTGAGAATTGAGAATTGGAAGGCGCAGCATCCGACTCCCCAACCTCCGCCCCCTGACCCCCGACCCCTGCCCCCCGGCCCCTGGCCCCTGCCCCCCGACCCCCGATCCCTGCCTCAACAGCACGCCAGACTTTCTCCTGATCCTCGGTAAGCGGTGGGGGCGA
This sequence comes from Candidatus Roseilinea sp., assembly GCA_025055235.1. Classification (GTDB taxonomy): domain Bacteria; phylum Chloroflexota; class Anaerolineae; order J036; family Brachytrichaceae; genus JAAFGM01. The sequence continues at coordinate 703 of JANWYN010000126.1, read as the reverse complement.
CTTGACCACGTAGTCCACATCGGCCAATGGGTCGCGCCAGCGCTCGGCGTCGCCGAGCATGATGTAGCCGCGCGCAGCCAACCAGCTCAAATCCTCGCGCGTGGCGCCGGTCTCCGCAAAGATCCACTCCGCAGCGGCCAGGCCATTGTGCAATTGCAGGTATTCCAGCGCAGCAGCGCGGCGCGCCCGCGTCTCCGGCTTCAGTCTGTTATTGGACTGCAGATTGGTTAACACCAAGGCCAGTGTTTCCTCGCCGATGGCGAGTTGCGCCAGCGTCGTGCGCCGTGGCCGCACCGGAGGCGGCCGCAGCGTGGATGTGCGTACCACCAAACTCGCTCTGACCAGTGCCCTCAACCCGCGACGCCAATCCGGCGTGCCGCGCATCGCCCTCGCCAGCTTCGATTCGATCAACGGGCCACGCAAATACAGCGTCTGAAGCAACCTCGCACGCGCATTCGGCATGCCCGCACCTCTGTCGCTCGACTTTGCGACGCGCTCGCCTTCCTCTGTCAGGCTATACACGTAGGCCGAGCGCGGCGTGAAGCCCGGCGGCGTCATGAGCGCGCAGCAGCGACCGAGCGGCGCGTGGTACTCCGCAGCGATCCAGCGCGCCAACTCGAGTTGCGCCGGATTCAACGCCGGGCGGTCGTCGAGCACAGCGTGAATCGGCTTGAGCTCGGCTTCGGCAAGCTCAGCCTCGGCA
>JANWYN010000113.1 GCA_025055235.1 Candidatus Roseilinea sp. | reverse complement strand
TGCCGAGGGCACACCACGCACTGCCCTTCGATGTGGCCTTCGGCCAGCGGGCCGTCATCGTGCGTGCAGATGTCGCCGAAGGCGCGCACCTCGCCGTTCAGCTTGGTGAGCGCGATAGGCGTTTCGTCAACAATGACGGCTATGATTTCGCCTTCTTTGACTTCGTCCAGCTTCGCTGCGAATACGAATCTTTCGGCCATGTGGCAACTCCGATTATAGCGACTGCGCGGGCTGTAGGGGGTGCATTCGTGTATAGGGGCAAGTGGAGACCAAGCATCGTGCGGTAGAGCGCGGACGCCGTTCCGCGCCTATGAGCATCGGCGATGGCGCGCTGCGGTGAGCGCGCCCTACCCAACCTGCACATTTGTCCTCGCCGGCGAATGCACCCAGCCGTAGGGCGAAAGAGCAGGTATGATGCTGCGTGCGGGGAAGGGGATAATCGGCTTCGCCGGTGGACATGCTTCGCCGGCACGACAGTCATCACATGGGCATTCGCGTTACAAAGACGAGCTTGGACGGCGTGTTGGTGATCGAGCCGGATGTATTCTGCGATGCGCGAGGTTTCTTCTTCGAGAGCTACAACAAGCGCGAGTTCGCTGCCTGGGGCATCACGCACGAGTTCGTCCAGGACAACCATTCGCGCTCGGTGCACAAGGTGCTGCGCGGGCTGCATTTCCAAGACATGTCCGCGCCGCAGACGAAGTTGGTGCGGTGCACGGTCGGGCGCATCTTGGATGTAGCAGTGGATCTGCGAGTGGGTTCGCCGACGTTCGCGCAGTGGGTCGGCGTGGAGCTATCGGCGGAGAACGCGCGGCAATTACTCGTGCCGGTCGGCTTTGCGCATGGCTTTGCTGTGTTATCTGAGGTTGCCGAGGTGCAATACAAATGCGACGCCTACTACGCGCCGGCAGCGGAGGGTGTAGTGATGTGGAACGATCCAGACATCGGCATCCAATGGCCTTTCAACGACCCAATCCTCTCCAAGCGCGATCAGGCCGGCATGTCGCTCAAGGACTACTTGGCTGCGCCGAGGTTTTTCTACACACCAGAGCAGTGACCCGTCGCCCTACCTAACCATGGTGAGTGGATCACTCGGGCAGTTGCTGATAGTCCAGCGCGCCGAGATCCACGCGCCGGCCTGCTTCGATTTGGATGATCAGATCCTCGCCGGTCTTGGGATTGCGCAACATATACGCCTGCATGATCAAATCCATGACGAGCGCATAGCGCCCAGGGGGCACGTTCACGAAGGTAAACGCGCCGTTTGCTTGGCTAAACGTGCGGGGCGAATTGATCCTATCCATGCCGGCGGCCGTCTCTTTGCCGCTGGCGTCAGTCGTCAACTGCGCAAGATACAAAATGCGATTGGTTACCGGTTGGCCCCTGAGCAGCAGTTGCCCGGTTGCGCTGCCCAGGTTGGGATCTTGCGTCGCTTCGACGGCGTCTGGCGATGCGCTCAAAGGCGACGTGAGCGGGGATGCTTGCGTTGTAAGGTCGCTGCTGCGTTCTGTGCCCGATGACGTACAAGCGGCAACTAGCGCTAGAGTCATCCCGACAACGATCGCCTTGAACAAATGTCTCATCACGCGGCAAATTATAAGAGGGGACAACGTGGCGTGTTGTCCCCTCTCGTGATTGGCGCGATGTGCGCCGCGACTAGTTGGTCGAAATTGCTTCGTACACCAAGAACTTGTCGCTGGGCGGAGGATCGTTGTTCAGCTCGTTGACCACTCCTGCGAGCTTGCTGCCGGCTCCGCCGGTGCATGTCGCGCTGCCCACGTAACCATTGCCGAGCTGGTTGAGCTGCACATCGGTGAGCGCCTGTCCGGGGTTGAGGCTGGCAGTAACCGTGCGCGAGCTGTTGGTGAATGTGCAGGTCACGTTGGTCGCAGCAGTGCCGATATTCATCACATTGAAGCCGGTGAAGTAGCCAAAGTTCCTGTCCATGATGAGCGGCATCACAACTTTGCTGGTCGCTTGGGCAGGATCGAAGCCACCATAAGCCTCGCCGGTGCCTTGGCTGTTGTTCAACTGGTTCACGATCACCGTCAGTGGGACGTTGGCCGAGTTCGCCGTGACCCGGGCTGAACCCACGAAGGTCTGACCGAAGGGGCAGTTAGAGCTCGTTGTTCCGGCTACGCTGAAGGCGTAGAGCGCGAATGTCTCCGACTGACCGGCCTGAATCGTCCTCGTCTCGGTGCAGCTATCGAACGGCGCCGATGAACGGGTATAGGTCACCGTGACACTGGACGCGCTGCTGCCGCCATTCTTGATCTGAATGCCGGTGATGTAGCCGAAGTTGTTCGCGTTGACTAAAGGCATCACCGGGTTGGTGCTGCCGCTGGCGAAGCCGCTGTAGGCAAACATAACGCTGCTGCTTTCCTCAATGACCGCGGCTACGAGCGGTTGGTTGTTGTTCGACGTCACCGTGGCAGCGAAGACGGCAGCGTTGTGAGCCTCTAGGCTTTGATCGAAGATGGCCGAAGCGCCGGGTTGCACGTTCGTCGCCGAGGCACTGGTGCCATCGGAGTAGTTCACCGTGATGTTCGTCGCGGTATTGCCGGCGTTTTGCACCTTGAACCAGGTATTGAAGCCGAAGTTGTTCTTCATCAGCAGCGGCAAGTCCACCGTTGGGCTGCCGACGGGCGAGCCACTGTAAGCCGCGCCGGCGACGCCGTTGTTCCCGAGCACGTTAACGATGGCTGCAACCTGTTGGTCGGCAGAGATGATGGCCGAGCCATCGAAACCGGCGGAGACGGCGCTCAGGGGGAAGTAGGTCTTTGAGCCATTCGCAGGAATGGTGTCATTCGTCGTGCCCGCCTGAGTGCCGTCGGGATTGTAGAACGTAATGACAATGGTGGCCTGTGCATTAGAGAGGTTCTGCACCTGAATGCCGGCAGTGTAGGTGAAGGCCAAGCCGGAGGCCTGCTGTTGCGGCAGCGCTGTGGCACTGAGGCCGGATGCCGCTAACGCCGCGGCAACGGTCTTTATGATTCTCTTGTTCATGATTCTTTCCTCCTCAGATTCCTCATCATGACTTATACGCAGCCGTCTTTCTAACCATCAACGTCCCGAAAGGCAATACTTCAATCGTATTACTCACAGGAGTAGAGGTGCAGAGAGCTCAGAAGATGTCCATAACTTCTTACTAGACTGTGTGAGCCACGCAACCGGGCTATGAGTTACGCTATGGGCGATGAATCACGCGTCAACTATGCAGAGATTAATCGAACGGCGCAATGTGATGCCAAGCCCGGAGGAGAAGAGAGGGCAATCTGCCGCCGTTTACGAATGAAATAACATAAATCAAGACGAGATGCGGATGATACACTAGCCTGCGCAATGCAGCGTGATACGCTTCTTCGTCGTTGACGGATAAGTAGCTCAGCATCTTCCAAAAATCATCAAGGCGATTGGCCCGCAGACTAATGCGCATGTGGTTGATGGCATAATCTGCGATTGTTCGGCGTCTCCATTGTTGTAAGAGTTTCCGATCGAACCCTCGGTCCAGCGCATAACGGTAAGGCCCTTCGATGCTCTGTAGGTCTGCGATGCGCTGAGCAACACCGGGACTGAGCGATGCGTTGTGATCGTGTTTGCGCCAGACAACCACCGGCGCGCCATGAATGAGGATCTTGCCGTGCAAGATCAGCCGGCGGAGCGATTCCCAATCCGATGAGATGATATCGAAGCGATAGAAGTCGAGCCTGCGGGCCAGTTCCCGGTTGTAGAGTGCGGCCTGATGAGGAATGCCGAGCCAGGCATGCCAACGTCTGAAGTAGCTGAATCCGTCGGTGCATTCCCAGGCTTGGCGCGTTTCGCAGCAATCGCGGACGCGCTGGGCGCTGGAGGTGATCCGGCAGCCACCAAACACCAGGACCACATCAGAGTGCGATTGGAGTTGCGCAACAGCGTCGCGAATGTAGTGCGGATCAATCAGGTAGTCGTCCCCATCGAGCATCAACAGCCAATCTCCGCTGGCGTGGTGCAATGCATAGCGGTAGTTGGCAACGCGCCCCAGGTTGTGCGCGTGCCGGACGTATCTCAACCGGTGGTCGTGCATAAACGCCTGGACGACCTCCGGCGTAGCGTCGGGCGAGGCGTCGTCGCATACGAGCACCTCGAGGTGAGGATAATCCTGATCCAGTGCCGAAGCAATCGCCTCACCCAACCAACGCTCTTGCTGATACGTGGGAATAGCAATGCTAACGCGCGGCTGCGTAAACTGGCTCATGCAAAGGCTTCCAACACCAGTTCCTCGCCCGAGTAAGGGTCGCGACGCCATGCGTGCCATGCACGTAGCTCAAACCAGAACGCGCGAACGAGTTGAGGAACAGAGTAAGTCTTGTGCAGAAGATGGCGGCCGTGCGACGCTATGTCCCTGCTGGCGATGTAGGCGAACTGGGCGCGCGCCGGCGTGGTCCAGACGTTGAAGCGCGCGAATCCGGCGCGCCGGGCCATTTCGCCAGCCGTGGCAGGCGAAAGGATCAGAAGGTGTCTCGGCGGATCGAGTGCGACCCAGTTCACCTTGAACTGCGCGTGGCCGAAGCTGAGAATGTTGGGGGTGATCGCGATCAAAATGCCGCCGGGCCTGAGCAAGCGACGGCATTCACGCAACAGCGCGATCGGGTCTGGTGTATGTTCGATCACGTGGCTAAGGGTGATCGCATCATAGGCTCCGCCCGGCAAGTTAAGCGACTCCAACGGCCCAACGTGCACTTTGAAGCCGTGCGTCCTGGAGGCAAATTCGGCCGCCGTGGCATCAATTTCCTGGCCTTCTACTTCCCAGCCCTTGGCCTGTAAGGTAGCTGCCGCGTTGCCATCGCCGCAGCCGACATCGAGCAGCCGGCCCGGAGATGCTGTATCCAGATACATGGCCTCGGCGCGAGCGCGCATTTTGCCGATGAAGGTGCTGCGCACCAAAGTGCGATACGCGCCGCCAAGCATCACCCAGGCGCGGTAGACAGGGTTGCGGCTCTTCCAAGCCGGCGGCGTGTTTGGATGGGTGAAGTAGCTCTCGTAGAGCTTGCCCACGTCCTCCGGCCACGGTGTTGGATCCAGCCATACCAATCCACATGCGGGGTTGGTGCACCGGCGCAGCGACCATTCTCCCGAAACGCTATAGAGGCGATCGTGGAGTGGGCGGTATAAGACCGCGCCCGGCGAGCAACACAAGTAACACTCAAGCATTGCGACCGTGCGCACCTGGGCACGGTGCAGCCCGGATGTCTCGCCGGTGGGGCATGTGGCAGGCATAGGTCTAGCGGGGATCCTCGTTCGCTTTGATCGCTATCATAGACCACCCGAAAGGGTACTCGCGACGCCGATCTAGAAAGTCCAGCGCCAGCAGCAAGAGCTGCATGGGCAAGATGAGCACCAACAGGCCTGCTTTGAGGAGCCGGACGAGGCCTTTCTGCAGCGGGGGTAGATTCGCACTTGGGAAGAGGCTGAGCATGTTCGGCAGCTCATATGCCCAGCGAGTGAACATACCACCGAGCGGAGTGACCGCGATGTTCTCGGGCGCAAATCCAGCGCGCTGGGCCAACGAGCGCAGCCCGTAGGATGTGTAGCGAAAGAAGTCGTAAGGTGCCTGGTGTTCCATGTGAGCCATGGGTGCTGTCAAAAAAAGCTTACCGCCTGGTTTCAGGATACGATGCATCTCATACATGCCCGCGAGAGGATCATCGAGATGTTCGAGTGTCTGCGTCGAGAGCACCGCATCGAATGTTGCATCCGGGAAGGGGAGCCTGCTGAGCGAGGTGATGACATCGAGATTGAAATAGTTCCAGGACGTGTCCCCTACTGCTAGATCCACTCCCACGTAGCGGCAATGCGCAAACAGCTTTTTGTAGGCACATTCTCCTGCGCCGGCATCGAGCACGCGGACGCCGCTGGGCAGGCAAGCAGCGGCCTGTCTCACGAATTGATTGACGTGCCATCGCCCAATGTCACGGATCTTCGACCAGGTGGTGAAGTCCTCGCTCAGCTTCATGTCTCGTGAGACCTTATGCATCTAGCCATCAGTGCACTCCGATCACTTTTGGAGCATGCCATTCTCTACCGCGGGATGAAAGCTGCGATCTAGCGCTGTGCGCTGTTTGAGCGTGCGCTCCAGGAAGAACCATTGCCCGATCATGTTCGCCAGAAAGAAAGCGCTGGATGCGAGGGTGAGCCCGACGAGGCCAAAAGCGAAGAAGGCTACAACTTTCGCAGGAAGATAGATCGTGTATGTGACGATGCCGATCTGTGTGGGCGTCTTCGTGTCACCCATGGCGTGGAGCGCAGTCAGCGTGATCTGTCCAACGATGCCACCGACGCACACGCCACCCAGAGTGACCAACGTTTGCCAGATCAAGTCGGTCGCTTCCGGCAGAGATTGCCCACGCTCGATCAACAACTCCAGGATTGGCCTGCCGAGCAGCGCGATGCAGAGCACCAACCCTGACGTGGTCAGAAAGACATACCAGGCGCGACGGCGATAGCGTTGTCGAAAGGTGAGCCACTCATCGTCATTTGCATCGGCGGACAGCACGGGTAGCAGCGGTGCTGCGATTGCTTTGTTGGCAATGAGCGAGAGCGTGGCATAGACCTGCTGGCCAGCGAAGAAAGCCGATAAGCCACCCGGGCCGGCGAAGGACGTCAGGAACTGGTTGACAAGCGGCTCGGTGCCGAAATAGGCCGAGCCGGCGATCGGATAGCGCACTCGGTGCCATGCGCGCCGCAATAGATGCGATTCGCGTATGATGCCGCGCCACGGCCCTAGGCCGCGGATCAACAGGAGCACGTCCAGTGCAGACCGAAGCACGACTGCAGATGCTGCAGCATACACGCCATATCTGGGCGCGGCTGCAATCATGAGGACGGCTGCAACGAATGTTGACGCAGTCTGAGCGCCCTCCGCCCACAGCAGCCGGCCCTGAGCGCATTGTAGCGACCACAGCGCCGAGAACGGCACCGCGAAGATGACGCCGGCCAACTGGATGCGCACCAGTTGTGCTGTGAGCGCTCTTCCCTCTGCGGAGAATCCGGGGGCCAGCAGACCTAGCCAGCCATCTGCTGTTGCCATGAGCAGCAATGCAACGGGCGTGACAATGACGAATAGCACGACAAAGACCATCCAGGCGTGTTGTTGGCGGGAATCGGGAGGTTCTGCTGTGAACAACGGAACCAGCACCTGATTTAAGGAAGCGACGATAAGCGTAGATGTCAACTGCGGCAACACAAAGCTGGCAATCAAAGCATCGGTTCGGGAGCCGATGCCCACCAGGGTAATCACAAACAACTGGCTCAAAGCAGAGGTGGCAAGCCGCAGCGAAGTCAGGACGGCGAGCAGGATGGATGATTTCATACCTGGATCAGGCTTCGGTAGAGTGTTTGATGTCTCTCGACCATTGCTGCGATGGAGAATTGCGGGAGGATCTTTTGTGCTTCGCGCGCATATGCCGCTGCACGCTGCGGATTTTGCAGTGCCTCGATAATGCTTGCCGACAGAGACGCCGTATCGCCGGGCGGTGTCAACCAGCCGGAACGGCAATGCTCGATGAGCTCGCGGTTGCCGGGCAAATCCGAGGCGATCACCGGCACACCTGCAGCGATGCTCTCCAGCAAGACTACCGGTATGCCCTCCCACACCGAGGGGAGCACGAACACATTCATACGGTTCAAAAGATCGGGAATGTCGTCTCGCAGGCCCAGAAAGCACACCTGAGACTCGACGCCGCGCGCACGAGCTTGCTGTTGGAGCGCTGCACGCAGCTCACCCTCGCCGATTAGCCATAGTTGCGCCTCGGGTTCAACAGCCAGCACCTGAGGCATCGCATCAATCAAGTAGCGATGGCCCTTTTGATGAGTCAATCGTCCGATGCTGCCAATCACGGGCGGGCGGCGGGCAATTCTGACGCTGTCTGGACTGGTCGGGGCGCTGTTCCTCGGTATGGCACTATACACGAGGCGAGGACGCTTTCCGGCCAAACGTGCAACGATGCGTCGTTGCAGCTTCGCGCAGTATTCACGGGATACGGCCAGCTCGGCATCGAGCAAAAGCGGGAAGACCAGGTGCGAGAAGGATGCGCGCAAAGCGAAGCCCTTCCATCCTCTCCCCCATTCCAGTTCCAGCGGCGTATGCGCTGTCCTAACGACAGCCGAAGCGCCGCCGCGCAACTTGGCTATTCCGCCGGCCAGAGCGCCGCCTTCGTGATGTGCGTGAATGATGTCCACCTTGTTTTGCGCGCACCATCGAATGATGCGCCGGACGCCCTTGAAGTAGTCGGCTGAGTCGCGCTGTTCATCGCGGTGGGTCGCATAGAACATGGGCACGCGATGTTCATCGAGCAACTGCGCCCAGCGCGACTCGGCCCGGCTGCCCATCTGCCAGAAGCTGCACACGGTCGGCTCGAACTCGCTGTAATCTAAGTGACAAGCAAGTTCGATGCCGATGCGCTCTGCGCCACCGAACGTTCGTCCGATATCGAGGCCGGCGATGATCTGCAGAATGCGAATGCGCCTCACGCTACCGCGCTCCTGGTTCTCGGATATGCTGGCGTTGCGCCGCTACTTCATAGATCTCCATCCATTGGCGACATAGCTTGTCCCAGGCATAGGCTTGCGCCTTTGTGCGCGCATGTTGCGCCATGCGTTCGCGCCGTCCATGATTCGCGAGAAGATAGCACAGACCATTCGCCAGCGTTCCGGCATCTCCGGCCTGCACCAACACGCCGGCCTCGCCGTTGGCTAGCATCTCGCGCCGGTCGCCTACATCGCCGGTGACGACCGGCGTGCCTGCGGCAAGGCTCTCCGCGATCTTGAGCGGCGAACGCGCGCGCATCGTTGGCGTGTCGCGCACCGGATCTACCGAGCAGTAGGCTGCAACATAGCACCGGCGCGCTTCGTCCGGCAAAAGGCGACCCAGCCAGTGGACGTTGTGCAGCCCCAGCCGGTGCGCTTGCGCTTTGAGCACGTCGCGATCATCGCCGTCACCGACGATTACGAGCTGCACCTCCGGCAGTTGGCTCTCGACCTTTGCGAATGCCTCGAGCAATAGGTCTACAGCATGCGAAGCGATGCTGAGCGTGCCCACATACAGCACGATGGGTTGTCTAACCAAACGAGCGAGTGCAGGTGGCGGTGGAACATGCGCAGGCAGCGCATCTGCCCCGTTGGGCACATAGCGTAGCCGCGCCTCAGGAACACCCAGCGCGCGACATCGTTCGAACAGGAAGCGCGTGTTCACGGTTACGCCTTGCGCGTGCAACGGCAAGCGGTCTTCCCACCAGGCGAGCATCTTGCGTTGAAACGCGCTGTTCGTGCGATTGGCTTCGGCTTCGTAGTCGTCGCAGTCCACGAACAGTGGGCGCCGGAGTTGGCGCGCAGCCAGCCAGCCGGCCAGCCCGTTGATAGGCTGCGGTTTACACACGTGGATGATGTCTGGGCATAGCCGAACGCATGCGCGACGCAAAGCGAACGCAGCGCGAAGTGATACTTTGATCAGCTCTGCCGGAGTGAAGTAGCGACGTTCGCCCGGCAACCCGTACACGTGCATCTGCGCTACGTGTGTCACTCTAACGCCTTCGATGACTTGTTCGCGCTTGTTCGCAGGGAGTTTGTCGTAGGTCGGATGCAGCAGCAAGAGATGTAACTCATGGCCCGTGCGCGCTAGTTCGCGCGCGATGGGCAACCAGCGCCCGCGCGGCGAGGCGTTATCCATGCCGGACGTGCACAGAAAGGCGATGCGCATGGCGATGAGCGCAGCGTGCGTCGCTCAGAACACGCGCGGCGAGGGCCGGCGAATCGCTACCGCTTCGGCTTGTGCTTCGGGCAGGGGCTGCGCCAGCTCCTCGATCAACTGGATCATCGGCAGCCACGAGGCCGATTCTTTGTCCTTGCGGATGCGCTGTGAGAATGTCTCGGCGAAGCCTTTGGTGAAGAACTCGATCAGCGCTGCGGCCAGCGCCTGTGAATCGCCGGGAGGAACAACGAAGCCGGTTTCGCCATGGTGCACAACCTCGGCCATGCCGCCGACGTTCGTCGCGATGATCGGCCGCTCGAAGCCGATGGCGAGCTGCGCGACGCCGCTCTGCGTCGCTTCTAGGTAAGGCAGGGCGACCGCGTCCGCCGCGGAGAAATACACCGTGATCTGGTCGTTCGGGATGTACTGGTTGTAGATCTGGACGGCGTCCTGCAAGCCAAGCTGGCGGATCAGGTCGTGATAAGGACGTTCATCCTCCCAGAACTCGCCCACGACAAGTAGCTTTGCATCTGGGAGCCGGTCGCGCACAATGCGCATCGCCTCTATGAGATGGCGCAGTCCCTTGTAGCGCCGGACGAAGCCGAAGAACAGCACGACCGGCGCGTCAAGCGGCAGCCCCAGCTTGGCGCGCGCCTGCTCGCGCGGAATTGGTGCGCGACTGAAGACGTCGTAGGGAGGATGTGTCGTGCCTTTGATGCGCGCCCATGGCAGCGCCCGGCGCAACAGCGCGAAGTCTTCTTCGCTCATCACGATGAAGCCGTTGCCGCGCCACAGAATGCGCCGCGCCAGGAACCAGTCGAAGATGCCGCCATCCGGCGCGATGAGGTGATGGCACAAGAAGATGACGCGGATGCGCGTCTCGTGCTTCAGCATCCGCGTGAGGAAGAACAGCATCGGTGAGAAGAACGGCGTCCACCACTGCAGGAGCAGCACATCGGGTTGGTCGCGCTTGATCAGCCGGTAAGTTCTCCACCAGGTGAGGGGATTCCACGGCGTGAGCAGGCGATCGCACTCGATGCGCAGCACGCTCGAATCTGGACTGGGGTCCATGGCCGTGTTGCCCGGATAGAGCCACTTCGGATACTGCTTGATGTAGGTGATGAAGCGCACAGTGTGGCGCTCGCGAAGGTGCTTTACCAGTAGCGTGGTGTAGTGAGCGATGCCTCCGCGAAAGGGCCACGTCGGACCGATGACGCACATCTTCACGGTCACGTCATTTTACAAGCGCGAAGATTTCGACGCCGCCCGCTTCGTAGATCAGTTGAAAGTGGTCGCTGTTTCGTAGGGCAGCCGTATCTATCCAGTCAGCTTGCGCCGGCCCGGGCGTTTGGTTGGCGCCCTTGTACACATGCGTGAATCCCGCAGCGCGCAAACGCTGGATGTTCTCCGGCGTCGCCAGGTTGATGGCGCGCGGCGCAGGGTCGGTGAGCGGCGCACCGCGCAGCGCAGCAGCGAAGGCGTTTGTTTCGCGATAAAACGCCGGATCCTCGAACGCCTCGCTGCCGTAGGTAATCGGAGGAAGGTTGGTCGCGCGTTTGGTCATCAGGGGAATCCACCAACCGCCGTCGGTGCCGGCGATCAACGATCCGCCGTAGGCCGGAAAGGTGTTGACCACGAAGCGGGCATTTTCGGGAAGGTTGGCGGCGATCCAAGCCATCGCGCGCTCGTCGGCAGGCGTGAGCATCTGTCGGACCGGCTCGACGACGCGCGGCAGCCAAGTGGCCGCGCCCCATGCCGCAATCGCCAGCGTTGCGGCCAGCGTCGCAGGCAAATAGGCGTGCGCCATCCACTGTAGCCGTGCTTCGAGCCGACTCGTCACCCAGGTGTGCAGCTCCGCCAAGCCATAGCCGGCCAACGGCGCGACCGGCACATACAGCGCGATGTATGCCGTGAGCTGGTCTATGACGCCGTTGCCGGGCAGCCCGAAGGTGTTCGGCGTGACCGTGAACAGCAGTAGGCCCGCCCATACGGCGAAGATCGTCGGCCGCCACTGTCGCTGCGCGATCGCTACGCCCAGGCCAACGATTGCCAACGCCAGCAGCCAGCCTTTCAGGTAGAACGGCGTGATCGGCGTCAGCGTGGCATAGCCGGCCACGCGCTCGGCGCTGATGCCGCCGCTAACCATCAACGATGTGTTGCGCAGTAGCCCACCGGCGAGCGTCGTCTGAATCCACGGCCATGTCGCGACGAGTGCTGCTGCGGCGGCACCCAACGCCGGCAGCGCTGTGCAAAGCGCCGGCCGTGCCGTCCTGAGCTGCAAGATGCGCGCGATCAGGTAGCTGCCTACCATGAGCGCGGCGAAGATGGTGACGATGTAGTGCGTCAGCATCAAAGCTGTCGTGAGCAGCGCAGCCAGCGCAATCGGCCGCCGGTCGGCCTTGATGCTGCCGTCTGCACTTCGCTCGATCAGTTCGATCCACGCGACAAGCAGTGCGGGCAGGATGATCTGGCCGGCCAGTTGCGTGTAGCGTCCCCAGTTGACGAAGTAGGCCGGCATGGTGTTGGCAAAGCCGGTGAAGGCGGCTGCCCACAATCCGGCGGCAGCGGCGACCGATGCGCGGTCGGGCACATACGCGCCGATGACGCGCGATGCCAAGAGGAATGCCAGCGGCACGGCGGCCGCGTTCAGCAACTGGCCGTAGATGAGCACGCTTGTGGTCGCCGGCGCGCCGAGCAGCCAAGCGTAGAACGCAACGTTTGCGTGAAAGCCGAAGTGATACGTCAGCGTGGTGAGCGGCGCATAGGGGCGCCACGACGAGAACAGCCCGCCGTTCTCCAGCATGAGCTGCGCGATCATGGTGTGATGCACCGAGTCGCCGAACATGCCGGCGCGCAGCTCGCGCACGGCGTGCAGACGCACCCACGCTGCCATCAGCGTCAGGATAAGCAGCCCGAAGAAGACCCGGTCGGCCCGCTGCCGGCCTAGGGATTGCGTCCGCCGGGCGCGGCCTTGCATGATGATGGCAGCCACCACGATCAGCGCAGCGCCTATCGCGTATAGCCACGTCGCTGCGCGCCCCCATCTCAACCCGGCGAGGTCGGCCAGATAGATCAACAGCGGCGGGATGGCGACGCCGACGCCGGCAGCTAGGCCGAAGCGTTCGGCAGGTGAAAGTGACGACGCGCGCGGCCAGAAGATTTCGATCAGCGCATAGCCGGGAATCAGGTTGATCAGGACGAACGCAGCTAGGCCGAACGCGTGATCTGGGAGCAGCATCGGGATAACAGCGTGAAGTAGAGACGATGCGGCTGCCTCGCTCGCCGGGTCAAATCAATCGGCAAAGGCCAACCGCGCCGCGTCTCTAATCCCCTCGGCTCGGCACGTAATCGCCTTCGACCCATGCAGAGCCGTCGGGGCGCGTTTCCTTCTTCCAAACCGGCACAATCTGCTTCAGCCGGTCTATGCCATACCGCGCGGCCTCGAACGCGCCGTCCCCACGGTGACCGGCGCTCACGACGACGGCGACGGTCGGCTCGCCGACGGCCATTTCGCCTACGCGCTGCACCAAGGCGATGCCGTGGATCAGCGCGAACTTGGCGCGCATCTCATCGGCCACTTGCCGGAGCTTGGCCATCGCCATCTCGGTGTAGGCCTCGTACTCAAGCTTCTCGGTTCGCTCCGCGCCGGTGACGCCGCGCACCGTGCCGGTGAACAACACGACGGCGCCGTCGCGTGGCGTAGTCACGGCTCGCTGAAGCGCGTTCAAGTCAATTGGATCCGTTGTGATTCGAACGATCGTCGGCTCACTCATAGGCATCCGCCGCTCACGGGTGGGAAGAGGGCAACTTCATCCGTCGCGCGCACCACGTCGTCGTTGAAGGCAAATTCGCGATTGACCGCGACGATCGAGCGCGCGACCAGCTCGGCCAGCGCCGGGTGCTGCGCAGCGATGCGGGTGCGCAGCTCGGCGACCGTACACTCGCCCTCCGCCGAGACGGTGATCTCACCTGCGCCGGCGCGATCCTTCAACGTAGCGAACAGCTTGATCACCATGCTTCATCCCTCGCGATCATGCCGGTAGTCATCCGCCGTCCACTCGCCGGATTTGCCGCCGCTGCGCGCGACCAGCCTTACTTCGCCAATCTTCATGCCGCGGTCCATGCCCTTCACCATGTCGTAAATGGTGAGCGCGGCGATGCTCACGGCCGTGAGCGCCTCCATCTCCACACCGGTCTTGCCCACGCATTCGACGCGCGCCTCGATCTCGATGCGCCCGTCAACGGGTTCGCAGCGGACCTCGACGCGCGTCAGCGTGATCGGATGGCAGAGCGGAATCAGATCGCTGGTGCGCTTGGCGGCCATGACGCCGGCGATGCGGGCTGCGCCGAGGGCGTCGCCCTTTTTCACGTTGCCCTGCACGATGGCGTCATAGGCTGCGCGGCTCATGGTCACGGTCGCGCGCGCAACAGCCGTGCGATGCGTGTCCGGCTTAGCGCCTACGTCAACCATGCGTGCCTGGCCGGATGAATCGAGGTGCGTCAGTGCCATATCGCTCACCCGCCGATTTCGCTCATGATCCGGTTCATCGGGATCACGCCATGCGCCAGGTCGTGGCCCCACGGCTTGCGCCAGATTGCCGCGCGGATCAGATCGAGCAGGTCGTCTTTGTTTGCGCCGCGGCGCAGCGGCGTGCGCAGGTCGAGTTCGCCGTCCTTGAGCAGGCACAGGCGCAGCGTGCCGTCGGCGGTGAGGCGCACGCGGTTGCAGCTCGCGCAGAATGGTGCAGTCACCGGGCTGATGAAGCCGACCGTGCCGCGCGCACCGGGCAGGCGATAGACCTTAGCTTCGCCGTCCAGCCGGCCGCCGTTCTCCTCGATCAGCAGGCCGAGTTCGGCTTCGATCCGCGCCATCATCTCATGCGTCGGCACGATGGACGCCTGTTGAAACTCAGCGACGTCGGCGAACGGCATCACTTCGATGAAGCGGAACTGCCACTCGCGTTCG
The DNA here is from genome assembly GCA_025055235.1 of Candidatus Roseilinea sp. GTDB lineage: Bacteria > Chloroflexota > Anaerolineae > J036 > Brachytrichaceae > JAAFGM01. The sequence continues at coordinate 49,358 of JANWYN010000113.1, read as the reverse complement.
AGCGTAAGCCGGGCGAGGGGCACGACGTCGTCTTCGTTGAAGCCGCGGATCACCACGGCGTTGAGTTTAATCGGCGTCAGGCCAACGCGCTCGGCAGCTTCGATGCCGGCCAGCACGTCGCGCACATCTCCCCAGCGTGTGATGCGCTTGAACTTGACCGGATCCAGCGAGTCTATGCTGATGTTCACGCGGTTCAGCCCGGCGTCCTTCAACGGCCGGGCCAGCCGGGCCAGCTTCAAGCCGTTCGTCGTCATCGCCACTTCGCGCGCGTTCGGCAGGCTGGCGATTCGCCGCACGATCTCGACCAAGCCCGGTCGCACGGTGGGCTCGCCGCCAGTCAAGCGATATTTGTCGAAGCCCAGCGCGTCCATCACCTCGAGCACTGTGAACAACTCATGGTCGGTGAGCAGCTCTTCGGTTGGCCGGAACACCACCTGCTCCGGCATGCAATACACGCAGCGCAGGTTGCAACGATCCGTCAACGACACGCGCAGATAGTGGATGTGCCTGCCGAAGGCATCAAACGTTTTGGTGGTCGTCGGCTCGGCCGGCCGGCTTGCGCCGGGCGCGGGAGTGGCTACTTCCGTTAGGCTCAACATGGAATGGGACGGCAATGCGCCGTGGCTGAATCATAGCAGCAGGCACAAACGCGGCGAACCTGCCAGCGTTCGAGCTTTCACTTGGGTGAGGGGCAAGGCACGCTCGCCCGAAGGCCGGGCTTATCAGGTCGCCGGGCGGGGGAGCATGGCGCGGCAAACGCGGCAAACCAGATCACCATCGGGCGTCTCGTCTATCTCGGCGCGCCCATGGCACTGCGCGCAGTTCTCGTACTGATCCCAGTCTTTCTGAAGGATGAACTCGCCGGACTCTGAATTGAAACGAAACCAGGCAACGTGACGATCGGCACGGGACGATGCGCGCATCTCGGGCGGGAAATGTAACGAGTATGTCCCCGCCTGTCAAGCATCCGCCGCCTGAGCAGGCGTGCTCTGCCGGCCGGATGGTCTGGCCAGCAACACAGCTTGCATCTCGTCGAACAAGCGATCCACTTCACGGCGCATGTCTGCGTCCAAGTGATAGCCGACCGGCCCACGCACGATCGCGTTCTTGAACACGCCACGCTTGACGAGCAGGTATTTCTCCACTGCTAGAAAGGCATCGAGGTTCGTCAGCCGGCCGATCAGGGTGCTCAGCGGCGCAGAGAGCCGGGTGACCACATCTGCATCGCCGGCTTTGAGCGCGCGCCACAGCGCGACGATCACGTCAATCAAGTCGGCGCCGGGCATGGCGCCGGCGATGCCGCGCGCATAGCTATCGGCCAGCGCTGCGCCGCCGGAGCCCTCGAAAATGCTGGCGCGATGGCCCGTGGCGCGGTGCAGTTCGCTCAGGCGCGGCCCGATCGGTTGCGCTTCCGGCTTGAACATCACGCGTGGGCCGTGGGTGTTGAACAGGTTGGCTTGCAGCGCAATGGACATCGGCCGGCCGATGTAGCCGCTGGCGTCTTGCACGATGACCGGGATGGAGACTGCGCCCAGGATGCGCTCGTAGTAGCGCTTGAGCTCGGACTCGTCAGCATCGGTGGCAATTGGCGGGATGGCCATCACCGCGTGCGCGCCGGCTGCCTCAGCATGCCGGGCATAGCCCTCGGCGACCCGGCTGGATTCCGCACCCACACTGATGACCACCGCGCCGCGTGGGCCGCCGATCGCGCAGGCCGCTTCGGCCAGCGCCCGGCGCTCGTCGCTGCTCAGCCGCAGCGTCTCCGACACCATCGCCATGACGATGCCGTCGGCGCCCTGGTCGAAGAGCCAGTGGATCTCCTTCTCCAGCGTCGCGAAGTCAATCGTCTCGTCATCGTGGTATGGCGTTTGGAAAACGGGCAGAACGCCGGCGATGGGATGAGGGTGCGCGTTGTGCATGGGTTCCATCGAGCTGCGATGCAAGCTGCGACGGTCTGAGCCCGGACGCAGAACACGTCGGGCGTCCTGCGTCCGGGCGTGGTGATGGCCTAGATGGCAATCATCACATGCTTGGTGATTTGATAGTCGGCCATCGCTTCGGCGCTCAGGTCTTTGCCGAAGCCGGACTGCTTGAATCCGCCGTGAGGCGTCTCGCTCGTCAGCGGTAGGTGGTCGTTGATCCACACCGTGCCGAATTCTAGGTCGGCAGCCAGTTTCATCGCCCGGCCGATGTCGCGCGTCCATATGCTCGCCGCCAACCCGTAGAGCACGTCGTTCGCCAGGTGCAGCGCCTCGGCGTCGTCCTTGAATTCGCTCACGGTCAGCACCGGGCCGAACACCTCGCTCTGCACGATCTCGCTCTTCTGGTCCACGTTGGTGATGACCGTGGGCTCATAGAAGTAGCCCCGCTCGCTGAACGCCTTAGGCACGTCGCCGCCGGTGAGCACCTTGGCGCCGCCGGCTTTAGCGCGTTCGACGAAGCCCATCACGCGCTCGCGCTGCGCACGGCTGACGAACGGTCCCATCTGCACACCTTCGTCGAAAGGCATGCCGATCTTCACGCGGCGCATCGCCTCGACGATCGCTTCAGTCACGACCTTCGATCTGTCCCGCGCGACATACACGCGCGTCGCCGCGGTGCAATCCTGGCCGGTGTTGAGCGTGGCAGCCAGCGTCGCCTTGGCGGCCACGAGTTCCGGGTCGGCGTCGTCGAACACGATGAAGGGCGCCTTTCCGCCCAGCTCCAGGTGCACACGCTTCAGTGTGTCGGCTGCAGTGCGCATCACCTTCTTGCCGGTGTTCGTCGAGCCGGTGAGGCTGACCATGCGCACATCGGGGTGCTCGACCATCGCCTGGCCGGTGTCGTTGCCGCCGGTGATGATGTTGACGACGCCGTCGGGGATGCCGGCTTCCTTGGTGAGCTCGGCCAGCATGAGCGTGGTCAGCGGCGTGCTGGGTGCGGGTTTGAGCACGACGGTGCAGCCGGCGGCCAGCGCCGGGCCGATCTTCCAGGCGGCCATCATGAAGGGGTAGTTCCACGGGCAAATCTGCGCGACCACCCCGACCGGCTCGCGCCGGTAGATCGAGCTATAGCCGGCCATAAATTCGCCGGCGTGGTGCCCATGGGTATCGCGCGCGGCGCCGGCGAAGAAGCGCAGGTTGTCCACCGCGAAGGGAATGTCGCCGCCCAGCGATACGAAGGCGTAGGGCTTGCCGGTGTTCTCGCTCTCGACGCGGGCGATCTCCTCGGCGCGCTTCTCGATCAGATCGGCCAGCTTCCAGATGGCCAGGCTGCGCTGGGCAGGGGTGAGCTTGCTCCAACGGCCGTCGTAGAAAGCCGTTTTGGCTGCCTGCACGGCGGCATCTACGTCGGCGCGGCTGGCGTCGGCGACGTGGGCGATGATTTCGCCGGTGGCCGGGTTTTCGATGGCCATCTGGCCGCCGCCGTTGCTCTCCACCCACGCGCCGTTGATCCAGAGCTTGTGGTTCATTTTGGTGTCAAGTAGTTAGTGTCGAATGATGTCTCTGGTGTCGGGTGGTGTCAGGTGTCGGTGGTGTCTAACGATCATCGTCCGCCGATCACGGCCACGTAGTTGGTGACCCATTCGTGATACGGCACGCATTCCTTCCGGCCATCGCCGCAATCGGTGGTCGGCGTGCGCCAGAACCAAATCTTGTCGAAGTTGTCCAGGCCGTTGATCTTGCAGCCATCCGGGCCGAGCAGCTCATTGCCCTCACACGCCTCGAGCACGACCGGCACGCTACCGAACCAAGCCGCAAGGTCACCCTGCAACTTAGGGTTCAGGGACCACTCCATCCACTTGTAAGCGCAGTTGGGATGGGCGGCATCTATGTGCATCATCGTCGTGTCGGCCCAGCCGGTGGCGCCTTCCTGCGGGATGGTGCTGGCGATCGGCTTGCCCTCGGCGCGTAGCAAGTTCACTTGGAACGGCCACGAGCTGCTGGCGACCACGCCTTCGTTCTTGAAGTCGTCAATCTGGATGAATGCATCGTGCCAATAGCGACCGACGATCTTGCGCTGCTCGCGCAACAGCTCTATTGCGGCGTTGAACTGCTCGCGGGTGAGGGCGTAGGGGTCCTTGATGCCGAGTTCAGGCCTGTGAAACTTGAGGTAGAGCGCGGCATCGGCGACGTAGATCGGACCGTCGTAGGCCTGGACGCGCCCCTTGTTGCTCTTGCCGTCCGGCAGCGTCATCTCTTTGAACACCACGTCCCAGCTCTTGGGCGGTTCAGGGAAGACTTCAGTGTTATACATCAGCACATTGCTGCCCCATTGATACGGCACGCCGTAGTGCTTGCCGTTCACGGTATGCCAGGGCGCGTTTTGTAGGCGCGGATCAATCTTGTTCCAACTGGGGATGAGGTTGATGTTGATCTCCTGCACCTTGCCGCCGCTGATCAGACGGTTGCTGGCATCGCCCGACGCCGTGACCAGGTCGAAGCCACCCTCATTCATCAGCGCGACCATCTCGTCGGAGGTGGCAGCGGTCTTGACGTTGACTTTGCAGCCGGTGTCGGCCTCGAACTTCGTGACCCAGTCGAATCGCTTGTCCGTCTCGCCGCGTTCGATGTAGCCCGCCCAAGCCACGATGTCCACTTGGCCTTCGCCTTCACCAATGGACTGGAGCGGCGCGCCTTTGGGCGGTGCTGTTGGAGCAGCGGGCGCAGCCGGCATAGCCGCCCGTTGTGGAACAGCGCACGCTGACAAAGCGAGCGTCGCCCCGGCCAGAATGCCGAAGATCGTCCAAGCTGGATGGGTTGCTTTCTTCATCTTTGGCCTCCTTAAACTTCTGGTCAGAATTGGCTGGCGCAGTGTGATCGAGTGCTGCGCTAAGACGCGATCAGTATAGCCAGCCGACGACGACTCGGCAAACAAAGCTCCCTGAACCGCAAAGGCTCAGGGAGCTAGAACAAAGGGGGAAGTGCGGCACCGCGTGACTGCGAACGATCAACTGGCGCGTTCGGTTGCCGCACCGGTGCCGTTGCTGGCCGGTTTGTCCGCCTTCAGAGCGGGTTTGGTCAGCTTGATGGGCTTCAGCATGCCACCAGTTGCTCCAGCTGTGGCCGGCTCCGGCGCGGCTTGTTTCTTGGAGTGCTTCTTGCGTTTCTTCTCACCCGTCTCGGGGGAGTATTCGTAGTCGTAATCGCTCTGCCGCTCGATGGGCGCACGATTGAGCACGACACCGACGATGGTCGCGCCGACGCGCTGCAGCACATCCCTAGCTTGCTTGGCTGTGCCGCGGCGAGTGTAACCCGAGTCCACGACCAGCAACACGCCGTCCACGCGCGCGGTCAGGATGGTGGCATCGGCCACGCTCAGAACCGGGGGCGAGTCGAGAATCACCAGATCGGCTTTGCGCTTCAGCTCCTCCAGGATGTGGATCATGCGTTCCGAGTCGAGCAGCTCCGACGGATTGTAGGGAATCGGCCCGGACGGCAGCACGCTGAGCGAATCGGCCATCACCGGTTTCAACAACTTCTCGACGCTCACATGTTCATCCAAAAAGGCCGTCGTCAGGCCCTCTTGATTGTCCACCTCGAAGATTTGGTGTTGTACCGGCCGGCGAAGGTCGGCGTCCACGAGGATGACGCGCTTGCCGGATTGGGCGATGACTGCGGCCAGGTTCGCTGCCGTCGTGCTCTTGCCTTCTTTGGGTTTGCTGCTGGTGACCATCAGCGTGTGGAACGAATGGCCGACCTTGCTGAACTGCAGGTTCGTTCGCAGCACGCGATAGGCCTCGGCGACGCGCGAGTATTGGGGTGAAGCGGTGACGAGCCGGTCGGTGTATCCGCTTCCGCCGATGTAGGTGATGCTACCAAGCAACGGGAGACCGAGCGTGCGCCGCGCATCGTCCGACGTCTTGATGGTGTCATCAATCAGCTCGAGCACTACAATGGCCGCGATTGCCAGCAGCAGGCCGGCGATGGCGGCCAAGAGCACGTTCTGCGTCAGCCTCGGGCCGATCGGCACCGTAGGGACGACCGCCGGTTCGATCACCGTGAGCGAGTTGGGAACGTCTTTGAGCAAGTTGGCTTGGATTTGAGCATAGTTGCCTTGCCAAGTGGCAATCTGCGTGTTGATGGCAATCTGCCTTTGACGCGCATCTTCGATCTCGCGCCGGCTCGTCGCTTTGGCAATCGCTTCGTCCAACTGGCGCAGTTCCGCTTCGCCCTGCTCGATCCTGGCCTTCAGCGATGCAAGCTGCTGCATGGCGAATTCGCGATCCATCGCCCGCGCCGCGTCGGTGCCACCCGGGCCCTGCAAGATGAGCTGGCGTGCAATTTCGTCCGCGAGAACTTTCGCACGCTGCGGGTCCGTGTCCACGACTGAGATCTCGATCAAAGGTGATCTCAGATCGGTGCGGGTGGAGACTTGCTCGCGCAGCGCTTGCCAGTCCCAATCCAGGTTGAGCGCCTCCAGCGTGCCACGCAGCACAGGTTCGCGCAAGGCCAAGCTGGCATACACCTGCGCCAGCGTTTGTCCCAACATGAAGTCATTCTGATCGGGATTGGGATTCGTGACCGATCCAACCAGCAGTGTCGTCTGCGAGTAATAGGTCTTCGGCAGTGACCGCGTAACGAAGTAGCTGGTCGCTGCAGCAACGAGGACGCTGGCGACGATGATCCACCACCAGCGGCGTAAGGCAGACGTGAATTGGCTTAGTTCCATCTAACACTCTCCGCAAGCGCACTGCGCATGTGACCACCTAGGCCGGAAGAGGTGGACGCCGATAGCCCGATTGCAGCATGAGAATAACACATTTCGACCGATTTTGGCACTCCTTTTTGAACTTTAGAACCGCGTTCCGATAGGTTGTGCGTTCGCCTTTTGCCGCAGATGCTCCGGCCACTCGCGATTCGCTTGTGCATACTTCTCCGGCGAGCCAATGTCCAGCAGATACGTATCCTCTGGGATGACCCAACCGTAAATAGAGAGACCGGCTTGCAGCAGCATGGGAAAGACGTGCATGCCGAAATCGCAAAACGTATCCTCCGGGATCAGTTCGAGCGCCTTGGGTTGCAGCACGAGTATGCCCGCATTTGCCAGATCGGTGAACACCTCGGACGGCTTCGGCTTCTCCAGGAATCGGTTGACCCGGCCTGTGTCATCCATGCCTACGAGGCCGACCTCGGTTGGATTCGGCACGTGGTAGAGGCTCATCGTCACTACGGTTGTGGAATCCCGCTCGCTCATCTGCGCGTGGTGGCTTAGCAGTGCGTGTAGGTCGAGGTCCGTCAATACATCGCCATAGACGACGATGAGCGGACGCCCATCCACCCACGTTCTAATTTTGCGGGCAGCACCGGCCGTGCCGAGAATCTTCGGCTCGTGCGAGTAGTGAATCCGGACGCCGAATGCGCGTCCATCGCCAAAATGCTGCACGATGACCTCAGGCTTGTAGTGCAGGTTGATGGCAATGTCTGCGATGCCGTGATCGCGCAACCAGCCGACCGTGTAGTCGAGCAGCGGCCGGCCGGCGATCGGCACCATTGGCTTGGGCCGCTCCAGGGTAAGTGGACGAAGGCGCGTGCCCTCGCCGGCGGCGAGGATCAACGCACAGATCTCTGACATGGAGCGTTCGTTGTGCTGCGATGGGGATGGGTGCATAGTGCATTCGGTTCGTGGCGATGAGCAGCGTGGGCCGGCCTGCGCTGAGCTGCCGGCCGGGTGGGATGAACAAGCGCTTGCTTAGTAGAGCGCGTCCTCCTTAAGACTCTTGTCGCCGCTCAGCAACCATTCCTCTTCTTGCTCAACGGGGTGCGATGGCCGCTTGTTCGCTCGGAACATGCGGTTGAAGAGCATGTTTGCCGCTTCGAACAGGATGGGGAGATCAGTCCAGATTTGCCAATTGCGGATGTAGCTCAGCTCATCGCGCAGCGGATCTGGGGACGCAAGGTGATCTTTCCGCATCCATGGCCCGACGATTCCGGGTTTCACGGCCTGCAGATTGTGCATGGTGTGCATATCGGTGACGCGGCTGAGCGATGCGCGAGGTCGCGGCCCGACCAGGCTCATCTGCCCACGCAGCACGTTCCAAAGCTGGGGGAGCTTGTCTAAGCCGGTCATGCGTAGCCAACGCTCGAGCTTGCCCCTGGAGTATCCAGTGGATGGCTGCGCCGGCGATGGCTGAGTATTGAAGCGCAACATGCTGAAGGGTTTGCCGCCGCGGCCGATGATGCGTGTGCGCGTGAGCACCGGGGCGTGCGGATTGCGCAGCTTCAGCGCAAGGGCAATCGCTACGCCGAAAGGCAGGCTCACCAGCGCGAGTAGGCCGCCTAGCCCGTAGTCGAGCAGACACTTTAGAAAAGCATCTATCCCAACGATGCGGCTATCGTGGATCGTTAGCAGCGGGACGAACGTCTTGGTCGTGACTGCCACGCCGGTAGTGAGCAGCTCATAGAAGCCGGGCGACAATCGCAGGATGTAGCCCTGGGCTTTAGCATCGCGCGTCACTAACTCGCCGAAGGACTCCCAAGCGACGGCTGTAGATACGACGATGACTTCGTCCACGTGATACAGGCGACTCAATTCGTTCAGGGCGCTCGGCCGGCCGATGACCCGGATGTTATCCAACACGACGCTGCCGACCGTTTTGAAATCGTCGAGGAAGCCGACGACCTGCATGCCGGAGTAGGGATTGCTCATCCACTGTTCGGCGATGGCTACGCCCTGATCGTTGGCGCCGACGATCAGCACGCGCGAGGTTAGCCAGCCCATCTCGCGCAGCCGATACACGATGCGGCGCACGAAGAAGCGCATCGTGCCGACCATGGCGATCGAAAGCACCCACGATAAGACCAGCCAGCCGCGCGACGGATCGAAATCGGCCATGCGCGCGAACACGACGTAGACCACCAGCAGCATCAAGCCGGCGGTGCATCCTTTGACGACCTGTTTGTATTCGACGACGCCGCCCAGCAGATTGTCGCGCTGATACAGGCCGAGGATAGCAAAACAAGCCAGAAACAACGGCACCGCGAGGATGACCAAATTCCGGTAAGCCTCATTATTCACTGTGGCGTAATACGGGATCACGCCGTCAATGCGAATGACGTAGGCCAGCGCAAGGCTGCCCAGCACACACAGCGCATCTAGGATGAGCAGCGCGATGATGAGCGCGCGCCATTGGCGCCGGTTTGTCGAGGACGTGATTGGATCTGTGGTGAGTGATTCGATTTTGCGCATAACGTTCTCCCCCTATGAGGCGTGCGAGATTTGGCGGCGATCAGGCAGACGTCACTGCCGGCTCACGATGACCGTTGAGTGATCGCATCTTCTGAAGGCTGCGCGCCTGCCATTGTGGGTTGTGCTTCAGCCGCAAACCGGCGTTGAATAAGACCCGGCCGCCATCGCTCTCGAACCGGAAGTCCATCCGGCGCAACCCTTCGCGCGTCAATGCCCGATCTACACGGTCGAGCGCGCCTTCCTCGCAATACAACAGCAAAAATCCGCCGCCGCCGGCACCGGCGATCTTGCCGCCGAGTGCGCCATTGTTGCGTGCGACGGCGTAGCAATAATCTATGTACTCGTTGCTGACGCCGGGTGCGAACTTCTTCTTGTGTTGCCAAGCCACATCAAGCAACGCACCGAAGCGGTCCACTTCTCCACGTTGCAGGTGAGCACGGGCTTGCAGCGCGAGCTCATGGACGGCCTGCAAGGCTTCGACGACAACGCCCTTGCTGCTCTTGGTCGCCTTGGTTTGCTGGGCCAGAATGTGTGCCGAATCGTGCGTCGCGCCTGTGAACATGAGCAGCAAGTTCGATTCCAATCGCGACAACACGTGCCATGGGATGTCCATCGGCTGAACGGTGATGCCGCTTGCGCTGAACGTGATCCAGTTCAAACCGCCAAAGGCTGCCGCATACTGGTCTTGCATACCAATCGGCTTGCCTAGCTTTTCGATCTCGATGTAGCAAGCGAGTTCGGCCACCTGCGCCTTGGATAAGTTCAGACCGCACGCGGCGCTGATGCCTTTGATCAGCGCGACGGTTACCGCGCTGGACGAGCCTAGGCCAGTTCCGGGCGGGGCTTCAGAGGCGAGGAAGATGGACACACCGTGCTCGACGCCGAACTGCTGCAATACCGCGCGCGGCAGGCTCAAGTCGCCGTCCCACAACAATGGTTCGCCCGGCGTGTGGCGATAGAACGTCCGGTAGTCCGACGACGTGATCTGCAAGGCATCGCGGGCGTTGGTGTTCAAATGCACGTAGACATACTTGTCTATCGTGGTGCTCAGGACGGCCCCGCCATAGCGCTCGTAGTAAGCCGCCAGGTCTGTGCCGCCGCCGAAGAAGCTGATGCGCACCGGCGCTCGTGCAATCAGCATATCTCAGTAAGCTCCTTGCCCCCGCAGCACTGCAGGGATGGTCAAAAGCAACAGCTTGAGGTCGCCCCATGCACTGCGCGTTCGGATGAATTCCATGTCGAGGCGCACGCGCTCGCCGGGGGGAAGGTTGGATCGCCCAGAGATCTGCCACAGGCCGGTGATGCCCGGCTTGACCGAGAGCAGCTCGTCCGCATGCTCACCGTAGCGGCTCAATTCCTTCGGTGAGATCATGCGCGGGCCGACCAGGCTCATCTGGCCGAGCATGACGTTGAACAACTGCGGAAGCTCATCCAGGCTGTACTTACGCATCCACCGGCCGCAGCGCGTCACGCGTGGGTCGTTTGGCAGCTTGTGATCGCGTTCGAGCTGAGCCTTCAGCTCCGGCTGAGCGGCCAGAATCTCATCGCCGTTGATATACATCGTCCGGAACTTGAAGGCATCGAACTGCGTGCCGCCCTTGCCCATCACGCGACGGCGGTAGAGCACCGGCCCGGGGCTGTCAAGCTTAACGATGATGGCGAGCGCAATCAGCAACGGCGAAAGCAATATCAGGCCGACTGCTGTAAACCCATAGTCCATCAGTGCTTTGAGCGCCTGATCCAGGCGCGATTGCCGGCGTGCCCGAGTGAGCTTCGGGATCATTGCTTGATCGTCCCGTGCTTGCTCGTCCTGTGCATCGAAGTGTGCTAACTCTGTTTGATTAGAAAGCTCGACCATAACAACTCTGATGGGCCGGAATTGTTGCGTTAGCGGATTAGCCTGCGCAGCATAGTCAACCGGCGGCCTTGTTGTGAGAGATGAATCTGTCGAAACTTGACTGCGCGTTCTATCTGCGAGCGAACGCCATCCTGTCACGACTGTCCCTCGCCACTCAGATTGTCGTGACTATCGAGGAACACTGCATGAATCACGCAACACTACTGCCTGTGTGTAGATAGCCCGACAAACAGCTCATCGCTCCGTCAAGAGCCCCCACGACCAATCCAAATCGAGTATTGGATGCTGTGAATTATGCAACACTATGGCTATATATTGCGTCAGGATAAGAGATGTTGATTAAGTTTGAATTGCGCGTCATGAAATAGATGGTAAACGCCAAATTAAGCTCTTTCCTCCGACTACAGCCTCTAGAGAAAGCAGACCTCTGCTCAAATGCGCCACCCCTGCCGCGTGTGCATTCACGGATGGGGGCAAAAATGTCGCACGGTAGGGCGCAGATGCCGTTCCGCGCCGATGATGCATTGGCGACGGCGCGCTAGGGGCAGCCCGTTCGGGCCATTCAGAGCGCGCTCTACCCAATGCAAGTTTGCCCTTGCTGGCGAATGCGCTCTCTGCCGCGTGTGCGATGGACAAATTCGGCCAGACCGGTACACTTTCACAAGCAAACGATGCAGTCCGATTACGCCGTACGTCTCGATCGCGTTTCGCGTCATTTCGGCGATGTGCGCGCCGTGGACGACGTGACCTTCGACATCGCTGACGGCGAGTTCTTCACCATGCTTGGGCCCAGCGGCAGCGGCAAGACCACGTGCCTGCGCTTGATTGCCGGCTTCGATCAACCTACGTCTGGCCGCGTCTTCCTGCATGGCCAGGACGTGACCGGCAAGCCACCTTACGAGCGCGACGTCAACACCGTCTTCCAGGACTATGCGCTCTTCCCGCACATGAACGTGGCCGACAACATCGCCTACGGCTTGATGATCCGCAAAGTGCCCAAGCCGGAGCGGATGCGGCGCGTGCGTGAGATGCTCGACCTGGTGCAGTTGAGCGGGTTCGAGCAGCGCAAGCCGTCGCAACTCTCCGGCGGCCAGCGCCAACGCGTCGCGCTGGCCCGCGCGCTCATCAACCACCCGCGCGTGCTGCTGCTCGACGAGCCGCTCGGCGCGCTCGACCTCAAGCTGCGCCAGCAGATGCAGATCGAGTTGAAAGCGATCCAAAAGAAGGTTGGCATCACGTTCGTCTTCGTTACGCACGATCAAGAGGAAGCGTTGACGATGAGCGACCGCATCGCCGTATTCAACCAGGGCAAGGTGGAGCAGATCGGCACGCCGGAAGAGATGTATGAAAAGCCGGCCACGGTGTTCGTCGCCGGCTTTCTGGGCACGTCGAATTTGCTGAGCGGCGAGCATGCGCGCGCCCTCACCGGCCTGGCGGGCACGATCTCGATTCGTCCGGAGAAGATTCGCATCTGTACAGCGGACGAGCGCGTCGCTGAAGGCCTGCAATCGGCGCGCGGCGTCGTGCGCGATGTCGTGTATTTGGGCACGCACACGCGCTATCTGGTCGAATTAGATAGCGGCGGCGATCTGGTGGTCATCGAGCAGAATCTCGACTCTCATGAGCTGCCGCGTGGCCAGCGCGTGACGCTGGCGTGGCACCCCGAACACTTGCGGCGGTTGGCATAGTGGAAGGGGCTGGTGTCACTGGTGTCGCTCGTGTCGTAGGTGTCGTTGGTGTTGCTTGTGTCGTAGGTATTGAGACAATCACGCGGGAAAGATGTTGACCTCGCTCTCGACGACGATCTATAGGCGGCCGTGGTTGGCACTGCTCCTGTTGCTCGCGCCGCCGCTGGCTTACATGCTGGTCTTCTACATCGCGCCGCTGGGGGTGCTGTTGCTGAACAGCTTCTGGCGCTTGGATGACTTCACCGGCCAGGTCGTGCACGAGTTCACCTTGCAGAACTACTTGGCGTTGCTGCAGCCGGCCAATGTGGAGATCTTCCTGCGCACGGCGCTGATGGCAGCGGTGGTGACGATTGCCTGCGCGGTCATCGCCTTCCCACTCGCATACTACGTCGTGCGCTATGCCTCGCCGCGCTGGAAGGGGATCTTCTATCTGGCCGTGCTGCTACCGCTCTGGTCGAGCTACTTGATCCGCGTGTATGCGTGGAAGCTGATCCTGGCGAAGGAGGGCATCATCACCTGGTTCTTCGAACAGCTTGGGCTGAGCGGCGTTCTCGACGCAGTGTTGAGCCTACCGGGCATCGGCGGGCCGTCGCTCTCCTTTTCATCGCTCGGGGTGTTCTTCGTGTTTGTCTATGTGTGGCTGCCCTATATGATCCTGCCGGTGCAGGCGGCGCTAGAGCGCGTGCCGCGCTCGCTGCTAGAAGCGTCGGGCGATCTGGGCGCCCGGCCGAACGCGACCTTTCGCTACGTCACGTTGCCGCTGGCCATGCCGGGCGTGATCGCCGGCTCGATCTTCACCTTTTCGCTCACCCTCGGCGACTTCATCGTGCCGACGGTGCTGGGCAATTCCAGCTTCTTCATCGGCCAGGCCGTATTGTCGTTTCAGGGCAGCAGCGGCAACATCCCGCTGGCGGCTGCGTTCACAATCGTGCCGGTCGTCGTGATGATCGTCTATTTGCTGATCGCCAAGCGCACCGGCGCGCTGGAGGCGCTGTGAGAAGTTGGTGTCTGTAGTGCGAGTGGTGCCGATGGTGTCGGGGGTGTCAGTGGTGTCAATAGTGTCGGAAGTGTCAACCCACCGACACCTATGACACTGGCGACACTAACGACACCAACGACACCCTGAATAAAATGAGAGCATCGTTCGGGCTGAAGGCCGCAGCATTCGCTGCGCTCGCGTTCTTGCATATACCGCTGTTCATCGTGCTCTTCTACGCCTTCAACGTCGAGGAGGCAGCGTTTACCTTCCCGCCGCCGGGTCTCACGTTGAACTGGTTCGCGGTGACGCTGCAGCGCCCCGATTTCTGGCGGGCGTTGGGCCTGTCGCTGCAAGTGGCAATCGTGGCCACGGCCATCGCGCTGGTGTTGGGGACGCTTGCTGCTGCAGCGGTGTATCGCACGCGCTTCTTTGGCCGCGAGACGATCTCGTTGCTGCTGTTGCTGCCCATCGCGCTGCCCGGCATCGTCACCGGCATCGCCCTGCGCTCGTCCATCGGCCTGTTCGAGATCCCCTTCAGCTTCTGGACGATCGTGATCGGCCATGCCACGTTTTGCGTGGTGACGGTCTACAACAATGCGCTGGCGCGCTTCCGGCGCATGAGCAAGTCGCTGGTTGAGGCTTCGATGGACCTGGGCGCGAACAGCTTCCAGACCTTCCGCTATGTGATCCTGCCGGAGCTGGCGACGGCACTGCTGGCCGGCGCGATGCTGGCTTTCGCGTTGTCGTTCGACGAAGTGATCGTCACCACGTTCACCGCCGGCCAGCAACAAACGTTGCCGATCTGGATGTTCGCCCAGCTCACCCGGCCACGCCAGCGGCCGGTGACCAACGTCGCGGCTTTCATCGTCATCGCCATTACCACCATCCCCATCTACCTGGCCTACCGGTGGACGAGCCGGACAACAGACGTGCATTGAGCGACCAGCGTTGACATGTGCTCTCACCCCCATATAATGCGCGGCGAAATGGTGGCTTTCGAGATTCGCTTCCGTCGTCCGCGTTCCGCGGGCCGTGTGTCCGGCGCATGCGCGCGCGCACGACGAGGCTGAATCTCGACTGCGCTTGGTTTTGCAGCGAAGCCCCTGACACACGGCGACGGTGTTGGGGGCTTTCCATTTTTGCATCTTTCATTTGGTCAAATGACAAATGAAAGATGAACGATGAAAGATGATCAAGGTGGGCATCTTCGGAGCGACCGGCTACACCGGCGCGGAATTGATCAAATGGCTGGCGCGGCATCGCCAGGCGCGCATCGTCTTTGCGCACAGCGAAAGTCATGCCGGCGCGCGGCTGAGCGACGTGATGCCGTGCTTGTTCGACCTGCCCCTGGTGCAAGCGGATGATGCGCCGCTCGACCAGGTGGACGTGGTTTTCTCATGCTTGCCGCACGGCGCGAGCGCCGAGCTGTGCAAGCGCGCGCTGGACGCCGGCAAGCGCGTCGTGGATTTCTCGGCGGACTTCCGGCTGCGCGACGCCGCTGCCTACGCCGAGTGGTATAAGCACGCGCACCCCTATCCCGAGTTGCTCGACGAGGCCGTATATGGCCTGCCGGAAATTTACCGGCGCGACATCGCCGATGCGCAGCTCGTGGCCAACCCGGGCTGCTATCCCACCAGCATCATCCTCGGCCTGCTGCCGCTGCTGGAGCTGGGTGCGCTGGCCGATCCGGTGATCATCGCCGATAGCAAGAGCGGCGTGAGTGGCGCAGGGCGCAAGCCATCACAGACGACGCACTTCGTCGAGGTGAACGAATCGCTTGCCCCTTACAACATCGGCCACGTGCACCGTCACGTGCCGGAGATCGAACAGGAGCTGAACGCGGCGTGGCGAGGTGATGGGGACAGTGGATCGTGGATCGTGGATCGAGAGGAGCCAGCTCACGATCCACGAGCCACGATTCACGTCATCTTCAGCCCGCACCTCTTGCCCATCTCGCGCGGCATGTTGAGCATGATCTACGTCCGGCTGACGCCGCAGGCAGCAGCGCAGGACTGGCACGCCATCTTCACCCAGCGCTACGAAGGCGAGCCTTTCGTGCGCGTGTTGCCCAAGGGCCAGATCGCGACGATCGCCCACGCCGCGCACACCAACTACGCCGTGCTCTCGGTACACCCCGTCGCCGGCATGCCGGATCGCTTGCAGATCGTCTCGTGTATAGACAACCTGGTGAAGGGCGCCAGCGGCCAGGCCGTGCAGAACATGAATGTGATGTTCGGCCTGGACGAGTGTGAGGGGTTGCGATGAACATCGAGATCATCGAGGCGACGTCGCCGGAACAGATCGAGCAGTTTCGCGCACTCCTGCTGGAATACTTCCAGGAGCGACCCAACGGCTTCAGTGAGCGCATGGCGCAGGACTTGCGCGACTTGCCCGGACGCTACGCCGCGCCGCGCGGCGGCATGTTCCTGGCGCTGTGCGATGGCCGGCCCGTCGCCACGGCCGCCTGGACGCAGCACACGCCGGCGCTGGTCGAAATGAAGCGCGTGTATGTGCAGCCGGAGCACCGCCGCAAAGGCATCGCGCGTGCGCTTTCTCAACACGTGATCGAGATCGCCCGCGCGCGCGGCTTCGCACAAGTTGCTATCAGCACCTGGGCCGACGCAACGGACGCCATCGCGCTGTATCGTAAGCTCGGCTTCACGGAGATTCCGCCATTCAAGGCCTCGACCGTCCCCGACGTCATCTATCTCGGGCTCAATCTGTCACCGGCGCAGCCGTCCGGCATGCAGGTGGTCAAGGTCAGCGGCAGCGAGCTGGACGATCCGGCGTTCTTAGCGCAATTCGCCGCCGCCGTTGCGCAGATGAAGCGCGCCGGCGCACAGCCGATCGTCGTGCACGGCGGCGGCAAAGAGCTGACCCAACTGCTCACTCTGATGAACGCGCCGACGCAGTTCGTAGATGGCCTGCGGGTAACCGACGCCAAAACGCGCGACGCAGCGCTCATGGTGCTGAGTGGGCTGGCCAACAAACGGCTGGTCGCTGCCCTGATCGCGCAAGGCGTAGATGCCATCGGCCTCAGCGGCCTCGACGCCGGCTTGATCCGCGCAGAGCGTCTGAACGATGCCCTTGGCTTCGTAGGCCGGCCGGTCGGCGTGCGTGCCACACTGCTCACAGCATGGATCGAACAGGGCCTCACGCCGGTGATCGCGCCGATGTCGCTGGGCTGCGATGGCGAGATCTACAACGTCAACGCCGATCACGTCGCCGGTGCGATTGCCGCTGCCGTGGACGCCGATTTGCTCACGTTCGTGACCAATGTGCCGGGGGTATTCGACCGAGATAAATTGCTCATCCCTCATCTCTCCGCGGCGCAGGTCGAGGCGATGATTGCCGATGGCACGATCTTCGGCGGCATGATCCCGAAGGTGCGCACGGCGCTGGAGGCGCTCGACGCCGGCGTGCGCCGGGTGCGCATCACCGATCTCGCCGGGCTGGCGAGTGGTGGCGGGACGGTGTTTGCATCGCCTGCGTAAAACTTGGAGGTATGGCGATGCACGCAGACGCGTTGGCCGCGGAGCAGGTCGAGGCATTGGTCGCGATCATTCTGCGCGACTTCCCTTCCACGCAGGCCATTTATCTGTTCGGCAGCTATGCGCAAGGCATGCAGCATGCAGGGAGCGATGTAGATGTTGCCGTATTGCTGCCGGTGAGGGAGGCGCGTGTCGCGGGCGATCTGCGCTTGAGCGATACGGCGCTGGCGCTATCCAAGCACGTGCGTAGAGACGTAGACCTGGTGAACTTGCGCCTGGTCTCTACCGTCTTTCAGAATCAGATCATTCATTCCGGCAAGCTAATCTATTCCGGTGATGAGCCGGCGCGTCGAGAGTTCGAGATGCTGACTTTGTCGTTCTACATGAAGCTCAACGAAGAGCGGGCGGATATCCTGCGACAGTTCCGCGAGACGCGCCGAGCGTACGACGTGTAGTATGGACGATATCATCGTTAACAAAGTGCAGAGCATCCAGCGCTGCGTGAAGCGCGCCCGTGAAGAATACGCGCAGACGGACGACTTCCTCTCGGATTACACGCGCCAGGACGCAGCGATCTTGAACGTGCTGCGCGCCTGTGAGCAGAAAATTGATCTTGCTTCATACGTGATCCGCCGGCGCAAGCTAGGCGTGCCATCATCTAGCCGCGAGGCATTCGCGTTGTTGCGTGACGCTGGTTTGATCTCGTCAGCGCCATGTGATTGGCTAAACAGAATGATCGGCTTTCGCAACATCGCCGTGCACGCTTACCAGACGCTCGGCCTGGCCATCGTTGCATCGGTTATCCAGAACGATCTTAACGACCTTCTGGCTTTTGCCGATGCCATC
Source organism: Candidatus Roseilinea sp. (assembly GCA_025055235.1). GTDB lineage: Bacteria > Chloroflexota > Anaerolineae > J036 > Brachytrichaceae > JAAFGM01. The sequence goes on along the minus strand of JANWYN010000113.1, from coordinate 31,328 downwards.
ATCGTGCTATAGCGCTGACATTCATCCCATCTCAAGACAACCGAGTTAGCAGCTATGTCCCGAATCCTGCGATCCCTACCCAAAGGCGAAAAGATCGGCATCGCGTTCAGCGGCGGCCTCGACACCAGCGCGGCCGTCACCTGGATGCGCGAGAGAGGCGGCATCCCCTATGCCTACACCGCTAACCTCGGCCAGCCCGACGAGCCGAACTACGACGAGATCCCCGAGCGCGCGCTCAAGCACGGCGCGGAGAAGGCCGTGCTGGTGGATTGCCGCAAGCAACTGGTGCAAGAGGGCTTGGTGGCGCTGCAGTGTGGCGCGTTTCACATCAGCACTGCCGGCAAGACCTACTTCAACACCACGCCGCTAGGCCGCGCGGTGACCGGCACGATGCTGGTGAACGCCATGAAGGAAGACGGCGTGAACATCTGGGGCGACGGCAGCACCTACAAGGGCAATGACATCGAGCGCTTCTACCGCTACGGCCTTTTGGTGAACCCGAACCTGCGCATCTACAAGCCCTGGCTCGACCCGGAGTTCGTCGCCGAGCTGGGCGGGCGCAAGGAGATGAGCGAGTGGCTGGAACGGCGCGGCTTCAAATACCGCATGTCGGCCGAGAAAGCCTACTCCACCGACGCCAACATCTGGGGTTGCACGCACGAAGCCAAACACCTCGAGTTTCTGGACACCAGTGCCTACATCGTCAACCCGATGATGGGTGTGCGCTTCTGGGATCCGGCAGTGAAGATCGAGCCGGAGATCGTCAAAGTCACCTTCTTCGAAGGCATGCCGGTCGAGATCAACGGGCGCGAGTATCACGATCCCGTGGCGCTGGTGATGGAGGCGAACAGAATCGGCGGCCGGCACGGGCTGGGCATGAGTGACCAGATCGAGAACCGCATCATCGAGGCCAAGAGCCGCGGCGTATACGAAGCGCCCGGCATGGCGCTGCTGTTCATCGTCTACGAGCGGCTGGTCACGGCCATCCACAATGAGGACACGATCGAGAACTATCGCACGCTGGGCCGTCGGCTGGGCCGCAAGCTCTATGAGGGCCGCTGGTTCGACCCGCAGGCGATGATGTTGCGCGAGAGCCTGCAGCGCTGGGTGGGCAAGGCCATCACTGGCACAGTCACGCTCGAGCTGCGCCGCGGCGACGACTACACCATCCTGAACACCACCGGCCCGCACCTGACGTACCATCCCGAGCGGCTGAGCATGGAGAGCGGCAAAGCTGAGTTCGGCCCGTTGGATCGCATCGGCCAGCTCACCATGCGCAACCTGGACATCGCCGATAGCCGCGAAAAGCTGAGCGTCTATGCCAAGGCCGGCGTGCTGAACCTGGACGGCAGCGCGGAACTCGGCTTGCTTGAGACAGGCAAGCATTCTGCTCCGCCCGCGCCGCCGAGCGAGGCCGCCGGCGACGGCAGCGAGTGGATCACGGATTTGGAGGGCTAAGAGTTAGTCGCTAGTGGCTGGTCGCTGGTTGCTAGTGGCTGGTGGCTAGTAGAGGAGGCAACGGTATGTCGGAGAAGATCAGGAGCTACCGAGATTTGCGCGTCTGGCAAGAGGCCGTTGCGTTGGCCGTCTCGGTCTACAAGTTGACAGAGGCCTTCCCAAAATCTGAGCAGTATGGCTTGACGAATCAAATGAGAAGAGCGGCGGTGTCAATCGCCTCCAATATCGCTGAAGGCTTCGGTCGTTCGGCAAAGGAGTTTGGGCGATTTCTGGAAGTAGCGCTTGGCTCGTTGGCTGAGCTAGAAACGCAATCAGAAATAGCGCTACGCATCGCGTGTCTCCCCGAAGAAGATAGCCATCAACTCGCCGATGAAATGAACAGTCTCGGTCGCCAACTGAACTCGTTGCGCCAAAGAGTAGCACGTTCCAGCCGCCAACTAGCGACCAGCGACCAGCAACCAGCGACTAGCAAGCGACCAACGACTAGCAACCGGTAACCAGCGACTCGATTCGATCCACCGTGACCATCACCATTCGACCCGCGACGCTCGACGACGTGCCGGCCATCGTCATGCTCATTGCGCAGAACGCGCGCAAGGGCGGCCTGCTGCCGCGCGGCGAGGCCAGCATCCGCGCGCACATCGGCAACTTCCTCGTCGCAGAGTCAGGGATCGGGGATCAGGGATCAGGGGCCGGTCAGGAACACCCCGACCCCCGATCCCTGACCCCTGGCCCTCAGATCGTCGGCTGCGGCTCGCTCCTGCCGATGAACTCGACGCTGGTCGAGCTGCGTTCGCTGGCGGTGGACGAAGCCATGCGCGGCGCCGGCATCGGCCAGAAGCTCGTCGCGGCGCTGGCCGAAGAGGCGCGCCGGCGACAGTTCGGCACGATCTTCGCGCTCACGCGCGCCGTCGGGTTCTTCGAGAAGTGCGGCTTCACCGTCGCGCCAAAAGAGTTCTTCCCCGAGAAGGTGTGGAACGACTGCGTCGCCTGCCCGATGCTGGAGAATTGCGACGAAGTCGCCGTGATGATGCCGTTACAGCAAGGTGAATCCACCGCCATTCGCATCACGCCCGAAGATCGCGAACGCGTGCTGCAGGCCATTCAGGCCGGCCGTATTGCCCGCCGCGCCGTTAGCCGCGAGAACCTCATCCCGCTCGAAACCGTCACCCGGCTGGCCGAAGAGGTGAAGACGCATCGCCCGCAAAGCCTCGCCGCACCTAAGCGCGACGTGCAGAAGGTCGTGCTGGCCTATAACGGCGGCCTTGATTCGTCGGCCATCGTGCCGTGGCTGATCGAAAACTACGGCTGCGAAGTGATCTGCTTCGTCGCCGACATCGGCCAGCGCGAGAACTTCGAGGCCATCCGGCAAAAGGCGCTGCGCACCGGCGCGAGCAAAGTCATCATCAAAGACCTGCGCGACGAGTTCGCCAACGAATACCTCTTCCCGTTGATCCAAAGCGGCGCGATCTACGAGAACAAGTATCTGCTCGGCTCATCCATCTCGCGCCCGCTCATCGCCAAGCACCAGGTGGACGTGGCCGAAGCCGAAGGCGCCGATGCCGTGGCGCACGGCGCGACCGGCAAAGGCAACGACCAGGTGCGCTTCGAGCTGACCTACATGGCCATGAACCCCAAGCTGCGCGTGATCGCGCCATGGCGAGAGTGGGAGTTCAACGGCCGCCAGGAGGTCTACGAATATGCCCGCTCGCGCGGCGTGCCGCTGGGCGAATACGAGAAGGGTGTGTACACGATGGACGAGAACCTCTGGCACTTCAACCACGAGGGCGGCCGGCTGGAGGACCTGGAGTACGAGCCGGAGGAGCACCTGTGGGAATGGACGAACGCCATCGAGGAAACGCCCGATCGGCCAGAGTATGTCGAGATCGAATTCGTCAGCGGCATCCCCAAGCGACTGAACGGCGTCGCGCTGAACGGCGCGGCGCTCATCGAGCGGCTGAACGAGATCGGCGCGCTCCACGGCATCGGTCGCGCCGACATCGTGGAGAACCGGCTGATCGGCATGAAATCGCGCCGGCTGGACGAAGCGCCCGGCGGCACCATTCTGCGCGTCGCTCACCAAGGGCTGGAGGAGATCACGCTCGACCGCGAGACCATGCACTTCAAGCAGATCGTGGCGTTGAAGTACGCCGAGCTGGTATACAACGGCCAGTGGTTCACCCCACTGCGCGACGCGCTGCAGGCCTTCGTCACCGTCACCCAGCGTGACGTGACCGGCAGCGTGCGCGTCAAGCTGTTCAAGGGCAATGCTATGGTCGTGCAGCGCCGGGCCGCCTTCTCGCTCTATCGCGAAGACCTGGCCACCTTCAACACCGATGCAACCTATGACCACGACGACGCCGACGGCTTCGTCAAGCTCTACGGTTTGCCGATGCGGGTGAAAGCGCAGCTCGACCGCCGGCGCGTGACGCGTACGCCATCACAAGGTGAGTCCTAGAACGGCGGCAGCTCGGTTTCCGGCTCGTCATTCCCGCGAAGGAAGCCCGGCGCTAAACCACCGGGCTAAGGTGATGGGCGGGCTTCGGCAGGCATCGGCGGGCTTCGACAAGCTCAGCCCGCGCCTCAGCTACCGCACGGATTGCTCATCGCCCCGCCTCCTTCAGCGCGCACCATTCCATGGCCGCGCTGCCTCATAAATTCCCGCGCGAAGGGCGAGAAACGAAAGATCTTTGTATAACGATCAGCGCGCAAGCGGGGAATCCAGAAATGCGACTGGACACGCGCTCCGGCAGACATAGCAGCGCTAAGCTCGGCACAACGACTCATCCGCCGCTGCCCAGCTTCTGGCTCAGCTCAATTAGCGCCTCCAGCTTCTTCAAGGCGGCGCCGCTGCGGATGCTCTCGCGCGCCATCTCGATGCCGGTCGCGATGTCCGGCGCGGCGTCGGCAGCGTAGAGCGCGGCGCCGGCGTTCAGCAGCACCACGTCGCAGCGCGCCTGCACGTCCTCGCCGGCGAGGATGGCGCGCGTGATCGCTGCGTTGAAGTCCGGCGAGCCGCCACCGAGATCGTCGAGCGTCGCCGGCTTGAAGCCGTAGTCCAGCGCATCGAGCTGATACTCGACCACCTGGCCGTGGCGCACCTCGGCGACCGTGTTCGGCCCAACTGTGGTGAGTTCGTCAATGCCGGCCACTTGCGGCGAGGAGCCGCTGACCACCAGCGCATGTTCGTCCTCTAGTTGCACCAGCACGTCAGCCATGATCCGCACGTAGCGCCGGTCCCACACGCCGAGCAGATGATGCCGGGCGAAGGCCGGGTTGCTGGGCGGGCCGATGATGTTGAAGATGGTGCGCTGGCCGATCTCGCGGCGCGGGCCGGCGACGTTCTTCATCGCCGGATGGTGCACCGGCGCGAAAGCGAAGCCGATGCCGATCTCGTCTATGCACCGGCCGACTTGCTCCGGCGTCAGATCCACCTTTACGCCCAGCGCGCTGAGCACGTCGGCGCTGCCGCTCTGCGACGACGCGGCGCGGTTGCCGTGCTTGGCCACCGGCACACCTGCGCCGGCCACCACGAACGCCGTCGTTGTGCTGATGTTGAAGGTGTTGGAGCGGTCGCCGCCGGTGCCGACCACGTCAATCAGCTTGGGCTGGTGGGTGGGGATGCGCGCCATGTGCGCCCGCAGCGCGCGCATGCTGCCCACGATCTCGTCGGCGGATTCGCCCTTCATGTGCAGCGCGGCCAGATAAGCGCCGATTTGCGCCGGCGTGGCCGCGCCGCGCATGATCTCGTTCATCGTCTCTTCGGCCTCTTCGGCAGTCAGCGAGGTGTGGGTGAACAGCTTGGCGATGGCTTGTTGGATCATGGTAATGGATTATCGCCAAGTCCGCATGCCGCGCCGACGAGCTACTCCGTGCGCCTCTGGGAGTCCGGGTCACTCTGCGCCGAGCGACTTCAGGAACGCATAGCTTTGTTTCACATTCTCGTCGCCTGCGACTTCCAGCGTGGTGTACCCGTCGAACCCGGCTTTGGTCAGGGCCTCGAACGTGCCCTTGATGTCCACCACGCCGCTGCCCAGCGGGATGACGGCCATGCCCGCGCCGTACATGTGGCCGCGCTTGGCCTCCATATCCGCCGGCCAGTCCTTCCAGTGCACATGCTCAATCTTCGAGCCGAGTCGCTTCACCATCTCGACCGGATCGCCGCCCCCTAGCCATAGATTACCCGTATCCAGGTTGACGCCGAGCGCGTCGGAGTTGCACAACTCCAGGATCTTCTCCATGTGGTCTACCGAGTCGGTGTACTTGCCGTGCGGCTCCAGCAGGATCTTCACGCCGTGGTCCGCCGCGACGCGCAGCGGCTCGTAGAGCTTCTCGCGAATGGTGAAGAGCGCCTCCTTCCCGGTCAGGTTATGGCGGAAATCCGTCTTGGGATCGCCCTCGGTGGTGATGACGTGCTTCACCGCGATCGCGGCTGCGGCGCGCACCGCCTTGATGATTTGGGCCGTGCCGTAGCGCCATGGCGCGGTGGGATCGAGCAGGTTGGCGTGCGCACAGAAGCTGGTGATCGTCAGGCCATGCTTCTCGAACATGCGCTTGAGGTCGAACGGATTGGCGTCCAAGCTGGCCACAGCGGTGAAACCGAACTCTACGCCCAGGCATGCGCCGTCGGTGTTGTCGGTCACGTCGGCGTATTTGAAGCCCCAGCCCTGGATGCGAGGGGCAAATCCACCCGATCGCCGCGCACGGCGGAGACGTAGGCAGCCAGGTTGAGTTCGGCGCTCTTCGAGACGTTCGGCAAGCCTGTCGTGGGTGCCGCGCCGCCGTCCACCCACTGGATTAAGTCGTTGAGCAAGCAATCCCAGGCATAGGTCCAGCCGCCGAACTGGTCGGCCGGAAATCGCTCTTCGCGTTGCCCGGCTGCGTTCTGCACGACCAGGGTATCCTCGCTGAGCACGCGAATCGAACCCTCCGTGCCCAGCAATGCCATCGTTAAGCCGCCGTTCAACCTCCGGCCGCCGTCTACCAAATCCCCTGCCGCTGTTCTCGAACTCGAAGTAGGCGACGCCTGGACAGATCAGAATGTGCTCAACCACGCGCATAGCCTGCTGAAAGCGCACCTGCCCCCAGCATCAGTCGCATGGCTAAGTTCATCGTCCGCGCCTTGGAGCAGCGTTACTGCTGCGTGCGTGAAATCACTGCCCCCACGCCTCCAAGGCCGTGAATTTGGATCTACCGAGCTTGGCTCTTGAATCTTGGCTCTCACGCAAACGCCTGCAACCCCGTGATCTCCCGCCCAACGACGAGCGTGTTGATCTCGTTCGTGCCCTCGTAGCTGTAGACCGCTTCCATGTCGGCGAAGTGGCGCATGACGTGATGCTCCAGCAGGATGCCGTTGCCGCCCAGAATCTCGCGCGCCATAGCGACGATCTGCCGCGCCTTGGCCGCGTTGTTCATCTTGGCCAGCGAGGCCATGCCGTCGGTCAGCCTGTTCGGCGTCTCGCTCAGCCGGCTGAGGTGCGCTGTGGTGATCTTCATGTATTCCAGCTCGGCCAACATCTTCACCAGCTTCTCTTGGATGAGCTGGAAGCCGGCGATCGGCCGGCCGAACTGCTGGCGCTTCTTCGCATACGACAAGGCCAGCTCATACGCCGCCTGCGCATGCCCGATCGCCGCCCAGGCCACGCCTAGGCGCGTCGCGCGCAGCACGGCCGCCGTGTCGCGGAACGAATTGGCTTTCTCCAGCCGGTTGCTGGCCGGGATGACGCAGTTCTCCAGCTTGATGTCGGCGTTGGGCAGCGCGCGCAACGCCAGCTTGCCCTTCATCTTGGTCGGATAGAAGCCCGGCGTGCCCTTCTCGACCAGGAAGCCGCCCACCTGGCCGGTTTGATCGTCCTGCGCCCAGATCACCGTCACATCGGCGAAGGTTGCGCCGCCGATCCAGCGCTTGGCGCCGTTCAGCACATACGTGTCGCCGACCTTCTTCGCCGTGGTCTGGATGTGCGAGGCGTCGCTGCCGATATACGGCTCGGTCAGGCCGAACGAGCAGAAGGCCTCCATGCGCGCCAGCCGGGGCAGCCAGTGCTGCTTCTGTGCCTCGCTGCCACACAGGTAGATGCTCATCATGCCCAACCCGCTGGTCACGCCGAACATAGTGCCGATCGAGCCGTCGCCGCGCGTGAGTTCGAACTGCACCAGGCCGGTGAGCAACGGCGAGAAGCCCGGGCAGCCATAGCCTTGAATCGAGCCGCCGCAGATGTTCAGCGACGCCAGCTTCTCCAGCAGGAACATCGGCGTCTCGTCCTTCTCCCAATACTCGTTGATCACCGGCGTGACCTCCGCCTCGACGAAGGCGCGCACTTTGTCGCGCACCTCGCGCTCCTCGGGCCTCAGGAGCGAGTCGAAGTCGAAGTAGTCGAAGGCCTTGTCAACAGGTTTCGGCGCGAGCGTAACCGGCGCGCTGCCGGCAACCGCTGCCCAGTTGTCCGCATCCCCCTTCTTTGCTGCGAACGGTTGTTTAAATTTCATGTTCTCTCCTTTTTGAGCAACTGGTAAATTGGTAACTGGTAACTAGTAATTGGTAATTGGTAGTTACTAGTTACTAGTTACCAATTACCAGTTACCAGTTACCAATCTCCACACCACCATCACACACACCTCGCCGCGCGCCAGGCGGACAACAAATCATCCACGGCGCGGGCGGCCAACGCGGCAGCATGCTTCTTGCCGCCCACGATCTGTTTGTTCAACGCCAACGATGCGATGCCGTGCAGCACGCTCCATAGGATCAGCACGGCGTCATCTGCATTCGCCAGTTTCACCTTCTCGGCTTTGGCCCAGGCCTCGATCGCAGCGCGCGCCTCGGCGATGACCGCCTCGCCCTCTTTGCGATACGCGTCGGGTTCAATGCACGTGCCGCTCAGGCCGTGCATCACCTCGTATAGCTCGCGGTGCGTCCAGGCGAAGGTGCAATACGCCTGTGCCATGGCTTGGGCGGCCTGCGCAGGGTCATGCGCCTTGGCGCGGGCCGCGCGCAGTTCGGCCAGCAGCAGCCGGTAGCCCTCGCGGGTCAGCTCGGCCAGCAGCGCGCTCTTGCTCTCGAAGTGTTCGTAGATGGTGGGGTGCGTGTATTCGATGCGCTCGGCGACGCGGCGGGTGGTGACGGCGCCCCAGCCTTCGCTGGCGGCGATCTCGCGCGCGGCGTTCAGGATGGCCTGGCGCTGGTTGAGCTTGTCGCGTTCGCGACGCACACGTGCTGGCGTCATTTCTACCATTGGTAGATTTTATACCAGAGGTAGAAACAAACGTCAACCGAAAGGTTTCTATAGCGTTTTGCCCTGTTGTCGAATGCATGCGCAGCAGACACTGTGCATCACGACTATCCTCCCAGATGCCCGAGGCCATCCGTCACGTCTAAATAGAGGGGCAAAACTTTTCACATCGAACGGAGCATCTGCGATGGAGAATCTGCTGATATTCATCATCGGAGTCGCCGCCGTCGTCGCGGTGGTGATCTGGCTATACCGCGCCAACAAGGGCGACTTGCAGGCGTTGGGCAAGCAGCTCGGCCTGTCGCCACCGGCCGAGCGCACGCAGGAGCGCATCCAAGAGCGCGGCGCCGGATGGCAATCCAAAGAATTGGAAGGCATGTTCAACGGGCAGCCGCTGCAAATCTGGCAGCGCAGCGTTCGCTATAGCCCGCAGCGACGCCAGGAGAAAGTGAACATCTACACGATGGTCGTGCGGCCGGTCACCGCCGGCGTTTCCCTGCCGCAGATCTCAGTCGAGCCTCGGCTGCGCGGCGGGCTGCTCGATTGGCGCTTCGGCGATATGCCGGAAGCAGACCTCGGCGATGACGAGTTCCGGTCGTCCTTTCGCGTGGCGACGGCAGACGGCACATGGGCAGCGCGTCTGTTCGACGCCGAGGTGCGCGCGGCGATCCTCGACCTGCGCAAACGCTGGGTTGGCGGACAGTCAGGCGGCTTGACAGCACTGGCAGATGCAACCGGCTTCGGCTGGATCGAGATTGACGCCCGGCGGATCGCCTTCCTTATTCCCGGCACGCCGATGCCGTCGCTGGCGCCGAAGATCACCGACGCAGCCACCGTGCTCGATCGCATCGCGCGCCGGATCGAGGATAGCGATGCGTGATTGGTTGAGGTGTGTTTCAGTGGCAGGGAACGTGCACCGATGCCGATTATCCATAGAGCCGCACCCTAGCGCGGCTCTATGCCTCGCGCTGTTGCATTTCTGATCCGCTTGCTGCCGGCGCTCGCCATCCGCTCATCACTTCCCTGTGCTTTCTATGGTGCGCAACCGTTCGAGCGGGATGTGGCAGAGGATGCGGTGCGCCTCGCCGGCGTCGCGCCACGGCGGCTCGTCCGTCTCGCAGATCCGGCCGCCGTCGGGCAACAGGCCACGCCGCGGGCAGCGCGTGTGAAAGCGGCAGCCGCTCGGTGGATTGGCCGGGCTGGGCACGTTGCCTTGCAACCGGATGTGCGTCGGCGTCGCACCGGGGTCGGGGATCGGCACTGCCGCCAGCAACGACTCGGTGTAGGGGTGATAGGGCGGCGCGTAGATCGCCTCGGCCGGGCCGATCTCGACGATCTGGCCGAGGTACATCACCGCGATGTAATCGCAGAAGAAGCGCACCACGCTTAAGTCGTGGGCGATGAAGATCATGGTTGTGCCGTGCTCGCGCTGGATCTCCAGCAGCAAGTTGAGCACGGCGGCCTGCACCGATACGTCCAGCGCGGAGACCGGCTCGTCGCACAACACCAGGTCGGGCCGGGCGGCGAACGCGCGGGCGATGCCGACGCGCTGCTTCTCGCCGCCACTTAACTGGCGCGGCAGCCGGTCGTAGTAATGCTCGTCCAGCTTGACCGCGCGCAGCAGGCGAATCACTTCGTCGCGAACTCGATCCTTCGGCACCACCTTGAAGCGCCGCAGCGGGCGCTCGATCTGCTGGCCGACGCTGTAGCTCGGATTCATGGTCGCGTCGGGGTTCTGGAAGACCATCTGCAACTCGCGGATCAGCGCGAGTTCGCGTTGGCCGGCGCGGCGGCGCAGGTCGAAGCCGATGAACTCGGCTTTGCCGTCGGTCATGTCCTCCAGGCCGATGATGGTTTTGATCAACGTGCTCTTGCCGCACCCGGATTCCCCGACGATGCCGAGCGTCTTACCTTTGGGAAGGCTGAAGCTCACACCGTCCACCGCCCGCACCACATCCCTGCGGCCCAGCCCGAACGCGCCGAGCAGCGAGGCCGAGGCCGGCCGGTAATGCGTCTTCAGCCCTTCCACTGAGAGGATGGTTTCTCCAGTGACGCCGTCGTTCGCCGGCTGCGGCAGTGCGAAGTCATCCGGCGGCCGCCATTGTTTCGGATCAATCTCCTCCGAGAAGAGGCAGCGCGTCATGTGGGGGACAGCCGTCCCACGCAGCGGGCGCAGCGCAGGGCGCTCGGCGCGGCACGCCTCGCGCGCATATGAACAGCGCGGCTCGAAGGCGCAGCCGGGCGGCAAGCGGTGCGGCGGCGGCACGCGGCCGGGGATCGGATATAGCACGCTGTCCAGCTTGCTCGACCCCAGGCGCGGCACGCATCGCATTAGCCCTTGTGTGTAGGGGTGGCGCGGGTTGGCGAAGATCTCCTGCACCGGCGCCAGCTCCACCAGCTCGCCGGCGTACATCACGCCCACGCGATCGCTCACGCGCGCGATCACACCCAGGTTGTGGCTGATGAACAGGATGGCCGTGTCGAAGTCGCGGCGCAGATCGGCGATCAGGTCGAGCACTGCGGCTTCCACCGTCACGTCGAGCGCCGTGGTCGGCTCGTCCATGATCAACAAGGCCGGGTTGTTCAGCAGCGCCATGGCGATCACCACGCGCTGCTGCTGTCCGCCGGAGATCTGGTGCGGGTAGCGCTCCATCACCTTGTCCGGGTCGGGCATGTAGACGCGGCGCAGCATTTCGACGCATCGCGCGCGCGCTTCGTCTTTGCGCATCTTCTGGTGCACGGTGAGCACTTCGGTCATCTGGTCGCCGATGCGCAAGACGGGGTTGAGCGAGGTCATCGGGTCTTGATAGACCATCGAGATCTGGTTGCCGCGCAGCTTGCGCAGCGCCTCCTCGCTCTGCCCGACCAACGGCCGGCCCTGGAACAGGATGCTGCCGCCGGTGATGCGACCGTTGCGTCCCAGGTAGTTGACCAGGCCATAGGCGACGGTGCTCTTGCCGCAGCCGCTTTCGCCCACCAGGCCGAGCGTTTCGCCGCGATGGATGTCGAACGACACGTCGCGCACGGCCGGCACCAGGCCGCGCGCCGTCTCGTAGGCGATGGCCAGGTTTCTGACGGAAACGACAGGTTGCTGGTTCAAGGCAACTAGCGATACTTGTTCAACTGCTCCGATAGCCCATCGGCCAGCAGGCTGAGGCCGACCACCAGCGACGCCGTGGCCAGCGACGCCCACAGCGCGTCCCAGATATGGCCGGCTTGGATGAACTTGCGGCCGGCGTTGACGATGCTGCCCCAATCCGGCGACGGCGGCGGCAGGCCCAGGCCGAGGAAGCCGAGCGTGCCGATGGCGAACACGGCGTAGCCCACGCGCAGCATCGCGTCAATCAAGATCGGCCCGCGCGCGTTGGGCAGGATCTCGACGAACATGATGTACCACGGGCTTTCGCCGCGCGTCTGCGCGGCGGCGATGTAGTCGCGCGTCTTGATGTCGAGCGTGAGGCTGCGCACCAGCCGGGCGATGCCGGGCGCGCCGGCGATGGTGATCGCCAGCACGATGTTCACCGCGCTCGGCCCCAACGCGGCGATGATGACCAGATACAGCAGAATCTGCGGGAAGGCCATCATCGCGTCGAGGAAGCGCATCACCACTTCGTCCACGCCGCCGCCGAAGTAGCCGGCGACCAGGCCGAGCGTGCCGCCGACCAGCAGCGCCATCAGCACGCTGACCGGCGCAAGCACCAGGATGATGCGCGCGCCGTGGATGATGCGCGCCCACAGATCGCGCCCCTGCCGGTCGGTGCCCAGCCAGTGCTCGGCGCTGGGGCCTTGCAGGCCGGCGCCGCGGAAGGACTGATACGGGTCGTAGCGAGCGATCAGCGGCCGCGGGGTATAGTCCGGGCTGCCGAACCAACAGGCCGGGTTGATCAGGCAGTCGTCGGCAAACAGCGCCGCGACCACCCAGAACATCACCAGGCTCAAGCCGACCAGCGCCGTCTTCGAGCGCACGAGCGGCTGCAATCGCGCTTTGAAGCGATCCCAACGCGACGGGCTTGCGGGAAGTTGTAGCGAACGCTCCGCGGTAACCATCTTTCATCTTTCATCTTTCATTGCTCATTTGAAGTGAGCAGCGCATATGCACGCCGAAATGAAAGATGAGAAATGACAAATGTGAAATCAGGCATACCTGATTCTCGGATTGAGGTACGTGTAGATGATATCCGCGATGAGCTGTGTGCCGACGGCGATGACGACGAGCAGCATCGCCGCTGCCTCGATGGCGAACACGTCCTTGAACAGCGCCGCCTCCAGCACATAGCGCCCTAGGCCGGGATAGCCGAACAGCGTCTCGACCACCACAATCCCGCCGATTAGCCAGTTCACGTGCAGGATGATGACCGTGATCGGCGCCATCAGCGCGTTGCGCAACGCGTGCTTGAAGACGATGCGCGAGCGCGGCAAACCTTTCAGCGTGGCCGTGCGGATGTAGTTCGTGCGCATCACTTCGACCATGCTGGCGCGGGTGATGCGCAACACGTAGCCCAACTCGATCAGCGTGAGCGTAAGGACGGGCAGGATGAGCTGCGCTGGGTTGGCCAGGATGGACTGGTTGCTGGTGACGACGACGGCGCCGGGCAGCAGGCCCAGCCACGATGAGAAGATGACGATGAGGAAGACGCCGGTGGCGAACTCCGGCGTCGCCGTGGCGATCAGACTGGTCACCGAGAGGAAGCGATCCACGAATTTGCCCTCGTTCAGCCCGGCGATCAGCCCGAGCAGCAACGCCAGCGGCATGACGACGACGAACGCGATGCCGGCCAGCAGCAGCGAGTTCAACGTCCAGGGGATGATGGTTTCGGCTACCGGTTTGCGCGTGCGGAACGACACGCCCGGATCGCCGCGCAGCAAGCCATACTGCAGCGGGATGTATTGGCTCGGCGCGCCTTTGGTGTTCTTCCACGAGGCTTGCGTCAACACCCAGGCTTCGTTTTGCTCGCCCTTCACCCACATCGCAGCGCGCCCCTCGGTGTCCACGCCCCAATACACCTGAAAACCCTCGGCGTTCGTCGTCCACGCGTCCTCGCCTAGCGTCACTTCGCGGATCACGGGCTGGCCGGTGGCCGGGTCGAGCCGGCGTTCGATGCGGATGATGGCGTTGCCGTCGTCGGTCGCCTTGTTCTGATAGAGCGTGCCGTCGGGCAGCACGCCCCACCAGCTTGTTCGGTTGTTGGCCTCGTCGTAGATGCGCGTGACCGGATTGCCGATCAACTGCTGCGCCTGCCAGTCGCTGCCGATCAGCCAGCGCACGTAGCGCGTGAGCACCGGCTGGTCCAGCCCGTTCTGCGCGTTGAAGCTGGCCTCTTGTTGCGGGGTGATGGTGTTGCCCAGCGAGTTGATGGCGATGTTGCCGGGCGCGATCTCGCTGATCGCGAAGACGGCGATCGAGACGAGGAACAACGTCAATACCAGGGAAAGGCTGCGACGGAGAAGAAAACGAGCCATTACTCCAGAATTGAAAATTGAGAATTGAAAATTGAGAACGCGATTTTGCACGCTCTCTTTTCAATTCTCAATTTTCAATTTTCAATTCCTATTTCGCGTCAGGGTCGAGCCACGCTTCGCGCCAAAGCTGGTAGTGCGTCGGGTGGGCCGAAGTGCCCTTCACCTTAGGCGACTTGATGTCCCACACGTTCTGCCACCAGGCGATGGCGACCGAGCCGCGATCGCGCTGGATGGTCTCGATATCCTTCATGATGGCCCGGCGCGCCTCGATGTCAATTGTCCCCTGTGCTTTCTTGAGCAGCGCGCTGAACTCTTCGTCCACCCAGCGGCTCTCGTTCCACGGCACCGGGTTGCCGTTCGCGTCGGCGATGTAGGCCAGCGGCAGCACCATCACGCCCAGCGGGCGGTGCGTCCACGGGGTGATGCCCACCGGCGTCTCCGTCCACAAGTCCCAGTAGGCGCTGTTGGGCATGGTGTCCAGCTCGATGTCGAAGCCGCCGGCCTTGCCGCTTTCTTTCACTGCCTCGGCGTAGGCCACCACATCCGTCCAGCCCGTGCCCACGCTGATCTTCATCTTGAGCGGCGTGGTGATGCCGGCTTCGGCCAGCAGTTGCTTCGCGCGCTCGGGGTCGTACTTGGGGAGGTCTATCGGCGCGTATTCGGGGTGCACCGGCGAGACGTGGAAGTCGCCGCCCAGTTGGCCTTGGCCGAAGTAGGCCTTCTCCAGGATGGCCTCACGATCCTGAATCAGCTTGAAGGCCTGGCGCACCCGGTTGTCCTTCCACGGGTCGAGATCCACGCGCATGCGCAACACGCGCACCTGGCTGGTGGTGATCGGTTCGACCACAATGCCGGGCTTGTCGCGCAGGGCGAGGTAGGTGTCCACCGTCGGGTCGTAGATCACGTCAATCTGGCCGGACTGCAGCGCAGCGACGTAAGCCGTCTGGTCGTTGCCCAGGTCAATGTACTCGATGCCGTCGAGATAAGGCAGCGGCTTGCCGTCGGCGCCGTTCTGCCAATAGCCGTCCCGCCGGCTGACCACCACGCGCTCGCCGACCTTGAACTCGTCCAGCTTCATCGGGCCGGTGCCGGGGTTCTTCAGCGTAGTCAGGTCGCCGTTGAAGCTGCGGTGCATGATCTGTGCCGGGTAGTGGAACAACGTTTCCGGCACGTCCAGCTTGGGCGCGTCGAGCATGAGCTTGACGGTGTAGTCGTCCACTGCTTTGACGTTCTCGATCTTGAGGAAGCCTTCCCACAAGCCGAGGATGGACGATTTGGTCTCCGGCTTCAGCCACTCCTTGAAGTTGAACAGCACGTCCTCGCTGGTGAACTCATCGCCGTTGCTCCACTTGATGCCCCTCCTGAGGAAGAGCGTCCATTCGGTCAGGTCGTCGTTGACCTCCCACTTCTCCAAGAGATACGGTCGGGTGATGTTGTCGGGCCCGGTTTCGGTGAGGTATTCGTAGACCTGGCGGAACTCGTTGCTGTCGAACACCCACGAGAAGCGCGCCGGGTGATCCACGGCCGGCACGGGGATGCCGACCTTGAGCACGCCGCCGCGCTTGGGCATGCCGGTGGCCGGCGCAGGCGCTGCTGTGGGTTGTTCGGCGGCCGGCTGGGCCGGCGCTGCCGGGGCCGCAGGCGCAGCCGGCGCGGGCGCGCACGCCGCCATCGCGTAAGCGGTCGAGGCGCTCACGCCGAGCAAGGTCACCGTGCGCAAGAACTCACGGCGGCTGATGCGCCCGTGTTGGAGCTGTTTTTGCAGCTTGGGCACGGCAGGATGGATGCGATCTGAGCGACTTGACATGTCTTCCTCCTCGTGACGAATAAAGAAACCAACTGTTGCTTTCTCGATCCTCTCGCTGACCCGGCAGCCGGCTGGTGATGTGGCAGCGTCGTGGCCCAGCATGCCGCGCGGGAATGCAGAGAATTTAGGCATGGGCGGGTGAATTGTCAAACTGCTGTGACCTAACGGCCGTGGGATTAAAGTGGGAATCCAGCTATGCGCAGATCTGGATGCCCGCGTTCGCGGGCATGACATGCTGCCTGTGCAGGCTAGTGACAGAGTAGCACTCACGGTAATGCCATCAAAAGCTATTGCCGGTTTGCGCCATGTTTAGGCTCTGGCCCGTGCTGCAGCGCCAGGGGAGACGCGATGCGCAGATCAAACAATCGGTCGGGGCGTATGTCCCTATCAGCAAACGCACACGAGCGATCTTCAACGCGCATGCACGAAGATAAGCTGCGCGGGCATGCTGATCACCACCCGGCCACTCGCGACACCCTTGACACCGCCGACACTCTTCGACACCACCGACACTCTCTTCACCCCCACTTCACACCCTCTTAATCACGGCGCAACACGCGCGACCGATGATTCGACTTGTGCAACGCTTCGAGTATCGCATCGAGACCATCGCGCTCGAGCGCACCAAGTCGGCCGATGAGCAACTGACGCAGGCGCTCAACAAGTGGGGCCGGCAGGGCTGGCGCGTGTGCCAAGTTACCTTTCGGCCGGCAGCGCAGGGCAGCGATGCCGAAGATGCCGCGCAACTGTTGCTCGAGCGCCGGCTGGCCCACTGGTTGCTGAACGAAGAGGACGATTGACCGTGCAGATCGAGGATCTGACCATCATCCTGCCGACGCGCAACGAGCGCTACAACATCCGCGCCTTTCTGGCGTCGTTGCCCGACGACGTGCAGCTCATCGTGGTGGACGCCAGCGACGACGAGACGCCCCAGCTCGTGCACGACATCCGGCCGCGCCGCACCGTGATCATCCAGCAGCCGTGCAACGTCGTGGCTGCGCGCCAGATCGGCGCAGAAGCGGCCAACACGCCCTGGCTGCTCTTCACCGACGCCGATGTGATCTTCTCGCTCACCTATTTCAGCGATCTGGCCCGGATGGATACGAGTGACCCGCGCCTTGGCGCGATCTACGGCGCGAAGAAAGCTTGCGATCGCTTCATCCCCTACCATCGCTGGTTCACCCGCGCCCAAGGGTTCTTCGCCATGCTGGGCATCCCTGCCGCCACCGGCTCGAACCTGCTCATCAGCCGCGCGGCCTTCCGCGACGTAGGCGGCTTCGACTTGCGCCTGACCTGCAACGAAGACTCCGAGATCGCCTGGCGCATCAAGCGGCACGGCTACCGGACGATGTTCGCGCCCGGCCTGGTGGTCTATGCGCGCGACCATCGCCGGCTGGAACGCGGCGTGATGCGCAAAATCGCGCACTCCTCGCTGCGCTGCTTCCTGCTGTATTTCAATCTGCTGCCGTCGCGCTGGCGCGGGCGCGACTGGGGCTACTGGTCGGACGCGCCGCCGGCGCAAGCGCCATCACGATCACGCTAAGCACAAAGAACACTGCGACGACTGCGTAGAGCGCCTGGTAGCCGATCACGCTGGAGCCGGTCGCGCCGTTTAGCCCGCTGATGAGCGCGCCGCCCCCCAGCCGGGCCAACGCGCTCCCGCTGGCCGTCGCGATGTTTGCTACGCCCAGGTAACGCGCCGCCTCCGTCTTCGGCACGATGTCGTTGATCAGCGCCAGGCTGCTGCTCAGATAGATGCCTGTGCCTGCGCCGATCAAGATCGCCACCGGCAAGATCAGGTTGAAGTTGACCACGGCGAGCGCCGCGCCGGTCGCAGCCATCAGCCCCGCGGCAATCACCATCGGCCGGCGTCCTACCCGATCCGCCAGCCAACCCGCCGGCAGGATCACCAGCCCCAGCGCCGTGCCCAGCACCACGATCACCCGTCCGATCACGCGCTGCGCCTCGGCCTCGCTCATCCCGAACACGTCGCGCGCGGCAAACAGCAAGAAGACGCTCGACCCGATGACCCCGGCCCAGAACAGCACGCGATTAGCGAACCACCAGCCGAACGTGGGATGCGCGCGCACGTCCACGGTGAAGGCTTGGCGCAGTGCGCTCGCGACGGGCAGGGGCGCTTCGACTTTTGGCGCCGACCGGTCCACGCCCATCGCCCGCACCGTGATAAGCAGCGTGAGGAGCAGGCCGGCGATCGGGACGGTGATTGCGGCATAGAGCGCCGCGCTCCCCCATTCCGGCTGAAGGCTCACCAGCTCCGCAGCCGCCAGCCGGCCCACGATCGCCGCCAGCAAATCGAAGCCGGCCTTGAAGCCCGAGGCCAGGCCGCGCTGCGCCTGTGGCACGCCCTCGGCGATGACCGGCTGCCACGACGCCAGGACGCTGTTC
Source organism: Candidatus Roseilinea sp. (assembly GCA_025055235.1). Lineage (GTDB taxonomy): Bacteria > Chloroflexota > Anaerolineae > J036 > Brachytrichaceae > JAAFGM01. The sequence goes on along the minus strand of JANWYN010000113.1, from coordinate 12,968 downwards.
GTGCTGAGCTGGGTGAGGAGCAGGCCGGCCACCAGCAGCGCGATCGAGTCCGCCGACGCGATCAGGATCAAGCCGGCGACGGCACCGGTCGCACCGGCCAGCATGAACGGCAGACGCCGGCCCAGCCGCGTGCGCGCCCGATCCGACCACGCGCCGATGAGCGGCTGGGCAAAGACGGCTACCAACAAGCCACCGAACGTGACCGCGCCGAACACTGCGGCATCGGCCGTGCGGTCGGGGACGAGGGCGATGACTTTGCTGCTCAGCAGCGCCGGTTCGAGCGTGCTGCTGATGAGGGTGAGGCCGAAGCTGACGACGACGATCGCGGCCAGCCGCAGCAGGGTGAGACGTGCTTCGGTTGCCGGATCGAAGGCCATCGGCCGGGCGAGTTAGGCGAGGCTGCGGCGATCGGCTCGTTGCAACCGGCGCGGCGATGGCGCGCTGGGGGCGGGCTGCGCCGCCAGCAGCGCGCGGTAGTCATCTAGCAGGCCGTCGAGCACTGCTGCCCAGGTGCGCGGCTCGACACGCGCGCGGCCGGCCTGCCCCATCTGCTTCGCCCGCGCCGGGTCTTGCACCAGTTCGCGCACGGCGGCGACCAGCGCCTGGCAATCTTCTGGCTGGAACAGCAGCGCCGTCTCGCCATGCACGACGTGGTCCAGCAAGCCGCCCGAACGCGGCGCGACCACCGGTAGGCCGGACGCCATGGCCTCCAGCACCACGTTGCCCAGCGTCTCGTTGGCGGCGGGGAAGACGAAGATGTCGGCGCTGGCGTAGGCAGCGGCCAAATCTTCGCCGCGCAGCACGCCAGTGAAGACGACCGGCGCGTCGAAGAACAGGCGCTGCAAGCCTTCGCGCGCCGGGCCATCGCCGACGATCGCCAGGCGCACGTCCGGCAAAGCGTTCAGGACGCGATGGATCCAGTGCACACGCTTCTCGTGCGAGAGCCGCCCGACGAACAGCAGCAACGGGCGATCCGGTTGGCCGCACGTCAACCGGGCGCGCCAGGCCTCGCTGCGCTTGTTCGGATTGAACAGCGTGGTATCCACGCCGCGGCTCCACACCTTCAGCCGGCGGTAGCCTTGGCGCGCCAGCGCCTCCAGCGTCACCGACGACGGGCACAGATTCAGGTCGGCCTGGTTGTGCACCCAGCGCATGTAGCGCGTCATCAACATCGCCGGCAAGGGATAGCCCCAGCGTGCCATGAAGCCAGGCACGTCGGTGTGATACGAAGCGACGACCGGCACGCCCATCCTGCGCGCTTGACGGATCGCCGCCAAGCCCAGCGTGATGGGGTTGAGCGTGTGCACCAAGTCCGGCGCGAAGTCGCACAGTGGCCCGCCGATGGGCGCAAAGGGCGAGATCAGCTTGAAGTCGGGATACATCGGCAAGCGCCTGCCGGGCAATCCGACCACCGGCGTATGCGCGTAGCGCGGCGGAGCGCCTTCCGGCGCAAACAGGATGCTTTCGTGTCCGCGCGCCGCCAGATGATCCAACAGGCGACACAGCGTATTCGTCACGCCATCCACGCGTGGCAAGAAGGTTTCGGTAAACAGGGCGATGCGCATCGGGTGTATTTCAGCGCAGGACGATCCAGGCCACAGCGGCGCCAAGCATCGCGCCGGCCAGCACTTGCATGGCGTCGTGTCGCTTCAGCCGCACGCGCGCCCATGCCACCGCCGGCACAGCGGCGCAGAACGGCAAGCTGCCGGCGCCGAACAGCGTCCAGGTCAACATGGCCAGCGCGCCCATCGAGGCGCAATGCGCGCTGATCTTCCAGCGCAGGGTGGCTAAGAACAAGGCAGCAGACTGGACAACGTTGATCAACGCGATTTGCTGTAACAGGCGGGGCGCATGTGCCCACTGCAACACCAGCGCCGCCAAGCCCATGCAGGCGATGGCGACGCAGTACGGCTTGAGGCGCTGACGGCGATCCGGCAGTTGCATGTCGGCGATCTCACCGCGCCGCACCAACCAGGCCACATAGAGCGTGGGCAACAGAACAGCCAGTGACAGGTATCCCACCCCCCACGCCCAGGCAGTGAGCTTCGCCGAGACGAGCGCCGCAATGATCACGCTGAAGACGCCGACGATGGGGGGATGAGTCGCGTTGGAGACCCAACCGGCGACGCGGTCGAGGCGCGGTTGGCGCAGGGGTGGTACGAACAGCGCTTCCGGCGCGACTTGGCCGGGCGCAGCGGGATATGTCATGGTTGCCAGCCTTCGCTCGCAAGGCAGAATAACACAGTTGCGTTAAGGCCGGCTTGCCTTGCGGTTAACAGCGCGTTAGCCGACTTGAGGTGGCGTTACTACAGGTCAGACCGCTCCGAGCGGTCTGACCTGTTGCGAAGCAACACTACTCGACAACCCACCTGACACCCCCGACACCCTAACACTACCTCAGCCGCTCGCCGTGCCGGCCCACCAGCACCGCGCACATGCCGCCGCGCTGCGCCACGTTCACCACCTGCTTTTGCGAGGCGCGGCCCAACACCGCCGTGCCGTACTTCGTCGGCGCGAAGCCGACCACCATGTAGAACGGCTGCACGCTGATCGTCCGGTCGGGCTGGACGACCGGAAACTCGTAGGCGGTGATGCGCGCCAGGCGCTGCACGACCCAATCGCCCGGCTCGGTCAATGCATGGTCAATCGCGTCGTGCCACTCGGCGTCGCTGGCCGCCGGCCCGATCAACACCCGGTCGCCGCCGTACGAGCGGTTCGGCTTGATCACCAGCAGCTCGCGGTTGGCGCGCGTGTATTCGGGCAAATCCACCTCATCGCCGGTGGGATCGGTCGTCTTGCGGTCGGTCAGCACGCGCGTCCACAGCACATGCCGGCGCAGGAGCTGCCGCTCGCCCGGCGTGAAGAACTGGCTGAAGCGCGAGTCGGTCAGCAGCTCGAAGGTGCTCTTGTGGTCGAAGTCGCCGGCCATCGAAGAGACCACCTGGTTGCGCTTGAAGAGCAGCCGGATCGCCTCGACGTCGCCGCCCTCCTCGCCGATGTAAGGAAAGTCGGCCAGCGCATAGTCGCGATACAGCAGGTCCACGCGCTTATCCTCGTACCACACCTCATCGTCGCGCAGGTAGAGTTCGGCGGGGTCGGCGTAGAACACGTTGTAGCCGCGCTCGGTGTAGTACTGGCGCAGCGTCTCGAACTCTGCCGGGCCGTCGCCGGAGTATTTGGCGTCGGCCAGCACGATGTTGCCCCCCGGCCGGCCGATCTGTTCGAGGTGATCCTGCAGCTCGCGCATGAATAGCTCGCGCAGGTCTTCGTGCCGCTCCAGGTGCAAATCCGGCGCGACGCGCTGCAAGGCCGGCACGATCACCTCCATCGCCACGTCCTCCGCGCTGGGGATGAGCGAGATGCCGCCCACGCCCACCAGGTTCGGCTCGACGAACGCCAGCGTGTCCTTCCAGGTTGGGCTGGTGAAGTCCACCATCGCATCCAGCCGGCCGAACACGCAATGCGCGTTGCGATGCGCCGGCGTCCACAGCTCGCGCAGCCAGGCCTCTTCCTCCGGCTGCAGCGGCGTCACCTCGCGCACTGCAGCATTTTCCAAGTAGAGGTCGGGCACGCGCTTCAACGCTTCCTGCAGCGTGATGGACACCGTGTGGAAGTAGTTCATCTGCTCGGCCAGCACGCCGGTGGGGCGCAGGAAGATGTTGATCACCTCCTCTTTGCCGTCGCGCCAGTAGACCAGGCCGCGGCGGCGGGCGTGCTCCGGCACGGCCTCGGCCAGCTCCCAGATCGTGCTGGCCGGCAGGTCGAAGAACGCGCGGCGCAGCCGGCTGTCCAGCGACAGCGCCTTCAACCCGCGTTCATCGGCGGCAGAGAGGACGTGATCCATTTGCGATTGGCGATTTACGGTTTACGATTGATGATTGATGATTGATGAGTGATGATTGGCGATTGGCGACTCACGATCCACGATCCACAATCTACACACGGCGCTCTTCCGGTGGGCAAATCGTAAATCCGCAATCGCAAATCTGCAATCCCAAACCGCATGACGCTTACACTTGACCAAGCCCGCGCGCGTTGCCCGAAGCGCATGTTGAACGGCCCCTGCGGCGGCGTGCGCGACGACGGCACATGCGAGGTTGGCCCCCACATCACCTGCCCTTACCCGTTCATCCTCGACCAACTGCCGTGGCGGCTGGCGCAGGCCGCGCGCAATGAAGACGCCGCACCGACCGTACCGCACATCCCCGGGCGGCTGGCACGCAAACTGGCCGCCGGCGAATTCGTCATCTTGGCCGAGCTGTGGCCGCCGGCGGACGCCGACTTGAGCCGGACCATCGCCCGCTACCGGGCGCTCGGCCCACAGGTGGATGCAGTGAACGTGGCCGACAGCCCGCTGGCGCAGCCGTTCATGTCGTCGCTGGCCGTGTGCGCCGCCTTCCGGCAAGCCGGCATAGAAGCCATCATGAATCTGTCGTGCAAAGACCGCAGCCGGATCGCGTTGCAGGCCGAGCTGATGGGCGCCGGCGCGCTCGGCATCAACGCCGTGCTGTGCATCACCGGCGACCATCCGGCCCTGGGCGACCACCGGACAGCCCAGCCGGTCTACGACCTCGACTCGTTCGGCCTGATCCGGCTGGCCAAGCAGCTACGCGACGACGGGCGGTTCGACAGCGGGCGCGCCGTTGCGGGCCGGCCCGGCTACCTGATCGGCGCGGCGGGCAGCCCGTTCACCCGGCCGGTCGAAATCCAGGCCGAGCGCGCCGCGGCTAAGGTCTTTGCCGGCGCGGACTTCATTGCGACGCAGCCCGTCTTCGACCTGGCGCGCTTCGCGACCTTCGTCCAGCAGATGGCCGGCTTCGGGGCGCTGGCGCGCGGCCGGCTGATCGCCGGCGTTGCGGTGGTGACGACGCTGGAACAAGCGCGCTGGCTGGACGACAACGTGCCCGGCGCATGCGTCTCGCCGGACTTCATAGACGCCCTGACGCGCGAGCTGCCCGGCCGCAGGCGCGCGGCCGCCCTGCGCTGGACCGCCGACTTCATCACCCGCCTACACCAGATTGAGGGCGTAAGCGGCATCTTGCTCTATGCGATGGAGCACGACGTCGAGTCGCTGGGCGAGCTGCTGGCGCTGAGTTGCGAGCGGTGAAACGCGCGAGGTGTGACACGTAAGACGCAAGACGCGGGACGCGGGACGTTTTGCGTCATGCGTCTTGCGTCCTGCGTCGTGCGTCCTCCTTCTTCCGTCCCAACTGCAAGCTGCGCTCGTAGGCAGCCCATACCGCCTTGGAGATCACCGTGCGGAAGGCGCCTTTCTCGAGCTGGTAGAGCGCGGCAGCGGTCGTGCCGCCCGGCGAGGTGACCTGGTTGCGCAGTTGGGCCGCATGCAGCTTGGAAGCCGCGGCGTACTCGATGCTCCCGCGGATGGTCTGAATCACCAGCCGTTCGGCGATGGGCCGGGAGAAGCCCATGTGGACGCCGGCGTCTATCAGCGCTTCCATGAACAGGAAGACGTAGGCCGGGCCGGTGCCGCTGAGCGCCGTCGCCATGTCGAGGTATTGCTCGTCCTCGACGAACACCTCGTCGCCCATCGCCTTGAGGATCTGGATGGCCTGTTCGCGCTGCACGTCGGTCACCGCATCGGTACACGTCCACACCGAGATCCCCTGGCCGATCTGCGCCGGTGTGTTGGGCATCACGCGCACGATGTACTCGTGCCCGCCTAGCCCCTCGCGCAGCGTGTCAATCGAGATGCCGGCGGCGATGGAGAAGATCAGCGCGTTCGGCCGGATTGCGCCGCGCAGGTCTTCGAGCACTCGATCCATCACTTGGGGCTTGACGGCGAGCACGACCACGTCGGCGTGGCGCGCGCAACTGGCGTTGTCGGCATAGGCGTGCACGTGATACTGGTCGCTGACCAAGCTACGCCGGTCGGTATTCGGCTCGGAGAGCGTGATTTGCTCAGGTCGCAACGTGCCGGAGCGAAGCAGGCTTTTGATCATCGCTTCGCCCATGACGCCGCCGCCGATGAACGCAACATGTGAATCGAAGAGCATAATTTTGTGAATCTCCTGTGGATAACTTATCGTCCGGCGAACACCTAGAGGGCATCCGCCGGGAAGATCTCGAAATCCGTTTGCGGGCGGTCAACTATAATAATCGAGGTTATACCGTGCATCCCGGAACCCCGACAAGGATTCCAGTTTGCGCGCGCTGAGAGACTTCTAATCGCCTCGCGCGCGTTGATCCTTAGTAGGGCCTCGGAACGCTAACCGGGCAACCAACGGGTTTATGAGGACTAAGACATGCCAAGCATCATAGACCGATTCCTCGGGTTGTTCTCGCTCGACCTGGGAATTGACCTGGGCACGGCCAACACCCTCGTCGCCGTTCGTGGGCAAGGCATCGTGATCAACGAGCCTTCATGGGTTGCCGTCAACCGCAAAACGCGTCAGGTGCTGGCGGTCGGTGCTGAAGCCAAAGAGATGGTGGGGCGCACACCCGCCAAGATCGTCGCCATTCGCCCGCTGCGCGACGGCGTGATCTCCGACTTCGAGATCACCGAGGCGATGCTGGACTACTTCATCCGCAAAGCGCATAGCCGCAACCTGTTCAACGTGCCCCGGCCGCGCGTGGTGATCGGCATTCCCTCCGGTGTGACGGAAGTGGAGAAGCGCGCCGTGCACGATGCCGCGCTCTCTGCCGGCGCGCGTGAGGTCTATCTGATCGAAGAGCCGATGGCCGCTGCGATCGGCGCCGGCCTGCCGGTGACCGAGGCGCACGGCTCAATGGTAGTGGACATCGGCGGCGGCACGACCGAGGTGGCCGTATTCGCCCTCGGCGGCATTGTGGTCAGCCGCTCCATCCGCGTCGCCGGCGACGAGATGGACGAAGACATCATCAACTACGCGCGCCAGAAATACAACCTGCTGATCGGGGAGCGCATGGCCGAAAAGATCAAGATCGCTATCGGCTCTGCGTTCTCGCTGCCTGAAGAGAAGACGATGACGCTGCGCGGGCGCAACCTGGTGACGGGCCTGCCGGAATCGGTCGAGGTGTCTTCGATCGAGATCCGCGAGGCACTGTCGAACTCGGTCAACACCATCGTCGAGACGGTGCGCAGCACGCTGGACGAAACGCCGCCGGAGCTGGTGGCCGATCTGATGGAGACCGGCATCGCGCTGGCCGGCGGCGGCGCGCTGCTGCAAGGGCTGGTCGAGCGCATCGCCGACGAGACCAACATTCATACTTGGATCGCCGAGGACGCGCTCACCTGTGTGGCACGCGGCGCCGAAGCCGTGTTGGCAAATTTGGACGAGCTGCGTCAGGTGCTGGTCGGCTTAGAGCGCAACAGCACCTCGCGGCCGGCGATGACCAGCGCACGGCGCGTCGCCTGAACGCCGGCGCCGAACAACACCCGCGCGCACGCGCGCCGCTGCGCCCCATGGTGCGATGAGCCGTCCCCGTTCCCGCTCACCTATCTTGATCATCGTGCTCGTAGCGCTCAGCGCGATCTTGCTCGCGCTGAGCTTCCTTGCCCAGGCGCCGGTCGCTCAAGGCCCCCTTTCGGTCGTGATCGGGCCGATCCAACAAGTGATGAGCGACGCCGGGCGCATCATCAGCGATTTCTTCCGCTCGACCGGCGAGCTGGTGGATCTGCGCGCCCGCGCCGAAGCACTGCAGCGCGAGGTCACTGCGCTGCAGGCGGAGAATGTGCGCCTGCGCGAATTCCAGGCCGAGATCAAGCAGTATCGCGACCTGTTGAAGTTCGCCAACGACAACCCGGCCTATGAGCTGGTCGGCGCCGACGTGATCGGCATCGGCGATGCAATCCGTTGCAAGGACAAAGCGCCGACCGCACCGGACGCGGGCAAGTGCGCCAACGTCATCGCCGGCGATGCCAGCCCGTTCGTGCGCTACATCACCATAGACGTGGGCGAACGCGACGGCATCCAGATCGGCATGCCGGTGGTCGCCGGTGGACTGGCGCTGGTGGGCCGCGTGGGCGAGGTGAGCTACGCTACGTCGCAGGTGCAATTGCTCACCGATCCGGCGTCGTTCATCAACGTCCGGCTGGTCGAGTCACGCGCCTCGGGCACCGTGGCCGGCACGAGCGAGGGGATTTTGCTGCTGCAGAACGTGCCGCAGACCGAGGAGTTGAAGCCGGGCGACCTGATCGTCACGAGTGGCCTAGGCGGTACCCTGCCGCAGGCGCTGCCGGTGGGCATCGTCGAGCGCGTGATCAGCCAGGATGTCGAGACATCGCGCCAGGCAATTGTGCGTCCCGGTGTGGACTTCGACAAACTCGAGGCGGTGCTGGTCATCACGCGGCCGCTCGCATCGCAGGCCATCCCACCGACACCGACGGCGCCTGCGCGATAGCGCAGCGCCGCGCAAATCGCGAGAAAAGCAACCGCGCCAGATGCTGACCCGTGTCCGAGTCGGCAGGGGTGCATTTTCTAACGGGGGCATTGCGCGGATATGCGCGGATGAATCCGCGCGCAACGCATGGCAAAGCCGGCGCATGGCCGGCTTTGCTGCAAATTGCCCGCGACTTCAGTCGCCGGGCATTTTGCCCCCAGCGGGAAGTACACCCGTCGGCATCTGGCGCGGTTGAGCGGTGCCGCTAGCTCAGATACGGGCGGATTTTCGCCATGAGCTGTTCCTTGGGGCGATAGCCGACGAGGCGCTCCACCGGCTCGCCGTCCTTGAACAAAATCAGCGTCGGGATGCTCATCACGCCGAACTTCATCGCCGTTTCGCTGTTTGCATCCACATCGAGCTTGCCGACGGTCAGCTTGCCGTCGTTCTCCTCGGCGATCTGCTCGACGATCGGCGCGATCATCTTGCAGGGGCCGCACCACTCCGCCCAGAAATCCACGAGCGTCACGCCCTTGCTCTTCTCCACCAGTTCTTCGAAGGTGGCGTCAGTTAGAACGACTGGTTTTGCCATGATCACTATTCTCCTGAGTTGTGTGAACCTAGTAGCTCGGGGCGACCCGGCTTTTACTTTTGAACGCAAACCATCATACCGCGCGGAGATTACCGGACGATGAGAGGCGCGCTATAGTTGGCGGCCTGCAGACATGAACGCGAATACCCTCACGCTGCGCTGCGGCCGGGCGCGCGTCCACCTACTCAGCGATGGCACGTCCTACTGGGATGGCGGCGGCACGTTTGGGTTGGTGCCGCGCGTTCGGTGGATGAAACTGTTGCCCCCCGACGACCTCAACCGCGTCCCGCAGGAGTTGCGCTGCGTGCTAATCGAGGCCGACGGCAAGCGCATCCTGGTGGATTGCGGCGTCGGCGACAAGCCCAACGATTTGATCGCCACGCAGTACGACGTGCGCCGGCCGCACGGCACGCTCATGGACGACCTCGCGCGGCATGGCCTACGCCCTCAAGACATTGACATCGTGATCCTCACCCACCTTCACGGCGATCATTCCGGCTGGGCAACCGTGCTGAGTGCGGGGGCAGCGCACGCCGGTAGCGAAGCATTGCACCCGTTGCCTACGTTTATCAACGCGCGCTACTATGTGCAGCGCCAGGAATACGAAGATGCGACGCATCCGAACGAGCGCACGCGCAATACCTACTTCGCCGAGAACTTCGTCCCGCTCATGCACCACGGCGTGCTGACGCTGCTCGACGGCGAAGCGCAGATCACGCCCTCGGTGCGCGTAGTGCCCACGCCCGGCCACACCGCCGGCCATCAAAGCGTGATTGTCGAGCCTACGTCGAACGGCGCCGAATCTGCCCCTGTGTTCCTGATCGGCGATATGGCGCCGTTCATGATCCACTTCGAGCGCCTGCCCTGGGTCACGGCCTATGATGTGTTGCCGATGGTGACGATCGAGACCAAGCGTCGGTGGCAACGCTGGGCGCTCGAGCAAGGCGCTGTGCTCGTCTCGTGCCACGACACGCGCCAGCCGGTGGGCCGGTTGGTGCGCAACGACAAAGGATTGTTCTCGGTCGTCCCGCTCGAGGCAGGAGGCACGGCTGAATGAGAATCGGCATCAAGCAGCGAGCCGTGCACGCGCTGCTGGCGCTCAGCCTGCTCATGCTCGTCGCATGCGCGAACATGCAGCCGCGCCGGGTGATCGTGGCATGGCACACCCTGAGCGGCGCGCGCGAGCGCGCCTTCCTGCGGCTCGTGGATCGTTGGAACCAGACCAACGGCGACGACATCGTCGTCGTGCCGGAGCGCCGTGAGCCTGCCGCGCAGCATCGTGCTTTGCTGGAGGGCGCGGCGACGGGTTTGTTGCCCGATCTCGCGCTGGTTCAGCCGGCGGAAGCGGCGCTCTACGCGCAACGCGGGCTGCTGGCTCAGCTCGACCGGTTCACCGGCAGCGACGACGCGATGTTGAACTGGGATGCCGCCGACCGGGCCGACTTGTTCCCATTCGTGCAACAAGCGGGGCGCACGCCGCGGGGACAACTGCTGGGCGCGCCGTTCGGCGGCGATATGCAGATCGTGCTGACCAACCGGGACTGGATGAACTCGCTCGGCCAGGCCGAAATACCGGCGGACTGGGAGGCATTCGGTAAAGCCTGCGATGGCGCGACCGACCGGATCGCCGGCACGGCATGCTTTGGTTTCGATCCGAACGACGCCTCGGCAGAGGACTGGTTGTATGCGCACGGCGCGCCGATCTATGACCCGCCGACGCAGCAATTACAAATCGCCTCGCCCGAGGTCGTATCGGCAATCGAAGCGCTGCTCAACTACTTGCAGTCCGGACGTGCGTATCGCGCCATATCCTCGGAACGCAGCCGCGATGACTTCGCCGCAGCGCGCGTGCTTTTCGCGTTGACCTCGACCGACCGCCTGCACAACTTTACGCAGACCGTGCGCGAACGGGGCAACTTCGGGTTAGACGTGGGGACGTTTCCCACGGCGACGAACGCTCCTACCGCTTCGATCCGCGCGCCGCTATGGGTGGTTCTAAAGCGCACAGACGACCGCGAGCGCGCAGCCTGGAAGTTCATCCACTGGCTGCTGGAGACCGAACAGACGGCCCAATGGGCTGCCGAGACCGAGCAGATGCCGGCGCGCATTTCTGCGCTCGCCGCGATGGAGTTGAACCCAGAACAGCCGCTCGACGCACTGCGCATCAAGGCGCTGCAGCGGATCGCGCCGGTCGCCCGACCTGCGCCGCTAGTAAGCGGCTGGCCATGTGTGCAAGCGGAGCTATCGAACGCTCTGCGTCAGATCATCGAGGGCCAGCCGCTGGACAGCACGCTCGTGCTGGCGCAGACGCGTGCCCAGACGCTGCTGAATAGCGACTGCGCGCTGCAGTGATGCTCCGCCGGTCACGCGGCGATTTAGAAATCGCGCTACGCGAAGCAAGGTCGCCCTCCGACGACCCGCAGTTTAGTCTGCGCAAGCGAAACGTGCCTCGGATTGCCTGCGCCTTTAAGTCGCCGGTCAACGACGCATTTCGTCAGTGAGGGCAAATGCGCGAAGTTGAGTAGAGCGCGCTCTCTGCAGCGCGCCCTCGCCGATGCGTCACAGGCGCGGAACGGTGTCCGCGCCCTACCGCACGATGTTTTGCCCCATTCGCGAATGCACTTCTGGGCAACGACGTGTGGTTCATTGCTTGCACAATCAGATGGTCTGGCGCACAATCAAATGCATGAATTTCGTGGTTTTCGCCGGGGGTGTGGGCGGCGCGAAGCTGGCGGACGGCATGGCGCGCAGCGTAGATGGCGCGTCACTCACGATCATCGTCAATACCGCCGATGACTTCGAACTCTACGGCTTGCACATCTCGCCGGACCTGGACACGGTGATGTATACGCTGGCCGGCATCGCCAATCCCGAAACCGGCTGGGGGATTGCGGGGGATACTTTCCAGAACTTCGACATGCTCGCGCGATATGGCGTATCGCCCTGGTTCCACATCGGCGATCGCGACATGGCCACCCATCTGCTGCGCACGCAGATGCTGCGCGACGGCGTGACGCTCGCCGAGGTGACGCGCACGTTGGCCGAACGGCTCGGCGTGAAGGCGCGCATCCTGCCCATGACGAACGACCGCGTGCGCACGGTCGTGGACACCGACGAAGGCCTATACGCCTTTCAGGAATACTTTGTCAAGCTGCACTGGCAGCCCGAGGTGCGCAGCCTGATCTACGAAGGCGCCGAGGAAGCAGAGCCGTTGCCCGACGCGCTGCGCGCGATCGAGACGGCGGACACGATCATCATCGCGCCGTCCAACCTGTATCTCAGCATAGACCCGATCCTGGCGATTCCGGGCATGCGCGATGCGCTGTTGAACGCCAGCGCGCCGATCATCGCCATTACGCCGATCATCGGCGGCGAGGCGGTGAAAGGGCCGGCTGCCAAACTCATGCGCGAGCTGGGCAACGAGGCCTCGGCTGCCGCGGTCGCTCAGCATTACGCCGAATTCCTCAACGGGTTCGTGCTCGATGAACGGGACGCCGAGCTACAGCCGCGCATCGAGGCGATGGGTGTGGGCGTGTTGCTGGCCGACACGCTCATGCGGGACGCCGACGACCGCGCGCGGCTTGCCTGCGAAGTCGTCACGTTCGCCGACCGGCTGCGCCCGGAGCGGCTGGGCGGCTGCAAGCTCAACCCGCCCGCGCCAGCACGGGAACAATCCGTTCGATCTACGGATGCAAAACGGTGAAGCGAACCGCAACCGGGCCGGCTTCCTCGTCACTGCGTTCATCCCGGTCAAGCCACTCGTCCACGGCAAGTCGCGCTTGAGCGGGCAACTCGACCTGGCGCGCCGCATCGAGTTGACGCACGATTCGCTCCGGCGCGTGGTGCATACGCTGCAATCCACGGCGGGCATCGGCGACATCGTCATTATCAGCCGCGATGCGCAGGTTGCGGATTGGGCCGAACGCTGGCGCGTGGGGCACATGCGCGAGCACCGGCGCGGGTTGAACGCAGCGCTGCGAGAGGCGCGCGGGCGTTACGCCCATGCTTCCGCCGTCCTGGTGCTGCCATCCGACCTGGCAGCGCTGAGCGTGACGGA
>JANWYN010000087.1 GCA_025055235.1 Candidatus Roseilinea sp. | reverse complement strand
GGATATCAAGCCTGGGCGAATTTCACCTCCTCGTAGAAGACTCGATCGTGAATCGGCGCGCATCGGACGGTCCTCGACGGAGAGGGGTGCCGATGCATACTTGGCGTTGGACTTGCAGTCTATCACAAACGCCCCAATTTGGACACTCACTTGGATTCCCGCTTGCGCGGGAATGACGGGCCAGCGGTGGCGAGTTATGAGCTAATATCGCCGGCTCAAAAGCATCCACCTTTCTGCGCTACACTCCGCTACGCGAATGCAACCGAACTAAAAGCGAGCATGCTAGAATCTTGCAAATGCCATCTGAATTGGCTCAGCGCATTCGCGATGCGCGCAACGCTCGCCAGATCACCCTCGACGAAGCTGAGCATGCGACCAAAATCCGGCGCAAGTACCTAGAGGCGATCGAGGCAGGTGATTTTGCGCAGCTTCCCGACGGCCCTCCCGGGCGAGGGTTCGTCAAAAACTACGCGCGCTACCTCGGCCTCGATCCCGAGATGGCGATCAAACTCTTCGAGGCAGAAGTGGGCGTGCCGGTGCTCATGCTGCGCGACCCTGCGCCGCCCCCGCCGGTGCGCCAGAAGCCGGTGTCCAGGCTCACCCAGGTCGCGCTGCCCGAACCGCGGCTAGCCGGCGCGGCAAACGAGAGCGCGGCAGCAAAGAACGCCCTCGCCGAAGGCGTCAATGCCTCGCTGCAACAAGCCGTGGTGCGCCGCGACGGCACCACGGGCAAGGCGGTCGTCATGACCATCACGCGTCCGTTGCGCGCCAGCGGCTCTTCCTTCCGTCTGAAGAACATCCGCGGGCCATTCACCGAGTATGACCCGAATATGATGAGCGCACGCGGGCCGAAGCGCCCGTTCAGTGCCATGCCACGCGCGTCGTGGATCGAGCGCTACTTGCCCTACGGGCTTGGCGCTGTCGTGGTCGTCGGCGCCTTGGCATTCTTCGCCTTGGTCGTCATACCGGCGGCAGGGGAGTGGATTAGCTCAGTCCTCCCGTCTCAAACGGAGGCCGCGACGGTCGAAGAACCGGAGTTTGTGCCGCAGGTGACGATCTTCGCGCCACAGCCGACGCGCGCGCCCGCTGCTGTCGGCCAGCCCGCGCCGGCCAACGCGCCGCCAGTCAACGAAGCAGTCGCGCCCACTGCGCCGGCCCCGCCTGCTCCTGTTAGCGGCTTGCAACTCGCCCTTGATGCGCGCGAGCGCGCCTGGGTGCGGGTGAAGGTGGACGGCAACGTCGTGTTCGAAGGCATCCCGCCCATCGGCCCCGGCATTCCCTTCAGCGCCAGCCAGAACATTCAGGTCGAAACCGGCAATGCCGGCGCGTTCGACATCATCCTCAATAACGTGCGCCTCGGCCCCCTGGGTGCACGCAACGAAACGGTGGTCAAGACGTGGAGCGCCGGCGAGTAGATTCAGTGGCGTCCTCGCTTAGCATTCGTTAACGATGAGCGCTGTAACTCCGACCCGGGATGGACGAAGGCCCATCGCACATCTTCGGATGACTTATGAGCAGTTTCTAGCTTGGTCAGACGAGGACACACACGCAGAGTGGGTGGACGGAGAGGTTATCCAGTTCATGCCGCCAAAGCTGCTGCACCAAGCCGTCGCTAACTTCCTCGCAAATTTGCTTTCGTTATTCGTGGAGATGTTGGGCCTGGGGCGAATCATCTCTGCGCCCTTCGAAGTGAGACTCTCGGATCATTCGTCGCGCGAACCGGACATCTTCTTCGTGTCGAACGATCGCCTCGACCGGCTGACCGATGAGCGCATGGATGGCGCACCTGACCTGATCGTCGAAATCGTATCGAAGGAGAGCGTCCAACGCGACACTGAGGACAAGTTCAGAGAGTACGAAGCGGCCGGGGTGCGCGAGTATTGGATCATTGACAACCGCCCACGCCGGCGCCGCGCGGAGTTTTACGCGCTTGACTCCAATGGCAAATATCAACTGATACCGGTCACCAAAGACGGCGTCTTTCGCTCGATCGTCCTGCCCGGCTTCTGGTTGCGCACATCGTGGCTGTGGCAGGAACGCCCCGATGTTCTGCGGGCGCTGGCGGAGGTCATTGGACCTGATCAGGTGGCCGAGGCGCTGCGCAGATCGCTTGGGCAACGCCGCCTCTCTCGTCAGTCTTGACCCGATGAAGCAGTCATACTACTTGCTGTCGCTCGGTTGTTCTAAGAACACCGTGGACTCGGACAGCATGGCCCAATTGCTGAACGCGTCCGGCTATCGCAGCGTCGAGCGCGCGCGCCAGGCCGACGTGCTGATCGTCAACACCTGCGGCTTCATCGGCCCGGCGCGCGACGAGTCCATTCGCCACCTGCGCGAGCTGGCCGAGCGCAAGAAGCGCGGCCAATTGCTCATCGCCGCCGGCTGCCTGGCGCAATTGTGGGGGCCGAAGTTGGCCGAGGCCGTGCCAGGGCTGGACGGCGTGATCGGCACGCGCCGCTGGATGGACATCGTCGCGTTCATCGAACGCGTGCGCGGGCGCGCCCGCCCCGAGCCGTTGTTCCATTTGCCGGATGAGGCAACCACCGTGGGCGACGACGAGCGCGGCGCATTGCGCGCTGCCCAACAAGGAGCGAGCGCCTATCTCAAGATCGCCGATGGCTGTCGCCGCCCGTGTGCCTTTTGCACGATCCCGGCGATCAAAGGCACGATGAAATCGCGCCCGCCGGAGCTGATCGTAGACGAGGCCCGGCGGCTGGCGCAGCGCGGTGTGCGCGAGCTGATCTTGATCGCGCAAGACCTGACCGATTACGGCAACGACATCGGCCTGCGCGACGGCTTGGCGCACTTGATCACCGACATCACCCGCGCCGCGCCGCAACTCGACTGGGTGCGGCTGATGTATGCCTATCCCGGCGCGGTCACCGAGCGGCTGATCGAAGTGATTGCCACCAACGACAAAGTGGTGAAATACCTGGACATTCCGCTGCAGCACGCGCACCCGGACGTGCTGCGCCGCATGCGCCGGCCGAGCAACATAGATTGGGTGTATCGGACGATCGGCAAGATGCGCGCCGCCATCCCTGCGCTGGCCGTGCGCACCACGTTCATCGTCGGCTTCCCCGGCGAGACCGACGCCGAATTCGACGCACTGATGCAATTCGTCGAGGAGATGCAGTTCGACCGCGTCGGCGTTTTCACCTATTCGTTGGAAGCCAATACCCCCAGCGGCCGGATGCCCAACCAGGTGCCTGCCGAGGTCGCCGAGGCGCGCCGCGACGCATTAATGCGCCGGCAACAGCAGATCTCGCTCGCCAAAAACCAGCGCTTCATCGGCGCGACGCTCACGGCGCTAATCGAAGGCAACGACCCGGAGCAAGCGATCAGCGTCGGGCGCACCTACCGCGACGCGCCGGAAGTGGACGGGCTGGTGATCATCGAGGGCACGCTGCCCGCAGGTGAGATGGTGCCGGTCAAGATCACCGGCGCTCTGGAATACGACCTGACCGGCGCAGCCATCCAGGAACAGCCGGTGATCGTGCGCTAGGCGCTACACCAGCTTCTGCTTCACCGCCAGCGCCACGGCCTCGGTGCGGTTGTTCACGTACAGCTTGGAGAGGATGCTGCTGACGTGGAACTTGACGGTGGACTGGCTGACGTAGAGCTTCGAGGCGATGTCATGGTTGCTCAGCCCTTGCACCATCAAGGCGAGCACCTCGCGTTCGCGCTCGGTCAGGTCGCTGCCGATGGCCGGTGGCTGCGTGGTGGCGTGGATGAGCGCCTGGGTCGCCTCCGGTGCGAGCGTCGGCCGGCCGGCGTGCGCGGCGCGGATGGCGCTGGCCAGCTCGTCGGCGGAGACGTTCTTGAGCAGATAGCCGATTGCGCCAGCGCGCAGCGCGCCCTGCACTAATTCGTCCTCCTTAAAGCTGGTGAGCACGACGACCTGCACATTCGGGTTCTGCTCGCGGATGGTGCGCGTCGCTGCAGCGCCATCCATCTCCGGCATCACCAGATCCATCAACACCACGTCGGGCTTCAGACGCGCGCACATGCGCACTGCCTCTGCGCCGTTGGCGGCCTCGCCGGCCAGCTCAAGGTCGTCGTAGGCCGACAACAACGCCTTCAGACCGCTGCGCACCATCGGGTGGTCGTCAACGATCAAAACTCGGATCACTTTCTTCTCGTCGTTACTCACGCCCATGCCGTATATTGTACGAAATCCCTTCCTAGGATGTGCCGTTACGCGGCAACTGGAAATTGCGCTACACAGCGCGAAGTCGCCCTTCGGTGAATGGCGACCCAGTCCGCGCAGGCGGACTTTGCCCTGAGTTGCCTACGACTTTGAGTCGCCGGGCAGAATTGTGACAGCGCTCAGTCTCCGATCTCTACCTGAACGGTCGTCCCTGCGCCGATTTCGCTCTGGATCGTCAAGCGTGCGCCGATGGCAGCGGCTCGCTCGTTCATGATGTCCAGCCCGATGTGGGTGGGCTTGCTGATCTTGGTGTCAAAACCGCAGCCATCGTCGGCAATCAACAGCTGCACCCGCCCGTTCGACTTGCCGTTGCCCGGGCCCATGCTCAGCACGACGCGCGCATGGGTGGCGTTGCTGTGCTTGGCGACGTTGTTCAGCGCCTCCTGCGCGATGCGGTAGAGCGAGACCTTCACATCGGGCGATAGCTCGGCGTTGCCCTCGATTTGCACATCCACCTCCACGCCGGACCGGCTGTTGATCGAAGCGGCGAGCTGGCGCAACAAGTCGCCGAGATTGGCTTCCATCAGCGCAGATGGGCGCAGCTCCAGCAGCAGTGTGCGCATCTCGGCCAGCGCGCCCCGGCTAAGCTGGCGCAGCTCGTTCAAGCGGCGCCGGCCTTCTTCGGGATTGCGCTCCCAAATACGGGGCAAAACATCGGCGATCACACTGACCGAGAACAGCGTTTGGGTGACGGCGTCGTGCAGGTCGCGCGCCAGCCG
Organism: Candidatus Roseilinea sp.; assembly: GCA_025055235.1. Taxonomy (GTDB): domain Bacteria; phylum Chloroflexota; class Anaerolineae; order J036; family Brachytrichaceae; genus JAAFGM01. The sequence continues at coordinate 50,469 of JANWYN010000087.1, read as the reverse complement.
GCTGCGCTCCGCCGCGACAGCGGCCTGCTGCGCGCGCAGACGCAGTTCATCTTCCATCCGTTGCCGCTGGGTGATGTCGCGCATAATGACGACGAACAACCGTTCACCGCCGCGATCCAGCTTGGCGATGGCCGCCTCGGCAGGGAACTCCCGGCCGTCCTTGTGCTGCGCGTAGATCGGTCGTCGTTCGCTCATCGGCCGCGACGCCACCGGCGAGGCGGCGAACTCCTCGAAGTGACGGCGGTGAATCTCAATGAACCTTTCGGGAAGCAGGATGTCCAGCGGCTGCCCCAGCACCTCCTCTGCCGTGTAACCAAAGATAGCCTCCGCACCCTTGTTGAAGAACAGGATGCGCTGCTCGCCATCGAAGGCGATGACGGCATCTACGATGACGTGGAACAGGTCGGCGAGGTTCAACGCTACGGAAGAGAGCGTCATACTTTGTTGTTCACAAAGTATAAAGCCCTCAGGATGCCCTCCGGCGGTTCCGACTTGCTGATGAACCCGTCCACGCCCTCGGCCAGGGCGGATTTGCGCGCTTCCGGCGCGCCACTCAGCGCAATGATCTTGAGATGCGGATCGAGCAGGCGCAGCGCGTCCAGCTTGTGGGCTTCGGGCAGGCCGGGGAGTTCCCAATCTAGCAGCACGATCTGGGGATAGGTTTTGAGGATGCCGTGCAGCAGCTCATCGGCTGCACCTGCCTCGCCCACCACAAAGAAGCCCAGCTCCTGCTCGATCAGCAATCGCAACGCCGAGCGAACCTTCTCCTGGTCGTCTGCCAGCAACACGCGCACGGGCTCGAGAACCAAACCGGACATTGCGCTACGTAGTCTAGGCGCATGCGCGTCCGGGTGCGTCTGTCGCCCGGTCAGTTGACGAACTAGCCGTTCGACCAGTCGCCGCTTCACCACATTGCCGGATGCCGGGGGTGCGAAGTTGATTACACTGCTTCGCAGCAAGCATCCTCCCCCTCCTCTCGTGACGATCGGACGCCGTCTCGCAACGAGCGGCGTCCGATCCTCTTCAGCAGCTCATGGAACTCTGCTTCACTCTGCGACTCGAAGTCACAGGCAACTCTGGGCAAAGTCCGCCTGCGCGGACTGGGTCGTCAGTCGCCACAGGGCGACTTTGCTATGCGTAGCGCGATTTCCAATCGCCGCGCGATGTAAGCCGGTAAGTCAGCCGGTGTTGCCGTTATTGACGGTGCTCGCTTCGGCCTGGGGCGAGCCGGTCATCGCGGTAGCTTCCTGCTTCGATGCCGGTGTGGGTTCGCGCGCATCGCCGGCCTTGCTCGGCTCGTTGCCGTTCTTGCTGGGCAGTTCGCGCGGCGGTGGGTGGAGCGTGGAGTCGAGCGTGCCGAAGATGCGGTCTTCGACGCGCCGGAACAGGCGCAATGCGCGGGAGCGCACGCTGGCCATCCCGTAGCCGATGCGATGGAGCGTCTTCTGCGAGCGGCGCGCCGGCCGAGGCTCGCTCCACTCCATGGCTGCCGCCGCCCAGGTCAACCCTGCGCCGAACCCGACCATGACCACGCGATCTTTCGGGCGCAGTGCCCCACTCTCAGCCGCCTCGGCCAGCGCGATCGGGATCGAGGCGGCGCTGGTATTGCCGTAGCGCGCGATGTTGCAGTAGAACTTGTCGAGCGGCACGCCGAGCGACTTGGCCGCCAGCTCGATGATGCGCAGGTTCGCCTGGTGCGGCACGAAGATGTCCACCTGATCGGTCGTCCAACCGGCTTTGTAGATCACCTCGCGCGTGGCTCGGTCCATCACGCGGGCCGCGAAGCGAAAGACCTCGCGGCCGTTCATCTGGATGGTGTGCAGGTTGCGCTCGAGCGCTTCCGGCGTCAGCGGCTGCTTGCTGCCGCCCGCGGGGACGATGAGCAACTCGCCTCCAGAGCCATCGGCACGCAGCAAGGTGGAGAGAACGCCGCCAGGTTGGTCGCTGCCTTGCAACACCACTGCACCGGCGCCGTCGCCGAACAGCACGCAGGTGTTGCGATCCTTCCAGTTCACAATGCGCGAGAGCGTCTCTGAACCGACTACGAGCACCGTGTTCGCGCTGCCTGCTTTGATCGCGTCGGCGCCCATGCTCAGGCCATAGACGAAGCCGGAGCAAGCAGCGCTCAGGTCGAATGCGCCAGCGCGCGTTGCTCCGAGGGCGTCTTGGATGAGGCAAGCCGTCGCCGGGAAGAGGTGCTCTGGCGTCGTCGTCGCAACAATGATCAGGTCGAGCTGGCTGCCGCTCACGCCGGCGACGTCGAGGGCCTCGATGGCCGCAGCGATGCCCATGCTGGCCGTGGTGTCGTTCGGGCCGGCGATGCGTCGCTCGGCGATGCCGGTGCGATCGCGAATCCAGCCATCGGACGTCTCGACCATCTGAGCGAGCTCATCGTTGGTCAGGACGCGCTGGGGCACATATTTGCCCCAGCCGGTGATGTGCGCATATCTCATCTTTGGTTTTGGCAGCCGGACGCGCGGCAACTGCAGCGTCCGGCTGCCCAGCGGTGGTCACGCGTTGAACTCGGAAAAGATGATGCACCCGTTGTGGCCGCCGAAGCCGAACGAGTTCGACATCGCGGTTCGGATGGGCTTGCGCACGGCGGTGTTCGGCGTGTAGTTCAAGTCGCACTCGGGATCGGGATAGACGTAGTTGATGGTGGGCGGGACGATGTCGTCGTTGATGGCTTTGACGCAGATCACCGACTCGATCGCGCCGACAGCGCCGAACGAGTGTCCGGTCATGGACTTGGTAGAACTGATGTGCAGATCATAGGCCGTCTCTCCGAAAACGTCCTTGATGGCGCGCGTTTCGTTCACGTCGTTCAACGGTGTGCTCGTGCCATGCGCGTTGAGATAGTCAATCTGCGCGGGCTGCAAGCCGGCCTGCCTTAGCGCGATGCGCATGGCCATCGCCGGCCCGCGCGTGTCGGGCGCGGTGATGTGGAAGGCGTCGTCGGTGCACCCGTAGCCGAGTATCTCGGCGTAGATGCGCGCGCCGCGCGCCTGCGCATGGTCGAGCGATTCGATCACGAGCATTGCCGCACCCTCGCCGGTGACGAAGCCGTTGCGCGTCCTGTCGAACGGCCGGCTGGCATGTTCAGGGTCGTCATTGTACGAGGACAGTGCGCCCATGTTGTTGAAAGCCGACATGGAGAACGGATTGATCGGCGTCTCGCAGCCGCCGGTGACGGCCGCCTTGGCGCGGCCGGCGCGAATCAGCTCGAACGCCTCGCCCAGTGCGTTGACGCCGCTGGCGCACGCCGTCACGATGCACAAGTTCGGGCCGCGAATGCCGAAGTGGATGGCAATCTGGCCGGTGGCTGTGTCGGGCAGCATCATCGGCACGGCAAACGGGCTGATGCGCCGATGCCCCTTCGTCATCATGACGTGATGCTCGTTGAGCAGCGTGGTGACACCGCCGATGCCACTGCCGACGATGACGGCGACGTCGTAGGTGTTGTCCTCGGTGATGGTGAGCTTGGCGTCTTCGAGCGCCTGCTTGGCCGCGACGAGCGCGAGCTGCGACACGCGATCCAACCGGCGCGCGTCCTTGGTGCCGAAGTGCGCAGCCGGATCGAAGTTCTTGACCTCGGCAGCGATGTGCACATCAATCTGGCTGTGGTCGAAAAGGGTGATATAGCCGACGCCGGACGTGCCTGCTACGATGGCGTCCCACGTCGTTTGTACGTCGTGCCCCAGCGGGGTAATCGCGCCCATGCCGGTGATGACGACGCGTGGCGCGGATTGAGCATGATGGTTATTGCTGATCACTGCTTGCTCCATTTGGCATTGCCTGATGGGATTCCGTTAGGAATCGCAAAAGCGACGATCAAAGCCCGAAGCAGGCTTCAACCGCCTACGAGTTGGCCGTGCGCGGCGTGATCAGGTCGTCGAGTGAAACACCTGACGCCGCGTGAGGTTGCGGAGCGAAGCAGCGATCAGGGTGCGCGAGGAACGGCTGCCGGCCCGGGCCACGCGCTCTTCATGCACGAGGGGATGAAGCCGATCACGCGGTCAAGCTGAGCCGTTTCGGGAATGAAATCCGCCGAAGGAAGGGTGTGGTAACCGAGCTTCTCGTGGCACAGCACAATGAGCGCCTTGAACTCCAATTGCAGATCGAGGCGCGGCGCTTGGAGAAAGTGCCGGCTATCTTCGAGCAGCTCGTTCACCGTGCTGGCGGCGATCAGGGCACAGAGCATGGCATAGGCGAAGCACATCGAAACGTACAGCCCAATCGGGCCGGTTGCGATGTCTCGCTTGATCCGCTCCAAGTCCAGGAGTCGCTCGCCGAACAGCGCCATGTGAGCTTGAATTGTAGCGCAGGCTAGCGCATCTGCAGGCGCGCTTTACGCACGCGACCACAGGCATGAACGGGCAGTGACCGTATGTGGCCGCCCGTTCGTGCACGGCGAACGCAGGCAGTCATGCAGGGCTGCCCGAATCACATACAGCAAGCGCAGGCGGGCACGCCAGCCCGTCTCTAGAAAATGCACCCAATGCACCCTCAAGGAACAGTAGAATGCAAGTCCGATGAACAGCAACAACCCTCTCATCGGACGGGACATCGTCAGCATCTCCGACCTCACCAAAGAAGAGATTCGCGCCGTGCTCGATCAGGCGCTGCGTTTTGAGCAGCAACTCAAAGACGCCCACGCGATCCCACTGCTGAACGGTCGCATCCTGGCGACCGTTTTTTATGAGCCAAGCACGCGCACGCGGCTGTCGTTCGAGAGCGCTATGCACCGGCTGGGCGGCTCGGTCATCAGCGTGGCCGAGGCACGGACGAGCAGCAGCGCCGCCAAAGGCGAGTCCATCTATGACTCCGGCAAAATGCTGGAGAGCTACGCCGACGTGATCGTGCAACGTCACCCTGCCGTCGGCTCGGCGCGCGCACTGGCCGATGCAGCCAGCGTGCCGGTCATCAACGCCGGTGACGGCACGGGCGAGCATCCTACCCAAGCGCTGCTCGACCTATACACGATCGAGCGCGAAAAGGGCACGCTCGACAAACTGACGGTCGCCATGATGGGCGACCTGAAGCATGGCCGCACGGTGCATTCGCTGGCGAAGGCCCTAGCTCACTGGAAGACCAAACTCATCTTGTGCGCGCCGCGGGCGCTCGCTATGCCGAGCGACCTGATCGCCGAATTGCGCCATCAGGGCCTGATTGTGATCGAGACCGAGAACATGGGCGCCGCCCTGGCCCAGGCCGACGTCGTCTATGTCACGCGCATCCAACAGGAGCGATTCGAGACGGTGGAGGAATATATGCGCTACAAGGGCATATATGTGATTACCGAGCAAGCACTGCGTGCGGCGAAGCCCGGCATCGTCATCATGCATCCGCTGCCGCGCGTGGATGAGATCAGCACGGATGTGGACGGGCTGCCAAACGCAGCGTATTTCCGGCAGGCGCGTTATGGCGTGTTCGTCCGCATGGCGTTGCTGGCGATGGTGCTCGGCGCCGTGTAGTAGTAGACTACGCTCCGTATTCCGGAGGGTTTCGCGATGAGTGAAGTTGCTGCCCAGGTTCGCCCACTCGCTGGCGGTGAGAAGGTCCGTTGGACTGCCGCGGACATCGCCCTCTTGCCTCAGAACGAATTCACGCGCTACGAGATCATTGACGGAGACCTGCACATGTCACGGCAGCCGAGCTGGGAACATCAAAATACTTGCGGACGCATCTACGCGGAGCTATTGATTTGGTCACGCTCGAGTAAACTGGGCGAACCTAGCATCAACCCCGGTATCCTGTTCAGCGATGTGGACAACGTCATCCCCGACGTCGTGTGGATCAGCTTCGAGCGGTTGAAGGCGCTGAAAGATCCGGCCGGCCACCTGACCGGCGCGCCCGAGCTGGTGGTCGAGGTACTGTCTTACGGCGAGCAGAACGAGGCGCGCGACCGGCAGGCCAAGCTCAAGCTCTACACGGTCTACGGCATGCAGGAATACTGGATCGCGGATTGGCGACTGAAGCAGATGGAAATCTACAGGCGCGAACGTGACCGGCTGCGGCTGACCGCGACGCTCTTCGCGCAGGACGAGCTAACTTCCCCGTTGCTGCCCGGCTTCGCCTGCCCGGTCGGGCGTTTGTTCGAATGAGGATTGCGCAAAGACCAAGCCCCAGGCTTTCTTCGAGAAACCTGAGGCTGTTCGTTGCGTATCAGGCCGGCAACCGCATCGGATTGTTGCACTGGCCCGGCAGTTGAATGGCCGGGATCTTGTTCACATCCGAGACGTTCATCGTCAGGTTGACGTTGCCGTTGAAATCTACACCGGTGTTGGACGCCAGGTTACCCGTGCCGTCCACGACCAGGCGAACGATGTAATCACCTTGCGTGGCGATCCACACGTCGCCGCTCTTGAGCTGCGCAGTTGCTCCGCGCTGCTTGGCCAGCGCGTTGATCGTCGTGACATCGAGCTTGTAACGCTTGGTCGGGATGCCGTTGACAGTCTCATTGCCTGCCGGCGTGCCATAGATCTTGTTGCTGCCCGTCAACTGCGCGAGGAAGACCTCGGCGGAGAGACCGCTGCTCAACTGGTCGAGGCCGGCAATTCGCGCGCCGGGCACGGCACATACGCGCAGGATCAGCGCCTGTGCGACCACATAGGGCTTGCCATCTACGAGATACAAGGTCAAACCGCTGACCGGGAGGCTCTGCAAGTATCGGCCCAGCAGCACGGGAACCAGGCTGCCGCTGATGCCGATGCTCTGGCGCTTGTTCGACAGATCGGTTTGCACTTCGGCGTTGAAGTCACCTTTAGCAACCTTGCCGGCGCTCTGGCCATCCAGCTTCATGTTCACCACTGTCTTGTAGGACTTGATGGAGGTCGTGTTGCTGATCGGCCGGATGGTGATGCCGGGCGGCAGAGCAACAGTGGGCGTGGGGCGCGGCGTAGGCGCCGTCACCACGCGCGCTGTGGGAGTCGGTGTCGGGCGCAGTGTGGCCGTCGCCGCAGGACGCGGCGTGGCCGTTGCCGTCGGGCGCGACGTGGCTGTGGCGGCTTGCGCAACCGGAGCGGAGGGGCGTTCAGCGATGGCCGGCTGGAACGCAACCAGGGAGACGAGCGTTGCCGTCGCGATGAGCGACGACGCACGGATGAGATCGCGGGATACGTTCATACGCCCCGTAATCTACCAGCTTCATCCCTTCGCGCATCACACGCTTGCCTGTCGAGAATCTGGCGCTGCCGGCCCGGCCAACAACTGCTCTACACGGTATCCGGCTGCTTTCGCCGCTTCGATCAACGCTCGAGCTTCGATGTGTGTGCCCTCTGCACAATCGAGCATTGCCGCCGCATCCAACGCCACAATCAATGACTCGAACGCCTCTTTGTTGAAATACGTCGCGCCATCGTGCACGTTGACTTGAAGCAGAGCTCTGGCGTCGGGGTCATCGAATAGCGCTTGAAGTGCGGCGACGGGAAGACCGGGCCTGAGCGTCGGTGGTGTGGAATCAGGAGTGGGGGGTAGGGAGTAGACACGTGGTATGAGCAGAGCGCGATGCGCCATCATCAGCTTGACCTGCATCACAGCCTGCCACGCCTGACGGTCGTCCAGGCCGAAATCGCGCAATGCAGCCTGCAATGCATCACCCAAGCGCCAGCGAGTGAGCCAGAGGCGGCTGGTCTGTTCGGGATCGGTTGCATTGTTGCTTCCGGCCAGCGCCGCCCCATCGCGGGCTTCGACTGCGTGGGCTTCGACTGTATGGGCTTCGACAGGCTCAGCCCGCCGCATCTCTGCTACTTCGCCGATGCGACGCGAGAGCAACCAGCCGAGCGTCGCCGCGAGCGTCGCTGCGTCGTCCGGCAACCGGCCTTGCACGCGCAACGCGACAAAGCGGCGCGCGTCCTCGCGAACGGCGTGAGCGACCTCACGACAAGCCTCTGCATCCACAGCAGCGTCGCCTTTCACGTGACGTTGAACCGCTTCCCACGCCGCGTGCGCACGCGCTTCGAGGTCGTCGAGCACCTGATCGAGTTCGCTGCCGTCCAGCGCGGCTGCGCCGATCAGACGTCGCATCACGCCGGCATCCACCAGCCGCTGATACGCGCGCGTCGCCGGCGTCAGCCGCACGATCTCCAACTCCTCTTCGATGCTCGCCACCCAGCGCCCCTGCAGCCGGGCGTTCAGCTCGGCGTAGGGATGTGCGGCATCATCCTGCACCTCGCGAATGCGGTCGAAGACGTGATACTCGTAGGCGCGCAGCTCCACATATAGGCCGCGCGTGCAAATTTCGCGGCTGCTGCGAATGAATTCGAGGCCGCTCATCGCGTCGTGGAACACGACGAAATTCGCCTCGTCGTCGTGCAAGCCGAGCGCCTCGCCAAGCGTGGACCGGACGAGCGCCCTCTCATCGCCGCGTTTGACGGCGTAGGCTGCCGATGTGCGAATCCAGCCGCGCGCTTCGGCGAACTTGTTGTGATACAGCACCAGCGTCCGCTCGTCGCCGTAGGCGTTCGAGTAGGCGAATACGTCCTCGTTCACGCGGCCGTCCGGCGCATAGAAGTCGAACAGCCGGAATTGATCCACGCCGGCGAAGAGGTAGCGCTTCTTCAACAGTGGAAAGATCTCACGCTCGTGCCGGGCGACCAGTTCCTGATCGGGCCATTCCCACAGCTTGGGATAGCGGAACTCCATGCCGTATTTCTCGGTGTAGCCCTCGATCTGGCCATGCCCGAACATCGGCAGGCCGGGCATGGTGCACATGAGCACGCACACGCCGAAGTACTTATCGCCCTTGCCGAACTGCTCGACAGCCGTCTTCTCGTCGGGGTTGTTCTGGAAGTTAACGTAGCGACGCAAGATTTCGGGATCGAACTCGATGGTGTTCTTGATGAGCTGGCGATACTCGTCGTTCTTCTCATCACGCAGCATGTTCATGAACGCGCTGTTGTAAACGCGGTGCATGCCAAGCGTGCGCACGAAGTAGCCCTCCAGCATCCAGAACGCCTCGGCCAACAGGAGCGTGTCAGGCGCCTCAACCGCCGCGCGATCCACGACCTCGCGCCAGAATTCGTTCGGCATCAGCGCGTCGAACTCCTCGGCGGTCATGCCGTGGCCGGCGCGCGACGGAATCGCCCCACCCGCCCCCGGCTCGGGGAACCACAGCCGGCGAATGTGTCGCTTGGCCAGCGTCATGGCCGCATCGAAGCGGATGATGGGGAATTGCCGCGCCACGTGCATGATGGTTCGGATCACCGCTTCGCGCGCCTCAGGATTGAGGTAGTTGATCTGCGCGGTGTCGTTCCACGGGAAGGACGTGCCGTCGTTGCCGTGATAGATATAGCGGACGTCGCCCGTTTGGCGATCCAAGCGCTTGAATACTACGGCGGCGTCGGTGCGCGTGTAGTAGTGATCTTCGAGGAAGATGCCCACGCGCGGATCACTGGAAAGATCAGGGCCGTTGAACGTGTACGACGGGAAGGGCGGATGATCGAGCGAGAGAAAGTAGTCCGGCCGCTCGATCACCCACTTCGAGTCAATGCCCATGTGGTTGGGCACCATGTCGCTGGCGAGCCGGATGCCATAGCGCCACGCCTGCGCCTTAAGGTGGTCCAGCGCAGCTTGGCCGCCCAGGTCTTCGGCGATCACATAGTCGTAGAGCGAATAGGCCGAGGCGACGGCATCGTGCGCGCCCATGAGCTGCTTGATGCGTTGTGACGCTTTGCTGCGCTCCCACAGGCCGATCAGCCACAGGCCGGTGAAGCCCCACTTCGCCATCTGGGCCAACTCTTCGTCCGGCACCTGGTCGAGCCGGGTGATGGCGCGTTGGTACTTGCGCGAGAGCTGGTCGAGCCAAACGTAGGTGTTCTTGGCCAGCAGCACCAACCGCGGCATCCAGTCCGTGTCAGGTGTGAACGCCTCATACTCGACGACAGCGATATCGCCTGACGGCGCGGCGGAGACGCCGCGCAAATCCTCGATCGTCGGCACCAGCGCCGGCCCCGGCCCGCCGAACCCGAACGCTGCCTTTTCGTCTTCGCGGATCAAGTCGAACCCGATCAGCAGGCGCGTGAGGAAGCGACTGAACGCTTCGCCGAAGTATGGCGCCCAGCGTTGCCGGATGAACTCCAACTGTCCCTGCAACGATCCCGGTGCTGCACGCGCCGGCGCTTGCAGCATCTCGACCAGCGTCTGATCGTCCGGGCCGAAGCGTGGCTGCTGGTCGAAGAACTCGCGAATCGTCGCGATCACCTGGCGATAGGCGGTGCCTTCGGCGACCTCGGCATCGTCGAACAATTCGTCAAACGGCTGAAAGGCTGGATTCTCGTTCTCCAGCCACAGCATCAGCAATTCTTCGAGGGCATCTACGCTGTGCGCCGCCAGATACGTCGCCGGATCCATCTCGCGGCGATACACCGGCACCGGCGGGAAGCGATCGGTGAAGCGCGCCAGCGTCGCATACACCGCTTCCGGGCCGAGCTTCTGGCTAGCATAGTCGAGCGCATCGCCGAAGATACGCCGGTCGGGCGGAATCCGCCCGCGCCGGCGCAGTTCCTCATCGTAGAGCCGGACGACCAGATGCGACAGCTCATCAATCAGTCCCATCGCGTTCAAGTCGCCGGCGCGCACGGCGCGATCCGGGTGGTGCGCGGCGTCGCGCCGGTCGTTCATGCGCTGCGCGAACTCGCGCGCGGCGCGCAGGTCGGCAAAGACGGCGTTGCCGGTGAACTGATAGATGGACTGATCGAAATCGTAGTGATCGCGGGCGGCGCGGGAGATGTGAAATTCCATGCTCGATGAGATCACTGCAACTGCCGCATCATCTCGGCCATGTCGAAATACACCTTCTCGCCATCGAACTTCTGGGCGGCGCGATTCCACGGGAAGTAGATGATGATCTTGACGTTGACCGGCCGGCCGGTCGCTTGCAATCCGGCCCATGGGCCGAGATGCGTGCCGGTCATCTCGGCGAATTCGGTGACACCTTGCGGGCCGATGACGATGTCGTAGACCTCGAAGTGCACGTCGGGGAACGCGCCGAGGAAGGTGAGATAGAAGTCGCGCGCGCCGTCATGCCCCTCCCAGCGCTGGCCGGTAGGAACCAGCTCATACACACACGACTCCGCCAGCGTGGCGATCAGGCCGGGGATATCGCGCGCATCTTCGGCGCGCGAGTGGTCAATCCACAGCTTGCGGATGCGCTTGTACTCCTCTGGATCCACGTCCTGGATGATGCGCCGGCGGATGCTGGGCTGGCCGTGCTGAACCATCGTGGGTTGCTGGTGCATGGCTGCATTTTAAGCTGCTGTCGGGATCGGCAACGCGCACTACCCATCACTCGAATTCGATCTCGACCTGCTCGAACCCGGCCTTGCGCAGAAACTCGGCCAGTTGCAGCCGGGTCATCGTCTCGGCGATTTCGAGCATTGCTACGTTGCGCTCGGCCTCTTCGCGCAGTTTGCGCCGCGCTTCGTCCAACGCTTCTAGCTCCAAACCTTCATACTCCGAGAACAACCAACTGCGCTGGCTGTCGAATACGCGCGAGGCCTCAGGCAACAGCTCGACGGTGAGCACCTGCGCACGCGGCACTTTGATCTTGATACTCTTGCCGTTGATCTGAACGTCGGACGGCTTGATCTTGCTCAGATCCACGCCGGCGCGGATCTTGCCGAGGGCCATGATCACGACCCGGTCGCTGCCGAGTAACACGCCGCCAATCCCCTGACGCTGCCGTGACCGCTCGACCACGGTCGAGGCGGTGTACTCCACGGTGCTCAAGTCGCCCAGCTCGCTCCAACGCGGCGGCGGCAGCGGCGTGGGTGTGGGGGTGGGCACCGGCGTCGCGGTGGACGTCGGCGTAGGTTCCGGCGTAGGCGTGGCTGTGGGCACGGGGGTAGGTGTGGGCGGCTCGGTCGGAGCCGGTGTAGCCGTGATGATGATCAGTTTCTCGACGGTCTGCACGACGATCGGCCGCTCGGCGACCGGCGCAGGCTGCGCCGCCGGCCGCGAGGCGATGGAGAGCGCCGCGACCACGCCGATCACCACGACGGCGAGGGCGACGATCGCCGCCGCGATGACCAGGGCATACGGCCGGGTCCAGAACGGGCTATTGCTCGATCGCATCGCTCTCTCGCCCTCAGTGTGCTTGCATGTCGCGCTTGTGCCTTGAACGAAACGCGTGCCTCCTATCCGATGCTCAGCACCTTCGCGCCGCGTATCTTGCCTGTCTTCAACTCCATCAACGCCCGATTCGCCTCTTCCAACGGAAAGACCTGCACATCGGGCCGGATGTTAGCCCGAGCCGCCAGGCTCAAAAACTCGCGCACATCGTCGCGCGTGACGTTCGCCACGCTCTTGACCTCCCTTTCCATCCACAGATGTGCTGCATAGTCGAGGCCCAACAACGCCTCTTTGTCCATCTCTTCTTTGCGGATGGCGTTGATGACGAGCCTGCCGCCCGGCTCCAAACGTTGCAATGCTTCTACCACCGGCCGCCAGGCCGGCGTCGTGTCAATGATGGCATGTAGCTTCGCAGGCGGCTCATCCGTCACGTCGCCTGCCCAGGCCGCACCGAGCGCCAGCGCGTGCTCACGCTCCTCCGCCCGGCGCGCGAACACGAACACGTCTGAGTGAGGAAAGCAATGCCGAGCGGCCTGCAGCACGAGATGGCCCGATGCGCCGAAGCCGGTCAGTCCCAGACGCTCGCCATCTTGCAGATCGGCCAGCCGCAACGCGCGATAGCCCACGGCGCCGGCGCACAACAGCGGCGCGGCCTCCTCATCCGACAAGCCATCGGGCAAGCGATGCGCGAAGCCCTCGCCCACAGTCATGTATTCGGCATAGCCGCCGTTGACGTCGCGGCCGGTTGCCCTGAAGTTCGGGCACAAGTTCTCGCGACCCGAACGGCAGAAGGCGCACATGCCGTCCGCCGAGTGAATCCAGGCGACGCCAACTCGGTCGCCGATGGCGAACGCGCTTGCGCCGCGCCCCAATCCGGCAACGCGCCCGACAACCTGGTGGCCGAGGACGACCGGCAGGCGCGGCACCGTGCGGCCTTCGATCTCGTCCAAATCGGTTCGGCACACGCCGCACGCAGCCACGCGGATGAGGATCTCACCTTCGCCCGGCATCGGCTCGGGCAGGTCGGTGAGCTTCAGCGGCGCCGCGTTCTCGTGCAGAAGTATGAGCCTTTCCAAGAGCATCGCTTTCATTGCGCGTCACTCTTTTACGAGATGCGCATCCTCGGGGCGAATGATCGGCGGCGCGGTTGGGTCGAAGCACACGAACTCGAAGTAGCGCAGCGGCGTCACGCCGATGTTGATGATGCGATGGTGATGCGTGGCCGGCACGTGCTGGTAGTCGTTCGGCTGCATCACGCCACTCAGCCGCTCGATCTCGATGCGCGCCTCGCCCTCGAGGATGTAGATCATCTTCTCCTTGACGCTCTCGACCATCACTTCGGTTGCTGCACCCACCGGCAGGATGCGCACGTAAGTAGTGATCCGCTCGTCGGATGGCATGGACTCGGTAGCGTCGGGCGCGAAGGCGTTCTTCAACGGCGCGTGGCCCTCGAATGCGCCGGGCTTAAAGTCCTTGTAGCGCCAGCGCGCATGTTTGTGGTTCGGCGTCACGAGGACGTAGAGGCACACCGTCTCGTCGCCGACCAGCCAGTAGTTGTGGTAGCGATCCGGCGGCATGAACAGCAAATCGCCCGGGCCGACGCGCTGCTTGCTCGCGCCGACCTGGATGTCCATCTGCCCCGCGGCGATGTAGATGATCTCCGAGGCGTCATCGTGTGCGTGCGGCAGTGGGCCGAGCGGATCGTTGATGAACCAGTGCGCGTCCGGCGTCCATACCAGCGCGCGCGAGCGGATGCGCTCCGTCCAGACGAGCGGTTGTTTCATCCATTCGAGATAGTTGGGTTTGATCATGGCGTTGATGAATAGACGACAGCCGTTCGCTCGCTACGAACGGGCTGTCGCCAATTATCGCCAACGATCGCCAATGTCAAATGGGGTTGGCGCGCTAGCAGGATGGCGCGGAAGAATGCTGAACGATCAGCGGCAAAAAGGCGGCAGCCGGCGGCAGCGTCCCCGGTAGTGTGGGGGCGGGCGATGGGGTCGGCGTGCACGTCGGTGTTGGCGAGGGAGTGCGAGTAGGTGTTGCAGTGGGCATCGGCGTTGGGCTGGCGCGCGGCGTAGGTGTCGTGCTCGGTGTGCGCGTCGGCGTCGGGCTGGGGCCCGGCGTCGCCGTGAACGTGGCAGTCGGCGAGGCAGCATATGTCGAGGTCAAGCGATAGACGGCGCCGCCGTAGTGCACCAGATAAAGCTCCCCGTTGACGTCTTCACCGAACGACGAGATGGCGTAAGCCGTATCCGCGATCTGCGCGGTCGAGAACACGCCTGGGCTGGTCTGCCAGGCCGACCACACGCGACCGCTGCCGAAATCCCCGTAGAAGTAGTTGCCGCTCAGCCAAGGATAGCTGGGCCCGCGATACACATAGCCGCCAGTGACGGAGATGCCCAGGGAGCGGCCATAGTCGGCGAAGGGCGGGCGCGGCGGGATGCCGCTGGCCGGACAATTATTCGTGTAGGGCAGCGTGCCTTCGAACTTGCTCCAGCCGTAGTTCACGCCGGCGCCCAAGCCTGCCGGCGCATAGTTGACCTCCTCTCGAGCGCCCTGACCTACATCGCCGATGTAGAGATCGCCAGTGGCGCGATCGAACGAGGCACGCCACGGATTGCGCAGGCCGATCGCGAAAACCTCAGGGCGCTGAGTTGCAGTGAAGATATTGCTGCTGGGGACGGTGTAGGTGATCTGCCCGATGACGTTGACGCGCAGCAGCTTGCCGCGCAGATCGTTCACGTTTTGCGCCGCGCAAAATGGATCGCCGCCTCCGCCGCCGTCGCCCACGCCGATATACAAATTGTTGTCGGGGCCGAAGCCGATCCAGCCGCCGTTGTGGTTGCTCTGGCCGGGATGCGGAATAGTTAGGATCAGCACGGCGCTGTTGGCGTCGGCGACATTGGGGTTCGACGAGACGTTGTAACGCGCGATCGTTTGATCGCCGTTCTTGTTGGTGTAGTAGACGTAGAAGCGGCCGGTCTGCGCATAGTTCGGTTCGAAAGCCAGACCGAGCAACCCCTCCTCGCTGCCGGAAGATTGCACCAGGCTGGTGATGTTCAAGAACGGCGTGCTCAGCAGCGATCCATTTTGGAAGATGCGAATGACGCCGGCGCGTTCGACGATGAACAACCGCGCGTCGCCTGCGTGAGTGACGAAGACCGGCTGGTTCAGTCCGCTCACGACCAAAGTGAAACCGTAGGTGATGCCCGGCGTGTTCGGTGGAAGATCGGGCGCGTCCGGTGTCTCGTCCTGCGCTGCGCCGGACGCAGCCCAGCCCAAGATCGAAAGCACGACGAGCACTGCAGCCACGACCCAACGCATGTGTCCCAAGCGGCTCACTTGCATTGCCCCAGGCTATGACGTCGGTCGCCGCTGCGCACGACCATCCCCCTACGCCCTTACACTCAGCCATCGTACCGCGCGGGCCGGTGGACAGTCGTCAGGCTCAAAGCCGCGCTGGCTTCGCAACATGCGAGGGAAGTGCGGAACGGTGTCCGCGCTACTGCGCGACGTTTTTCCCCTTATGCAAAGCACCCAAGCTCATGCCAGCCGGATGCCGTAATCGCGCGAGGCGTAGTCGTAGAACTCGCGTATCGGCGCAGCGCTTTCGCCCTTCAGGCCCTTGTATTCCGGCTTGATCTGGCTGAGCTGGATCATGAAGCGAATGCCGCCCAGCTCGATCGTGCCGTAGAGCGACAGCCGCTCGGCGCGCTCCAGCAGCGTGAAGTCGCTCACATATTCCGGGCAGGTCGCCTTCAAGTGTGCATAGGCGGCTTCCAGGTCATCCACTACGAAGCCGAGGTGATGAATGCGCGACGGCAACCCATCGCTCAAGGGCTGTCCCGGCTCGGCTTTGAAGAAGAACAGCGCGTTCACACCGGTGGTGAGCACGAGCAAGTGCTCGTCGTCCCGCACGTTCTTCATCTTCAAGCCATCCTGGAAGAAACGCCGGCATGCTTCGCGGTCGGTCGTGGCCAGCGCAAGGTGATCGAAGCCGAAGTTAGTGAACTCTGCCTTGTGCTCCCGCAGCGGAACGGCTTCGAGCAAGAAGTTGCAGTGGCCATAGTGATCGTAGATCTCATACAGCCACATGTCCGGGAAGATCAGTTCGCCGTTGGGCAGTGTGATGCGCAAGCGATGCCGGTGCATCACCTCCTCGGGGAGGAAGGCGTGCAGCGCCTGATGAACCACTTTCTCGCGCGGCATCGCGCCGCCGAACGAACGGCCATCGGGAAGCGTGAACGAAACCTCGATCATGGCTGCTGATGTGCGGTCAGGCGCTTGCCGCTTGCGCGGCAACGAACCCGCGCGCGATCCCGGCGGTCACAGCTGCCTGCTGAATGTGGATGAAGTGCGCACAATCCGGCACGGTCACGTAGCGCGCGTTGGGAATTGGGTTCACGACTGCTGCCATCATGAAGTCCTTCACGAGAAACGGCTCATGCTGCCCGCCGATCACGATCGTGGGCGCGGTGATGCGCGATAGGCGCTCCGGGAAGTTAACACCCGTGGTCCACGTGTTGAAAACGCCGATGAACGCTTCTTTGCCCCACGTCAGCGCGCCGGGCAGAAGCTCATCCAGCGTCTCCTGCGGCATGTCGCCGTACCAGCCCAGCCTCAAGATTTGCGCCCGGCCTTGCGCTTTGCCGTCGCCATCCGCGCCTCGCAGGAAGAGGCTGCGCGCCGCCTCATTCACCGGCACACCGGTTGCCGGCACCGGCCCGATCAGCACCAGCGCCTTGATCGCATTACCGAGTTCGGAAGCGAGCCACTGGACGATCGCGCCGCCGGTCGAGTGGCCGAGCAGTGTAAAGTCGCGAAGTCCCTCGGCGCGGATGACGGCCAACGCATCTTGTGTCAAGCGCTCGAACGTGTATGCGCTTTCATCAGCCGGCTTATCCGAGTTCCCGCAACCACGCAAGTCGGGCGCAACGATGCGATATTCGTCCGGAGGAAAGAATGGCAGCATGTATTCCCAATGTGCTGCATCGGAGTTGAAGCCATGCTGCCAGAACATCACTTCGGGGCCGTCGCCATACACATAGTATGCGATGCGCACACCATCGCCACCGACGGTATACTGAGGATCACCGAACGTCGCCTTAACCTGCTCACTGCGTTTGATCTTCATCTCAACATCTCCAACTCGAACGACTCAAGCCGGGCAACGCTAACCCCGTAAGGTGAGAGCGTACTGAGAAACGCAGAGGTGGGGGGAATAGGCGCGCTTATCGTCGCGTGGCAGTGGAGATGCCGGGAATCGAACCCGGGTCCGAAATGCGCCTGCCGCGAGTGACTACGAGCGTAGTTGCCGTTTGAATCTCGCGTCCGGCATCCCCGGCAACGGGGTCATCCGAACGCCAGTTCGTTAGTTCGGCGATCAGCCCGCGTTAGCTCACCTACGAACCTCGGTGAAACGCGCGCCGGCTTTATCACACCGATGCACCTCCCACCGGCGCGGGGAGGCGCACGATGCCGCAGACGCTATGCTGCGGATGCAGTCCTTACGGCTTACGCAGCCATCGGGACGGCATTCCAGTTGATCCTCTTCGCACTTACTGTGCTGCGCACTGTTTAACGAGAGTCGCTTCTCGGCTCGCCACTCGGACATGACACAATCCGTCGAAACCTGTCATCCCCGCGTGCACCCGAATTATATCGGCAGATATTGCTTTACAATACTCAGTGGAACAAGCTCGACATGAACAAGGCTGAGATGACCCGGCGCCTGGAGCGCGCCTTCCCGGCGGAGCAGGCCGGCGTGCTGGCCGAGGTAATCCACGACGCCTACAACACGCTGGTCAAGGCCAGCGACTTCAGCGAGTTGAAGGCGATCGTCGCCGAACTGGCCGAGGCGCAGAAGCGCACCGACCAGCGCGTCGCCGAATTGGCCGAGGCGCAGCGTGAGTTAGCCGAGGCGCAGAAGCGCACCGACCAGCGCGTCGCCGAATTGGCCGAGGCACAGCGACAGACTGCGGACCAGCTCCGCGATTTGGTTATCGTTGTTCGAGGTCTGGCCACCGAAGTCGGTAGCCTCTCGCGCACCATGAGTTACTCCCTCGAAAACGAGGCGTATCGCCTGTTGCCGGGCTTGCTCAAACAAAAATTCGGACTGGAGATCGAACAGAAGTTTGTGCGCACCGAGATCAACGGCGAAGAGATCAACCTGTTCGGCCGGGCGCGCCGGAACGGTCAAACCGTGCTTATCGTCGGCGAGTCGAAGCTTCGGCTGGATATGCGCGCGGCCGAGCGGCAGGAAGTATTCGACCAGCTCGAGCGCAAAGTTGCCGCTGTACGCGAGGCGTATCCCGGCCAGGAAGTCATGCCGGTGCTGATCACACACTACGCACGGCCGGCCTTCCTGCAAGAGGCAGAGGCGCGCGGCGTGCAGGTCTTCCAGAGCTTCGACTGGTGAGCATGAGCTCGCTCCGCGGACGACTACGGCGCGCTGCAGCCCTGGTTGCCCTAGTCATCGCATTCGCGACGGGGTCGCTTGCCGTCGCACAGTCTGGCGAATCGCTCGCCCGCATCGTCACACCGGTGCGCGACCAGACGCTGCGCGGCAACGTCACCATCCAAGGCAGCGCCATCTCGCCGGTCTTCTCGCGCTACGAGCTGGCCTATGCCCAGGAGCCCGACCTGGCTAACTGGATCGTGATCGGCGGCGCGGTGCAGCCGGTGCAGTCCGGCATGCTCGGCGTGTGGAACACCCGCCCGCTGCCCGATGGCAAATACGCGCTGCGCCTACAGGTCTTCGGCACAGACGGCAGCCTGAACGAGACGATCGTCCGCAACCTGACGCTGGCGAACGCAGACACCTCTCCCACCCCGGCCGTCGCGGCTGTGATCACCGACACAACGGCGACGGGCGTCGGCGTGGTTGCCGAAGTGCAAACCGCGCGCAACCTGCTGCAGATAGCCATCGCTACTATCGCACAGTTTCCCGATGCCTTCATGCGTGGCGCGCGCCTAGCCATCCTCGGCTTTCTCGCCTTTGGCGCATACCTGGTGTTGAAGAAAGCGGTGCTGTTCGCCATTCAACGCTTGACGCAGCGGCCGATGGACTACGGCAAATAGCACTCGGCTGGCCAATTGATCATGGACGAACGCCGCCGCATCATCGTTGGTCTGGGCAACCCCGGCAAGCAATACGCCAACAACCGCCACAACGCCGGCTTCATGGTCGTGGATCGGCTGGCCGACCGGCACGGCCTGAAATTCACGCGCATGATGAGCAAGGGGCTGGTCGCGTTGGGCGAGATCGAAGGGCGCAAGGTGGCGCTGGTAAAACCACAGACGTTCATGAACCTGAGCGGCGAGTCGGTTGCGCCCATTGTCAAGTTCTACAAGTCCGAGCCGAGCGATCTGCTGGTGGTGTATGACGAGCTCGATCTGCCGGCGGGCCAGTTGCGCATGCGGCCCAAGGGCGGCTCCGGCGGCCACAACGGTATGAAGTCCATCATCGCGCGGCTGGGCAGTGAAGACTTCCCGCGCCTGCGCATCGGCGTGGGCCGGCCGCCCGGCCGCCGCGACCCGAAGGACTTCCTGCTGGACGACTTCACCCACGATGAGTTGGCCGCGCTCGAACCCGTCTTCGACCGCGCCGTCGAGGGCATCCGGCGCTGGTTGAGCGACGGGATTGACAACGCCATGAACTTCGTGAACAAGCCCACCGACGATCCGTAGCGACGCGCCAGTGCGTCTCTACCGGCCTGTTAGGGGGTTGCGCGTACGCCGCAGATGCAAGACAATTCTAAGTATCCGCGCCGATAAAGCTTTACCCATCCACTTTTTAACCAAGGAGGAAGATTGAGTATGAAGACGAATCATTTCAAAAGTCTGGGTGCGTTGCTGCTAGCCGGCGCTTTGGCGAGTGCATGCGCCGCACCCCCGCCGGCCGCTGCGCCTGCACAACCGGCTGCGCCGGCTGCCGACCAGACCTTCACCGTCGGCATGGTCATCGTCGGGCCGATGAACGACAAGGGCTGGAACGAGGCACACGTCGAAGGCACCAAGTACGTGATGGAGAAGATGCCCAACGTCAAGTTCGAATATGTGGACAAGGTCAACCCCGGCGACCGGCCAAACGTCAAGGGCTCGCAGGTGGCCGACGAGCTGATCGCCAAGGGCGCCAAGGTCGTCATCTTCAACTCCGACGACTTCAAAGACGACGCTCTGGAGACGGCCAAGAAGCATCCTAACGTCGTGGTGATCCACGCCTCGGGCGACTATGCATGGAAGGAAGGCAAGAACTACAAGAACCAGCCTAACCTCGGCAACCTGATGTCGAAGATGGAACCGGGCTGGATGATCGCCGGCTGCGCCTCGGCGCTGGGTAGCGAAACCGGCAAGATCGGCACGGTCGGCCCACTCATCAACGAAGAGACGCGCCGCTATGCCAGCGCCGCCTACCTGGGCGCGAAGTATTGCTGGGAGAACTACAAGAAGCGCGATCCGAAGGAATTGCAGTTCAAGATCACGTGGATCGGCTTCTGGTTCAACATCCCTGGCGTCACGCTCGACCCGACGAAGGTGGCCGACGACTTCTACAACGGCGGCTTCGACGTGGTGATGAGCGCGATTGACACGCCGGAAGTTGCCATCCAGGGCAAGAAGGCTGCCGAGGCCGGCAAGAAGGTGAAGTATCACCACTACGACTACAAGGGCGGTTGCGAACTGGCGCCGGACATCTGCCTGGGCGTGCACTACTACAACTGGGGGCCGGGCTACCTCAAGATCATCCAGGAAGCCATGGCCGGCACCTACAAGGGCACATGGACCTGGGCCGAGGCCGACTGGAAGGACCTGAACAACCCCGACACCTCGGCGATTGGCTACATCAAGGGCAAGGCGCTGGGCGCAGAGAACGAGAAGTTCCTCGACGAGTTCATCAAGGGCCTGGGCGATGGCAGCATTGACCTGTGGAAGGGCCCGCTGAACTTCCAGGACGGCACCGTCTTCCTGAAGGACGGCGAGCGCGCCACCGACCAGCAGATCTGGTATCTGCCGCAACTGCTGGAGGGCATGGAAGGGCCGAGCAAATAGTTTGCTGTCAACGATTGTTCGCCGTCAAAACATGGCTGGCCGGTGCATCGCCATGAGGCGCGCATCGGCTAGCATCCGCGCGCTCGATCAGCGGTGAAAGTCGAACTTCGCCATATTCACAAACACTTCGGCAACGTCCACGCCAACGACGATGTGTCGCTCACCATCGAGGCGGGGACGATCCACGGCTTGCTGGGCGAGAACGGCGCCGGCAAGAGCACGCTGGTCAAGATCCTCAGCGGCTTCATCACCCGCGACAGCGGTGAGATCGCGCTCGATGGCCGGCCGGCCCACATCCAGTCACCTGCCGACGCGCTGCGCTACGGCATCGGCATGCTACACCAAGACCCGCTCGACTTCCCGCCGCTCACCGCGATCGAGAACTTCATGGCCGGCTCGCTGGCGACGCCAGCGCTGCTGAACGCGCGCGCTGCCGAGCGAGGCTTCCGCGCGCTGTGCAGCCAGTTCAACTTCGACCTTGACCCGCACGCGCGCGTGAGCGATCTGACAGTGGGCGAACGCCAACAGCTCGAGATCGTGCGCTTGCTGGCCAACGGCGCTGGCACGCTCATCCTCGACGAGCCGACCACCGGCATCTCGGCGTCGCAAAAGACGCTGCTGTTCGACGCGCTGCGCCGGTTGGCGCGCGAGGGCAAGTCCATCATCTTCGTCTCGCACAAGCTCGAAGACGTCGAGGAGCTGTGCGATTGCGTCACCGTGATGCGCCGAGGCCGCGTGGTCGGCGAACTCGATCTGCGTCCCTATCGCTCGAACGGCCATGCCGGACACTGGCCGGCCGATAAGCGCTTTGAAGTCACCACGCGCATCGTCGAAATGATGTTCGGCAAGGAACTGGCGATGCCTACCAAGCCGGCGACGCACCAAGATGAAGTAATCCTCAGCTTGGATGGCTTCGTCTTGCGCAGCGACCGGCTGGAGATGCGCATCGAGCATCTTGCCGTGCAGCGCGGCGAGGTGATCGGCATCGCCGGCTTGGAGGGGAGCGGGCAGCAACTGTTCTTGATGACGTGTGCCGGCCTTGAACATCCAGCCGCCGGCTCGATCCACGTCGGCGGGCGCGACCTGACGCACAAGCCCTACAACGACTTTCTCAGAGCCGGCGTGTGCTATCTGCCCGCCGACCGGCTGCGCGACGGGCTGATCAGCGGCCTGACCATCCAGGAGCATGTGGCGCTGCGCATGTCCGGCAAGGGCATCTTCATAGATCGCGCAGCCGCCGCGCAGGAAGCCGAGCGCGCCATCGCCACGTTCAACATCCGCGGCCGGCCGGATACGGCCGTCGAGCGGCTCTCCGGCGGCAACCAGCAGCGCACCCAGCTCGCGCTCATGCCCGCGCCGCTCAACGTGCTGCTCATGGAACATCCCACCCGCGGCCTGGATATCGAGTCCACGCTGTGGGTGTGGCAGCAACTGATCGCGCGCTGCAACCAGGGCACGGCGATCCTGTTCGCGTCGTCGGACTTGGACGAAATCGTGCAATACAGCGACCGCGTGATCGTGTTCAGCGGCGGGCGCATCTCGCCGCCGATCGCCGCAACGGAATTGACCGCCGACTCGCTGGGACAAATGATCGGCGGGCGGTTCTGACCGATTTGCAGAGAAGCCGATGGACAGCACCGCAGCCCCCCAGACGATGACCGCGCCGGCACGCATCGCCGGTCTGCCGCCCGCCTTCTACCGCGTCGGCGCGTTCGTCATCTCGCTCATCTTGGTCGCGCTCATCATCCTGATCTCCGGCGCGTCGCCCGTGACGGTGATCGGCAGCATGGTGAGCGGCGCATTCGGCAACGCCGACCAGATTGGGCGCGTGATCGCCACGCTCTCGCCGCTGCTGCTGTGCGCCGCCGGGCTGGTCTACACGTTCAACGCCGGCCTGTACAACCTGGGCGTCGAGGGGCAGATCACGTTCGGCGCGATTGCGGCGACGTGGGTGCTGCGCCTGCTCTACCCTGAAGGTGCGACGGCCAGCCTGCTGCCGCCGCCTCTGGCAATTGCGCTGGCCGTCGTCGTCGGCGGCGTTGGCGGCGTGCTGTGGGGCTTGCTGGCCGGCGCGTTACACGTGTACGGCCGCATCAGTGAGATCTTCGCCGGCCTCGGCTTGAACTTCGCCGCCACCGGCATCGCCATCTACCTGATCTTCGGCCCATGGAAGCGCCCCGGCGTCGCCTCGCTGAGCGGCACGCAACCCTTCGACGAGTCGCTGTGGTTGGGCACGTTCGGCAAGACCGAGGCCACGCCCGTCGCGCTGGCGCTCGGGCTGATCGCGCTCATCGTCACCATCGTCGTGATGCGCAACACCTACTTTGGGTTGCGCCTGCGCGCTGTGGGCCGTAACCTGCGCGCGGCCTATGTGCTGGGCGTGCCGGCGCGCCGCCAGTTGCTCAGCGCGTTCTTCATCTGCGGGTTGTTCGCCGGCATCGCCGGTGCCCTGCAAGTCGTGGGCGTCTTCCACAGGCTGATCCCCAACATCTCCAGCAACCTCGGCTTTCTGGGCTTGCTGGTGGTGATGCTGGTGAACTTCGATCCGCTGTGGATCCTGCCGGTGGCGTTCTTCTTCAGCGCGCTGAACGTCGGCAGCCTGCAGCTTCCGCTCTCGCTCGGGCTGGAATCCTCGCTGTCCGGCGTGATCCAGGGGTTGCTCGTGCTCTTCGCGCTGCTGGGCCGCGGCCTGGCGCAGAAATACGGCCGCAAGCCCGAAGGGTGAACGCATGGAGTCGGCCCAACTACTGATTATCCTCGCTACGGCGATCGCCTCGGCCACGCCGCTGGTGTTCGCTTGCATCGGCGAGACGATCACCGAGCGCGCCGGCGTGATCAACCTCTCCGCCGAAGGCACGGTCATGCTGTGCGCTATGGTGGGGTTTGTCGCCGCCAAGACGGCCGACAACGTGTGGCTGGGCTTCGTCGCTGCGGCCATCGTCGGCGCGCTGATCGCTCTGGTAGTGGCTTACGGCGCGATCACGCTCAAGCAATCGCAAATCGCGATCGGCTTCGTGCTGGCGCTGTTGTGCAGTGACCTCTCGGCCTACTTGGGCAATCCGTATGTGCGCATCCCCGGCCCGACGGTGCCGCCTCGCTTCCCCATCCCCATCCTGCAAGACATCCCGCTCATCGGGCCATTGTTCTTCCGCGAAGGCGACATCCTGGTGTATGCCGGCTATGTGCTGATCGCCGTCACGTGGTTTTACTTCTATCGCACGCGCGGCGGGCTGACGCTGCGGGCAATCGGCGAACAGCCGGCAGCAGCTTTCGCGCGCGGGCACAACGTGATCGCGCTGCGCTACATCTATACGCTCATCGGTGGTGCGCTGATGGGCATCGCCGGTGCAGCGTTCTCGCTGGACTTCAAGGCCGGCTGGAGCTATCGCCACACTGCTGGCTACGGCTGGATCGCGCTGGCCATCGTGATCTTCGGCGGGTGGAACCCGCTACGGGCAGCGCTGGGCGCGTATTTGTTCGGCATGTTGCAATCGCTGGCCAGCGTGGCGCAGAGCGCCATCCCCGATGTGCCGACGCAGGTGTTCACCGTCGCGCCGTTCGTGCTGATGATCCTGGTGCTGGTGCTCACCTCGGGCGATTGGCTCGACCGGCTGCTAAGCTACCTGCCGGTGAACGCGCGACGCTCGCTCTCGCGCGCGCTGCGCACCGCGCCACCGGCGGCATTAGGCCGGCCGTTCGAACAGGATTGAGAATTGGCGAAGCGCTACAGAGAGGCAGAACGCTACGGAGAGCGTTCCCTACTTCAGCGCTTGCCACAAGTCATAGGCCAGCTCGCCGAACAGCGGGTCGCGCTTGAGCTGGATGGCATCGCGCGGGCGCGCGAACGGCACGTGCACCTCTTTGATGATGCGCCCGGGCGCACCCGACATCACCAGCACACGGTCGCCCAAACTCAGCGCCTCGTCAATCGAGTGTGTGACGAACAACACGGTTTTGCGCGCAGCGCGTGACGCCTGCGAACCTTCCCACAGCCGGAGCAGCTCGTGCTGCAGCGCCATGCGCGTCTGCTCGTCGAGCGCGCCGAATGGCTCGTCCATGAGCAGGATTTCCGGATCGGCCACCCACGCCCGCGCCAGCGCGACACGCTGCTTCATGCCACCGGAGAGTTGATACGGGTAAGCTTCTGCGAACTTGGACAAGCCCACCAGGCCAAGCTTGTGCGCCACAGCGGCCTCGCGCTCCTTCTCGGGCACGCCGCGTAACTTCAGCGGATACTCGACGTTGCCGTAGACGGTGAGCCAGGGGAAGGTCGAATCGCCCTGAAAGACCATCACGGGCGTTTGGCTACCCACGCTCAGTGCGCCGCCGGTAGGTTGCTCCAGGCCGGCGATCAAGCGCAGCAGCGTGCTCTTGCCACAGCCGCTCGGCCCGACGATGCACACGAACTCGCCCGGCGCCACCTGCAGATCGAGCGGGCCGAGGGCGCGGATGGTCGCGCCCTCGGGACCAGGGAAGGTCTTGGTGAGCTGCTGAGCGACGATCACTTGAACTCTATCGGGCCACCCAGCGCCTTCAGCGCCTCGTCCACGTATTTCGTGTTCACGAACTTGGACATGTCCAGGTCCTGCTCGTAGTTGAGCAGGCCCTGCTTGCGATAGAACTGTTGCAACGCCTGGATGTTCTCGAGCGATACTGTCCCGTTCGGGTCGAAGTGCGGCCGCCGGGCGCGCTTGATCACGTTGGGTTCGACCTTGGTGTATTTGGAGATCGCCGCGACGTTGGCATCGTCGAAGTAGGCCTCGCCCTGCAAGTCGCGCGCGCCACGCAAGTATGCCTTGATGAAGCGCGTAGCCAAGTCGGGGTTGGCCGTCACCCAGCCTTTGTTGAAGTAGATGTAGGTCGGCTTGAAGCCATCCACGAAATTCTCCGTCAAGCGCACGATCAACCCTTTGTCCTCTGCGGCGGTGGCGAACGGCTCGGTCAGGATTGCGCCGTCAAGTGTGCCGCTCTCCAGCGCCGGCGCGATCTGCGGGAAGGGCAGGCCGATCACTTCAACCTCGGTGATATCCACCCCACCCTGCTTGAGCGCCTCGGAGAGCCACCACTCGGTCGCCGTGCCGCGGTTGTTGGTGGCGACTTTCTTGCCCTTCAAGTCGCTCATCTTCGTCAGCTCGCCGCTCTCGTAGCGCTTCTTGCTCACCACGAATGGGCTGGCCAGCGGCGGCCGCTCGGTGTGCAACGACGCAGCGATCTCGAATTCGATGCCCCGCGCGACGGCGTTCAGCATGCTGGCCGAAATGCCGCCGCCGGCGACGTCGAAGTTGCCGGAAGCGACCTGCACCACGGCATCCGAGCCACCCTCGATCGGCAGGAACTCCACCTTCAACCCTTCTTCGGCGAAGTAGCCTTTCTCGGCAGCGACATAGACCGGGCCGTTGATGGCGACCGGCACGAAGCCGAACTTCACCGTTTGCAGCTCGGCAGCAGGCCGAGCCGTCGCGACCGGGCGCGCGGCCGGCGGCGCAGCGCACGCAGCCAACAACGCGGCCGACGCGAATGCGAATGTGACGATGTGCTTCATCATGATGTCCTCCAACATTCAACGCCGGACTTTATCTCCGGCGTTCGTGATATGGAATCTCACGATGCCGCAGGCTACAATGCGCGGCTGAGGAGATCATGAGCAGCGCATCTACCCAACAACACCGTGAAATTGCCGCCCGGCAGGGGCCAGTCCATGTGGCGATCGTCACCGTGAGCGACACGCGCACGCGCGAGAACGACACCGGCGGCGACCTGATCGAGGAGCGCGTGACGACCGCCGGGCACAAGGTGGTCTTTCGCACCATCGTGAAGGACGAACCGGATCAAATCGGCGCGTTGCTCGAGCGCATCGTCGCCGAGACGGACGCGCGCGTGATCCTGTTCACCGGCGGCACCGGCATTGCCCCGCGCGACACGACCTACGACGTGATTTCGCGCAAGCTGGAGAAAGTGATGCCGGGCTTCGGCGAGCTGTTCCGCATGCTCAGCTACCAGGAGGTCGGCGCAGCAGCTATGCTCTCGCGGGCGACGGCCGGCGTCTACCGCGGGCGCGTGGTGATGTCCATGCCCGGCTCGCCCAACGCCGTGCAAGTCGCCATGGACAAGCTAATCATGCCGGAGATTCAGCACCTGGCATGGGAAGTGGCTCGGTAAAACACGGTTAGCCTCGCCGGCCTCGCGGACGCCTACAACAACCGCGCAAGGAGCGTCGGCGTGCATCAAGCGCCGAGTTTCAGCGCCTCGGCTTCTGTCGCGCCTGCGCGATAATGCCCGCATGCATTCGCCCACCGTCGCTCCCTACGGCTCGTGGAAGTCGCCCATCACCGCCGACCTGATCGCCGGCAAGACCATTAGCCTGGGCCAAATCGCCCTGGACGGCGACGACACATACTGGATCGAGAGCCGGCCGGCCGAAGCCGGTCGCTACACACTCGTTCACCTGCGGGACGGCGCGACCGAAGAAGTCGTCCCTGCACCCTTCAACGTCCGCACGCGCGTGCACGAATACGGCGGCGGCGCCTACCTCGTCCATCGCGGGACGATCTACTTCTCGAACTTTCGCGACCAACGGCTGTATCGCATCTCCGGCGCCGGCGAACCCACGCCCATCACGCCCGAAACCGGCGCTAAGCTGCGCTACGCCGACGCGGTGATGGACGCCCGGCGCAACCGCCTGATCTGCGTGCGCGAGGATCACACGCCCACGGACCGCGAGCCGGTCAACACGATCGCCGCCGTCGCAGCAGACGGGGACGCGGCCGGCGGGTATGTACTCGTCGCCGGCCACGACTTCTACGCCGCGCCGCGCCTCAGCCCCGATGGGATGCGCCTGGCGTGGCTGGCCTGGAACCATCCCAACATGCCCTGGGACGGCACGGAACTCTGGCTGGCCGATGTCACCGATGACGGCACATTGGCAAACCAACGCCTGATCGCCGGTGGGCCGCGCGAGTCCATCTTCCAGCCGGAATGGTCGCCGGCCGGCGTGCTGCATTTCGTCTCCGACCGCACCGGCTGGTGGAACCTCTATCGCTGGCGCGACGGCGAGATTCAAGCACTGCATCCGATGGACGCCGAGTTCGGCAAGCCGCAGTGGGTCTTTGGCCAGAGCACTTACGCCTTCGTGACACCCACACGGATCGCGTGTGCCTATGCTCAGAACGGCGTCGAACACCTGGCGCTGCTGGACACGGATTCCGGCGCATGGCGCGAGATCGCCTCGCCCTACACCGCCATCGGCGGCGTGCGCGCAGACGGCCGGCGCGTGGTCTTCAACGCCGGCGCGCCAACTGAGTTCGCATCCATCGTCCGGCTCGACCTCGCCTCGGGCGCGTTCACGACGCTCAAGCGGGCGAGCGACCTGCAGATTGACCCCGGCTATATCTCCGTTGCCCAGCCGGTCGAGTTCCCTACCGAAGGCGGGTTGACCGCGTACGCTTTCTTCTACCCGCCGCGCAACCGCGACTTCGTCGCGCCCGAGGGCGAACGCCCGCCGCTGCTGGTGATGAGCCATGGCGGCCCCACCGGCGCGACCGGCAGCGCGCTCAGCCTGAAGATCCAGTACTGGACCAGCCGCGGCATCGCCGTGCTCGACGTGAACTACGGCGGCAGCACCGGCTACGGGCGCGCCTATCGCGAGCGGCTGAACGGGCAGTGGGGCGTGGTGGACGTGGACGACTGCGTGAACGGCGCGCGCTATTTGGCGCAGCAGGGCCTGGTGGACGGCGCGCGGCTGATGATCACCGGCGGCAGCGCCGGCGGCTACACCACGCTGTGCGCGCTCACCTTCCGCGACGTCTTCAAGGCCGGCGCCAGCCACTTCGGCGTGAGCGACGCCGAGGCGCTGGCCCGCGACACGCACAAATTCGAGTCGCGCTACCTCGACAACCTGATCGGCCCCTACCCTGAACGGCGCGACCTCTACGTCCAGCGCTCGCCGGTGCACTTCGCGCATCGCATCAACGCGCCGCTGATCTTGCTGCAGGGGCTGGAGGACGTGATCGTGCCGCCCAGCCAGTCCGAGGCGATGTTCGCCGCCGTGCGCGCCAAGGGGCTGCCGGCGGCCTACGTCACGTTCGAGGGCGAACAGCACGGCTTCCGCAAGGCCGAGAACATCAAGCGCGCGCTGGAAGCGGAGCTGTATTTCTACGGGCGAGTGTTCGGCTTCACGCCGGCCGATCCGATCGAGCCGGTTAGGATCGAGAATATGGATTGAGGGGTCGGGGGTCAGGGGCCAGGAGTCAGAAGTCAGAAGTCAGAAGTCAGAGGTCAGAAGGTCAGAAGGTCGGAAGGTCGGAAGGTCGGAAGGCCAGAGACGCAAGACGCAAGACGAGAAACGAAGTGTGCAGGAATGGGTAACTCATGCTAAGCGCGAGCCTGGTGCGTGAGCGGGCGCTGGAGATGGGGTTCGACCTGGTCGGATTTGCGCCGGCCGGGCCGACGCCGGGCGCCGAGCGCTTCCTGGCCTGGCTGAGCGCCGGCCACCACGGCCAAATGGCATACATGGCGCGCGAGCCGGAACGCCGACTGGACCCGCAGCGCGTGCTGCCCGGCGCGCGCACCGTCGTCATCGTCGGCGTCAGCTACGAGACGCTGGCCGTGCCGCACGAGATCCTGCAAGACCCGTCGCGCGGGCGCATCGCGCGCTACGCCTGGGGCGCCGACTACCACGACGTGATCGCGCCGGCGCTGCGCGCCTTCGGCGAGTGGCTGGCCAAAGAGTCGCGCGCCTACGTGGACACCGGGCCGGTGCTGGAGCGCGCCTGGGCCGAGCGCTGCGGCCTGGGCTTCATCGGCAAGAACACCTGCCTAATCCACCGCAAGCGCGGCAGCTACTTGTTCCTCGGCGCCGTGCTGGTGAACGAAGAATTGAGAATGGAGGAAGAAATTGGCACGGCGCGACCGCTTTCTCAATTCTCAATTCGCAATTCTCAATTCAGCGGATGCGGCCGCTGCACCCGCTGCCTCGACGCCTGCCCGACCCACGCCTTTCCCGCGCCCGGCGTGCTCGACGCGCGCCGTTGCATCTCCTATCTCACCATCGAGCTGAAAGGCAGCATCCCGGTCGAGCTGCGCCCGTTGATGGGCAACTGGGTGTTCGGCTGCGACATTTGCCAGGACGTATGTCCTTACGTCCGGCGTTTCTCGCGCCCGTCCAACTCACCACTGGCGAAGGCGTTTTACCCGCCAAACGTCGAGCGCGCTGCGCCCAAGCTGCTAGATTTGTTGAGCATGGATCGCACAACATTTAACGCTCGCTTCAAGGGCACAGCTATCATGCGAGCGAAGCGACGTGGTTTGATACGGAACGCGTGCGTTGCTGCCGGCAACTGGGGGAGCGACGAGGCACTGCCGGCGTTGCGCCGCCTGCTCGACGACGAAGAGCCGCTGGTGCGCGAGCACGCTGCGTGGGCAATCGCTACAATTCGCGCTTGCGCCGCTTATACAAGCCACGCCGCAAGTCCAATGTGAGTGAAGGAAAGTTATATGAGAAGAAACTTTTACCTCCCCGCGCTCGTCGCAGCCGCATTGATCTGTTCGGCCAGAACACCCACCCCAGTCACGCTCGCCCAGGAAGACGATGCCGCAGTGCAACGGCGCGCTGCTGCCATCGCAGCGCCCCACCCCACCGGCGAGATCATCCTCAAATACAAGTCGCCGGAGAAGTTCCGTGTGCTCGATGTCGCTGCGACCCAGATGGCCGCCAACGCCGCCGGCCGCGACGTCGCCCCGATGCACGTCCTGACCGCCGACGCGATGCGGACGCTCAGCGCGCAGGCCGGCGTTGCCCTGACCCACGTGCGCGAGATGTCCGGCGAGGCGCACGTCCTTCGGCTGCCGCAGCCCTTGCCCTACGACGAGGTCGAGCGGATCGCCAAGCGGCTCGAACAACTCGACGAGGTGGAATATGCCTCGCCCTCCGGCTGGCGATTCATCGCGCTTACGCCCGACGATTCGCTCTACGGACAGCAGTGGCACTACTTCGCGCCGGCGCCCGGCAACTACGGCGCCAACTTGCCGGCGGCGTGGGACATCACAACGGGCACAGCCAGTATCGTCGTATCCGTCATAGACACCGGCATCCTCTTCGACCACCCCGACCTGGCCGGGCGCACCGTGCCTGGCTACGACTTCATCACCAACCTCTTCGTCGCCCGCGACGGCGATGGGCGCGATGCCGATGCCAGCGATCCGGGGGACTGGTCCATCGCCAGCGATCCATGCGGTGCGTCGCCCAGCTCGTGGCACGGCACGCACGTGGCCGGCACGATCGGCGCGGCAACGAACAACGGCACCGGCGTCGCCGGGATCAACTGGGTCTCGAAGATCCTGCCGGTGCGCGCGTTGGGCCGGTGCGGCGGAACGGACGCCGACATCATTGACAGCATGCGCTGGTCGGCCGGCTTGAGTGTGCCGGGCGTGCCGGCCAACTCCAACCCCGCGCGGGTAATCAACATGAGCCTGGGCGGCTCGGGATCATGCACCTCTGCGCTGCAGAACGCCGTCAATGCGGTCATTGCTGCCAACTCGGTACTCGTGGTAGCCGCCGGCAACGAGAACTCTCCAGCCGTCGGCTTCACGCCGGGCAACTGCAACGGCGTGATCACTGTCGCCGCCACGAACCGCAACGGCGACAAGGCGTCCTACAGCAACTTCGGCTCCGTCGTCGAGATCAGCGCGCCGGGCGGCGAGAGCGGCAGCGACGGCGTGCTCTCTACGCTGAACGCCGGCACGACGACGCCGGCGGCGCACAACTACGTGTTCTACAAGGGCACCAGCATGGCAGCGCCGCACGTGGCCGGCGTCGTTTCGCTCATGTTATCGGTCAACGCGTCGCTCACGCCGGCGCAGGTGCTGAGCCTGCTGCAGACCACGGTGACGCCGTTCCCGTCCGGTAGCACATGTAACATATCCAATTGCGGGGCCGGCATTGTGAACGCCGCGGCTGCCGTCCAGGCTGCGCAGGGAAGCGGCGGACCGCCCCCAACCAGCGGGCGCGCCTACATACCGATCGCGGTGAAATCGGGTGCCTCTACCCCTCCGCCTCCTCCACCCGGCGGTGGCTTGGTAAACGGCGACTTCGAGCAAGGTCCAGGCGTAGGCTGGACGGCCACTTCGAATTATCCGGATAACTGCTTGATCTGCGACCGGGACAACTTGCCGGACAGCGGCCCACACGGCGGCAATTGGGCAGCCTGGTTCGGCGGCGTCAACAACGAGAACGCCGTGCTGAAGCAGACCGTTACCGTCCCCGCCGGCGCGCCTCACCTCGGCTTCTGGCACGTCATCGGCTCGAACGATTACTGCAGCGACAACTACGACGTTGCCCGCATCAAAGTCAACGGTACCGAGGTGCGGAAGATCCACCTGTGCTCGACCACGCACACCTATCCCAACTGGAAGAAGACTTCGGTTAACCTGAGCGCTTACGCCGGCCAATCGGTGCTGCTGGAGCTGACCGTCAAAACGGACAATCTCATCGCCAGCAATTGGCTGGTGGATGACCTAGCGTTCCAGACAACGCCGTCGCCATGATATGTAGCGCGGCAACGCACCAACACTGCCCCAACTGCGCGGGAATGGCACTTTCACGTCATTCCCGCGCAAGTCTCTTGATCTCCTGCAATCCCAACCTGCGGCTAGGCGCAAGCGGGCCGCAGCATCAGGGGCCGTTGGCTCGTGGCCGAGCCAACGGCCACGGGATCAAAGGACGGGAATCAATCTAGGTATGCGGCATGCTAGATGCCCGCTTTCGCGGGCATGACTGCAACACACCCGGCCCATCCAGCAGATCGAGCGCGGCGCGAGGGCATTGAAAGGACGGGCACTGCAGCGTACTGTAAACCGCACTTCGGGAGCGGGGGTCACTCGCCCGGCTGCAAGCGCGCGATGGCGCGGTCGAGGCGGGTCAGGCAGGTCTCGCGGCCGAGGATGGCCATGGTGGCGAACAGCGGCGGCGTGACGGACTTGCCGGTCACCGCGTTGCGCACGATGGTGAACAGTTGCGTTGGCTTCAGTTGCAGCTCCTCGCACAGCGCGCGCATGGCCCGTTCCAGCGGCGCATCCTCGAATGGCTCGACCGACGCGACCACCCGGCGCGTCTCGCGCAGCGCGTAGAGCGAGAGGTGCTGCTCCATCTTCGGGCCGATCAGCATCTCGACCGGCGGCGTCTGGATGTCGCCGAAGAAGAAGTCCACCAGCGGCGCGGCGTCGGTCAGCTTCTTGGTGCGCTCCTGGATGTGCGGGACGATTCGCAGCAGCAACGCACGCTTCTCCGGCGTGTCCACGACAATGCCGGCGCGGGCGAGGAAGGGGATCA
This sequence comes from Candidatus Roseilinea sp., assembly GCA_025055235.1. GTDB lineage: Bacteria > Chloroflexota > Anaerolineae > J036 > Brachytrichaceae > JAAFGM01. The sequence continues at coordinate 17,024 of JANWYN010000087.1, read as the reverse complement.
GCCGCTCGGCCAGGTCCTCGGGCGCCAGCCGCCGGATGTGCACGCCGTTCAACCAGTCCAGCTTGTTGTAGTCGAACACGGCCGGCGAGCTGCCCACACCCTCCATCGAGAACTTGGCGATCAGCTCCTCGCGGGTGAAGACGTTTTGCTCGTCGCCGCCGCCGGGTGCCCATCCCAGCAGCGCGAGGAAGTTGATCAGCGCTTCGGGGATGTAGCCCTGGTCGCGAAACTCGAACACGCTCTGCGCGCCGTGGCGCTTGCTCAGCTTCTTGCCGTCGGTGCCTAGCACGTTGGGCACGTGCGCCCACTTCGGCTCCTCCCAGCCGAAGTAGCGGTAGAGCAGCACGTGCTTGGGCGCGCTGGGCAACCAGTCGTCGCCGCGCAGCACGTGCGTCACGCCCTGCAGATGGTCATCCACGACGACGGCCAGGTGATACGTCGGGAAGCCGTCCATCTTCAACAGCACCTGGTCATCCACCTGAGCGTTGTCGAAGCTCACGCGCCCCTTGATTAGGTCGTTGAGCTCGGTGCGGCCGTCGCGCGGCAAGACGCGCATGCGGATGACGTGAGGCTCGTCCGGCCGCACATCGGTGCGCAGGCGCATCTCCTCGCGGAAGATGAAGGTCTGCTTGCGTGCCTGCGCCTCCTCGCGCATGCGCTGCAGCTCCTCCGGCGTTTCGTTGGCCCGATAGGCGTAGCCATGCTCGACCAGCCATTCGGCCCACTGCTTGTAGAGGTGCAGGCGATGCGACTGGACGAACGGCCCCGGCACACCCTTGTATTCGCCATCCTCCAGCGCGCCGGGGTAGTCCTCGTTGGTCTTCATCGTCCGCAGCTCTTCGTGATCCGGCCCGCCGTCCAGCGTGATGCCCAGCCAGTCGAACGACTCCAGGATGCGCCGGGTGGATCCGGGGACGTAGCGATCCTGGTCGGTGTCCTCGATGCGCAGGTAGAACTCGCCGCCGGTATGCTTGGCCAGCAGCCAACTGAAGATGGCGGTGCGGACGCCGCCGATGTGCAGCTCTCCCGTCGGCGAGGGTGCGAAGCGAGTGCGCGCCTTCAAGCTCACTCCTTCAGCCAGACGTCGCCGGCGCGCTGATAGCTGATCAGCTCCTCCGGCTTGAAGTAGAGCGCGATCTCCCGCGCTGCGGTCTCCGGACCATCGCTGCCGTGCACGATGTTGCGCGAAACGTCCAGGCCGAAGTCGGCGCGGATGCTGCCGGGCGTCGCCTCGTTGGGCCGCGTCGCGCCCATGGTCTGGCGCGCGGCGGCGATGGCGTTTGGCCCCTCGAGGCACATCACCACGACTGGCGCCGAGGTGATGAACTTCACCGTGCCCTCGAAGAACGGCTTGCCTTTGTGCTCGGCGTAGTGCTCCTCGGCCAACTCGCGCGAGATCTGCATCAGCTTCAGGCCGGCGATGCGCAGGCCGCGGGCTTCGAACCGTTTGATGACTTCGCCGACCAGCGCGCGTTGCACGCCGTCGGGTTTGATGATGATCAGTGTGCGTTCCATCGGATTGTGTCGTCCTGTAATGTTTCCTCGTGAGATGCGTGGTGATGAATCATGCGTCTGCTGCGAGCGCCATCGCGCGATGATAGGCGTCTAGCGCAGCGTCCACATCGCCTTTGCGGGCATAGGCCATGCCGAGCAGCTCATGCACGGCGCGGGTCGCCGGCTGCGCTGCGCGCATGGCCTCTAGATCGGCGATGATCTCGTCCAGCGCCTTCCCCCGGCTCGATGCGATCGCTTTCTCGTAGAGCTTGACTGCCTCTTGCCAGCGGCTCTGGTTGATCGCCTCGCGCGCCGCTGCGGCTTTGCCGGCTGCTGTCGCAACGACCGACGCTGCGCCTGGAGGGCCGCCCGGCACACCACGCCTGGGCGCACGTGGCTTCGACTCGGCGACCGGTGCAGCGGCTTCTGCTTCACCCACGGGCTGTTCGCCGGCCTCCCATTCCAGCGGCTCGATGTGCGCGGGCACGCCGTCGGCTGCATCCGGCGTCGGGCGTTGTGGGCGTGCCGGGGCGAAGCCGCCCGGCTGATCCGGCAACCACGCCGGTGCTGCTTCGCCGCCTTCGTCGAGCAAGTCCTCGGCTTCCTCCCACTCCAGCGGGATGAGCGACTCAGCGGGGATCGCCTCGTCGCCGGCGGCCGAGACGTCGTCGAGGTGAACGACGTCGTTGCCGGCGACCTCCGTCCCGGCATCACCGCTCGATGCCGCTGCGATCAACGCATCATCGCTCTCCAGCGGATGCGCCAGGTCGGCCGGGAAGACCTGCGGCGCGATGCGCTCCAGTGGCTTCGGCGCGGACGACGCTGCGGCGACCAAGTCGTCCACCCAGTCCGCGCGATCCAGCGCTTCTGCTTCTTGCGCCGGCGGCTGAGGGGATGGCGGGCGACGGGCCGGGACGCTCACCACTTCGAGCGGCGAAGCGTCGCCGAGCAGCGCCTTGACGTGGCTGTGATCGGGGTCGAGGCGCTCGATGGCACGCAGATGCGCCTGCTCCAAGCCGGACGGGCCGATCTGCCTCCAGAGCGCCAACAGTAGCGCGTGCGCGTTCAAGCAATCGGGTTGCACGTCCAAGATGGCCTGGCAGACTTCGGCGGCGGCCACGCGCGACCCGGCCTGCCACAGCGCGTGTGCCAGCACCACCAGCACATCGGGGCGATCCGGGCGCTGCGCAGCAACGTAGTTCAGCCGCGCGATGCCTCGGTCGAGCAAACCGGCGCGCACGTCGCTTAGGCCCTCACGCAAATGCGCGCCCATGTCCAGCAAATCGGCATCTTCGGCGCCGGGCGATGCGAGAATGCGCAGGAGCGCCTCGTCCGCGGGTTCGTAATCGAGCGCCTGCCGGGCGGCAAGCTTTGCCTCGGCGTGTTGGCCTGAGGCGCTCAACGCCAGCGCGAGGCGCGCCATGGTATCTGCATCGGCCGGCGCGATGTCGAGCACGCGCTGGTATGCCTCCGATGCCTGGAACGGTCGCCCCGATGCGCTGAACGCTTCGGCCCGGAGGCGCCAGACGCTGATCGCATCGGGATAGGACGCCAGCAGGTCATCGGTGAGCGCGATTGCGCGATCGTGATCCCCGGCGGCGAGTGCAGCTTTGACCTCCGACAACACATCGCCGAAGGTGGACTCGCTGGTCATAGGCGCGATTTTAACCGCGCCTTGGGCTGCGTGTGAGAGTGGAAACGGCGTCCGCGCCCCACTGCGCGACACTTCCCCATACGCGAACGCACCCCAGCCCGGCCAGGCTCGTTCCTTAAAAGGGCGCGTTCGCGGATAGAGGCAAACACCATCGCACAGTAGGCACGGACTCCGTTCCGTGCTGTGCCCGGACGACGTTCCGTGCCCGGGTGCGCCGCCAACGGCGTGCTTCAGAGAGCGCGCCCCACAGCCCTCGCCGGCGAATGCACCCTCTTAAAATGCCTTAATCCGGCAAGTGTAAAATTTCACAGGTTGGTCGTAAGTTTTTGGAGTAAGGGGACGAGAAACCAGACAGCGTAACCACGTATCACAGTACAGCGCCGTCGCTTCGCCGGGTCCTGGTGCTCAACGTCACGTACGAACCGCTCAGCGTCGTTCCCGTGCCACGCGCCATCCACTTGCTGATGGTGCAGCGAGCGGAATTGATCGAGGCGTCCGACGCAGTGATCCGCAGCGAGCGACTGCAACTGCCGGTGCCTCAGGTCATCCGGCTGCTTCACTACGTACGCGTACCGCACAACCTGCCGCTGCCGCTCTCGCGGCGCGCGCTGCTCCTGCGGGACGACTACACCTGCCAGTACTGCGGCGCGCAGCCCGGCCGGGAAAACCTGACGATTGACCACGTCATCCCCCGCTCGCGCGGCGGGCGCACGGAATGGGAAAACGTAGTTGCGGCGTGCGGCGCGTGCAACCGGAAGAAGGGCAACCGCACCCCTGAAGAGGCCGGGATGACGCTGCTGCGCAAGCCACATCGCCCGCGCTTCTGGGCAATGGCCTTGCTGACGATGGCAACCAACGACGTGTGGCGTAAGTATCTCAACATGAATGGGTCGGATGAGTCGTGACCGGCTGCGCTGATCCTTTTACGTCGCGCGTCTTTCGTCATGCGTTCTCGGATCGTTGTGTCCCTGTTGATCGCCGGGCTCGCCGTCGCCTTTGGCGCGTGGCTCGCTTCCCCCGAAGCCGGTGAGCGGCTCTTCTACCTGACCGGCGAGGAGACCCGCATCGCCCAACTGCGCGCGCTGTGGAACTTGGCGCTCGACCAGACGCGCCCGCCGCTGCAACTCGCGCCCGATGCAGCCATCCAGCACCTGCCCGATAACCCGCTCGGCGTGAACACCTTCCTGGAACAGGAGGTCGAGGAAGCCAAGCGCGAGCGCAGCCTGCAGATGATCCGCGACGCCGGCTTCGCGTGGATCCGCCAGCCGTTCACCTGGTCGGACATCGAGATTCACGGCAAAGGCGACTTCGAGGACCGGCGCAACCAGCCGTATCGCAGCGCGTGGGACAAATACGACAACATCGTCGCGCTGGCGGAGCGCTACGGCCTGCGGATCATCGCCCGGCTGGGCGCGCCGCCGGCCTGGGCGCACGCCGGCTATGCCGACCTGGGCGAGTTCGGCCCGCCGGCGCGCTTCGAGGACTTTGCCGACTTCGTCGAGGTCGTCGCGCAGCGCTACCGAGGCCGCATTACGCATTGGCAGATCTGGAACGAGCCGAATATCTTCCCCGAGTGGGGCAACCAGCGCGCCAACGCGGAGGACTACGCCCGGCTGCTGTGCCTGGCGCACGATCGGTTGAAGCGCGTGGATCCGAACAACGTGGTGATCGCCGCAGCGTTGGCGCCGACCATCGCGCAGGACGGCGGCGGCTATCCGGGCGGCGGCTTCGACGACCTGATCTTCTTCCAGCGCATGTATCAGGCCGGCGCGGGCCGTTGCTTCGACGTGGCCGCGGCGCAGGGCTACGGCCTGTTCAGCGGGCCCTACGACCGGCGGCTGAACCCGCTGCAAACCAACGTGGCGCGGCATGTGCTGATGCGCGACATCATGGTGCGCAATGGCGACGCGCACAAGCCGATCTGGCTGAGCGAGGTGAACTGGAACGCCGTGCCCAACGATCCTTCCATTGCCGACCTCAACCGCTTCGGCATGGTGACGCCGGAGCAGCAGGCACGCTACGTGCCGATGCTCTTCGAGCGCGCGCGCGAGGAGTGGCCGTGGGTCGGCGTGATGAGCGTGTGGTTCTTCAAGCGGCCGAGCGACGCCGAGAAGAACCAGTCATGGTACTACTTCCGCATGCTCGAGCCGGACTTCACGCCTACGCCGCTGTGGGAGGCGATGAAGGCGTATGCGCAGTCGCGCCGGCCATGACGCCTATTGCACGTCGAGCCGCAGCAACGTGATCGAGTATGGCGCGAAGGTGTAGCTGAGCCGGCCGGTCGCGCTGCCGGCGATCAGCTTGGGCGGCGCGTCGGAGAGGTCGTCCTTCGGATCGGTCACGCCGTTGAACGCCGCCGTCGTCGCATCGGCGGATGTAGCCGTCAGGCTATCCACCAGCCCGCGGGTGATGCGCCGCACGCCGATCAACGCAATCTGCGCGTCAGCCGGGCGATCGCTCTTGTTGAGCACCAGCACCGAGACGGTATCAGCATCTACACGACCGGTATAGACGCTCAGCTCGCGCGCCGGGTCGGCAGAGGAGTTCACCGGCAAGATGCGATCGCCGAAGCGCGCCCAGATCGGATAGACGTAGTACTTCGGCTGGCGGGTCATCTGCGGGTCGCGCTCATAGTCGAACATCAGCCCAAATTCGTTGACCATTCGGCCGCTCAGCTCAGGGCTGGGGCCGTTCATCACATTCCAGTGTGCCGCCATCGCATAGCCGTTCACGATCATCTGGCCGATCGAATCGGCGATGAACAGGGCGGCGACCTGCTTGTTCATGTAGTTGCGGTAGTCCTCTTTGCCCCACTCCGGCACGATACCGAACTCGTTGACGACGATGGGGATTTGCCGGCCGCCCGCTGCGTCGGCAAACGCTATCTCTGCCTCGGACTTGATCTTCGGCCACAACTGCTGCGGGATGCTCAGGATATGCTCGATCTCGCGGCGCGGGTTGCCGTAGTTGTAATACTGGGGGTAGGTGTGGACGACGTAGTAATCCATCACCTGGCCGCCATGCAGGAGCACGTTGTAGGCCCAGCCTCGCCCCAGCGACGACTCGTGGCCGACTGCCCCGACCTGGATCGTCGGGTCAACGGCCAGCATCGCAGCGCGCATCTTGATGAACCCATCGTGCTCGGCGTTGCCTTTGATGTACTCCTCGCCGCTGCACGTCCAGGTGTTCTCCCAGCCGTTCCTCGGGCAGCCCTTCACCACCGGTTTGCCGCCGTACACCTCGTTGCCAATCTCCCACAGCCGGATGCCGAGCGGCGCGACATTGCCGCCGGCGGCGCGCAGTTGCGCCCAGCGCCCAGCGGTGTACCAGTCGGTGCCGCGAATGTCGGTGCCGATGCGCGTCGTGTCGGTGATGGCGCTGTTGAAGAAGGCGACCAACGCTGCAGCTTCCTGTGCAGTGTAGTTCACATTGACGGTGTACATTGCCTCGATGCCGGTCGCCCTGAGGAAGTTGATGAAGTCGGTGGGGCGCGCTGCCCAAGGGAAGCGGCAGGGGAAAGCGCCGGGCTGGTCTGCGCCGGTCTCACAGCTCAGCCAGCCGTATTCATCGCTCCAACTGCCGCCGGGGATGCGCAGCATGCGGATGCCGGAGGCGGCGACGCGCGCACGGAAGACGGGATGCTCGAACACCTGGCGCTTCAACCAAGCCGGCAGGTTGTTGCCCAACATGCGCGGGCTGAACGGCGTGCCTTCTGCTAAGGCGTCGACAGCGATGACGGCGCTGATGCGCGCCGGCGTGGGCGAAGGGGTTGGGCGCGGGGTGCGCGTAGGGCGCGGCGTGGGCGTTGTTTGCTGCGCAGCACTTGGCTGCGGCTGAAGCGCCGCCAACGACAGCGCGACGCTCAACGCGATGAATGGCGTCAGGGCGATTGGGCGATGCATAGTGATTGAATCGGCCTCGGCCCAGAAAGCTGAAGCCAACAGATGGTTTCAGAATGCGATCTCGGCCCTCTTGCTAAAGTCGCCTACGTAACGGTGAAAGGATTGCGTATCTGGAGCTGATCCTCGATGTTTAACCCGTGATGCATGTCCTCAGAATACAGCACAGGCACACCAGCGCTTAACGCACTCGCCACGATCATGCTGTCCCAGAAAGAGAGTGAATACCGTTGGCGCAAACCGGACGCTGCGAGCAAGACCGGCTGGGTTAGTTCGACTACGCGACATTTTGCGTAGAACGATTCGACTAATCGGCCAATCTGTTCCTCGGTGAAATTTGCCTGCCGTAGTAGATTGATGCACACCTCGTTGATGACCTGAGTGCTGACGACCGGCTCACTCTCCCGAATCAGTGCGCGTGCAATCAGAGACTTCGATACGTCATCCGTTTCGATAAAAGCGTAAAGCCAGATATTCGTGTCAATGAAGCAGGCAGGACGATCATCCGGCATAGATTTCTTCTCGCGTCAAAGGGCGGAACCCCTGCACGCGCACGGGATGGACAAGCAGTTGGTCAATGAAGTTCTCTGTGGGCTGAGGAGGGGTCTCCGCCAGCAAAATTACGCGCACGCGATTCGTGAGTTTCCTTAGATATTCGCGGGGAATCTCGATAACGCCATTTTTGATCGTGGCCTGGAACTCTACAGCAAACATGCTTCACCTCACCGGTCGGCAATCTCATAATAACGCATATCAAATCACCCGTGATGTACCCTTAGGCGACGCTTGCATATTCCTCCACCACTCAGTGAGCACGTCTGCTCGCTATACCACATCACCCAGCACAGCGCCGCGCAGCTCCAACTCCTCGGCGAAGTGGCAGGCCACCTGCCGGCCGCCGCCGATGTCGCGCAGGGCCGGCGTCTCGTGCCGGCAGCGTTCCTGCGCATAGCGGCAGCGCGGATGAAAGTAGCAGCCGGTGGGTGGATTGGACGGGTCGGCCACCTCGCCCTCCAGCCGGATGCGCGCTTCCTTGTTGCGATGGCGCGGGTTCTGGATCGGCACCGATGACATTAGTGCCTCGGTGTAAGGGTGCTTGGGCTGGCGGAAGAGGTCGTTCACTGGTGCGGCTTCCACGATCCGCCCGACATACATCACCACCACGCGGTCGCAGATGTAGCGCACCACGCTTAGGTCATGCGAGACGAACAGATAGGTCAAGCTCAATTCCTGGCGCAGCCGTTCCAACAGGTTGAGCACCTGGGCGCGGATGGACACGTCGAGCGCGGCGACGGCTTCGTCGCAAATGACCAGCTTGGGGTTGGTGACCAGCGCACGGGCGATGACGATGCGCTGGCGTTCGCCGCCGGAGAAGGCGTGCGGAAAGCGGCGAATATATTCGGGGCGCAGGCCGACACGCACGATGGCTTCTTTCACGCGATCTTCCATCTCGCTGCCGCGGATATTCGTCAAATTCACCAGCGCCTCGCTCACGTTTTCGAACACCGGCATGCGCGGATTCAGCGAGGAGTATGGATCTTGGAAGATCATGCGAATGTCGCGGCGATAGGGTTTGAGCTGGTCTTCGTTCAACGCGGCCAGGTCCACCACATTCCCATCGCCGTAATACAGCATTTGGCCGGCAGTGGGCTTATAGGCGCGCACGATGCAGCGCCCAACCGTGGTCTTTCCGCAGCCGCTTTCGCCCACCAGGCCGAGCGTCTCGCCGAGGTTGACGTCGAAGGTCACATTGTCCACAGCTTTCACATAGCCCTTGACGCTGCCGAAGACGCCCTTAGTAATGGCGAAGTACATCTTCAGATCGCGCACTTGCAGCAACACGTTGGGGTTCGGCGCAGCCGGCGCGAGCGGTTGGGGCGAATGTCCGTTGCTCGTCATCATGGCATTTCCATCCAATTCGTCATCGCGGCGACGGCCCGGCCAGCGCGACGCCGTCGGCATTCATCGCAGCTTCGCGCGCCGACTCGTCGTAGAGCAGACAGCGTACCTGTTGCCCGCCGTCGAGCGTGATCATGGCCGGTTCGATCGTCCGGCAGATGGGCATGACCTTAGCGCAGCGCGGGTGAAAGGTGCAGCCGGATGGGCGGCGAAACGGGTTGGGCACCATGCCTTGAATCGGCTCGAGCGGTTGGCGCGTGGCGGTGATCTTCGGCACGGAGCTGAGCAACGCCTGTGTATAAGGATGCTTCGGGCTGTTGAAGACGGTATCCACATCCGCGCTCTCGACCACCCGCCCCAGATACATCACGGCGACGTAGTCGGCGATCTCGGCTACCACGCCCAGGTCATGCGTGATGAACATGATGCTCATGCCGTATTCCTGTTGCAGCTCCAGCATCAGATCAAGGATTTGCGCTTGCGTGGTCACGTCCAGCGCGGTGGTCGGCTCATCGGCGATCAGCAGGCTGGGGTTGCACGAGAGCGCCATGGCGATCATGGCGCGCTGGCGCATGCCGCCGCTCAGCCGGAAGGGATACTCGTCCACCAGCCGCTCCGGGCGCGGGATGCGCACCTTGCGCAGCATCTCGATGGTGCGCGCACGCGCTTCCTGCTTGGAAACGCCCTGGTGCAGCCGGATCGCCTCGCCGATCTGATTGCCGATAGTGTAGAGGGCGCTGAGGCTGGTCATCGGCTCCTGGAAGATCATGGCGATCTCCGCGCCGCGGATCTTGCGAATTTCCTGCCCCTTCGGATTGAGCTTGGCCAAGTCAATCACGTCGCCGCTCTTGCTGTGCCAGAGGATTTGCCCGCTCACGATGCGGCCGGGCTTCTGCACGATGCGCAGGGCAGTGAGCGACATCACGCTCTTGCCGCAGCCGCTCTCGCCGACGATGCAGGTGGTCTTGCCGCGCGGCACGACCAGGTCTACGCCGTCCACAGCCTTCACCACGCCCTCATCGGTGAAGAAGTGCACGCGTAGGTCCTTGAACTCGAGCTGCGTATCGGGTTTCATGGCGTCGGTGGTGTTATCGGTGTCGGTGGTGTTGGTAGTGTCGTTGGTGTCATTGGTGTCGTTGGTGTCGGACATTTCCGACACAATTGACACTACCGACACTTGCGACACTAATTCGCATACGGATCCGCCGCATCGCGCAAGCCGTTGCCCAGGAAGTTCATCGCCAGCACGAACGTCACGACCGCCGCCGCCGGCAACAACAGCCAAGGATAGTTGACCACGGTGGCGATCTGTTGCGAATCGCGCAGCATCACGCCCCAGCTCACCACCGGCGGGCGCAGACCGATGCCCAGGAAGCTCAAGCCGGTTTCACTCAAGATCATGTAAGGAATCGAGATGGTGATGGAAGCGATGATGTGGCTGAGGAACGACGGCACCATGTGTCGGAAGATCAGCCGGCCTCGGCCTGCGCCATCGAGCCGGGCGGCCAGGATGAAATCCTCCTCGCGCAACGCCAAGAATCGCCCGCGCACCACGCGCGCCATGCCCGTCCAGCTCAACAGCGCTAAGATAATGGTGACGATCACGTAGACCTGCACCGGCGGCGTGCCGGGTGGCACCGTAGCGGCCAGGGCCATCATCAGCGGCAGGCTGGGCACCGAGTTGACGATCTCGATGATGCGCTGGATGACCACGTCCACCATGCCGCCGAAGAGGCCGGAGATGCCGCCGATCGTCACGCCGATGATCAGCGACAGGAATACGCCCACCAAACCGACCGTCAGCGAGATGCGCGCAGCGTGAATGATGCGGCTGAGCATGTCCCGGCCACTCTTATCTGCCCCCATCAGGTAGAAGGGATCTTTAGGATTCTTGGGGCCGAACAGGTGCGTATCGCCGGGGATGATGCCGAGGATTTTGTATGGTTCGCCCTTGACGAAGAAGCCCCACGGGATGCGCGTGTTGTAGTCTATGGACCATGTCTTCTTCAGCGAGACCGGATCGCGCTCGAACTTCAGGCCGTAGACGAATGGATCCCAGCGCCCATCGAGGAAGAAATACACCGGCTGCGGTGGCGCATACACATATTGCGGGTTGAAGAACTCCGGCGACTTCGGTGCGAAGAACTCCGCAAAGGCAGCCATGACGTAGAAGAAGATCACGACGACGCTGCCGACGACTGCCAGCTTGTCCTTGCGGAACTTCCACCACATCAACTTCCACTGCGAGGCGACTTCCGCGCTGCGCTGCGCTTCCTGCACCTCCGCGGGAGGGGTGGTCTCGAGACCGGGAGCGAGAGTGGCCATTGCTGAGCTTTGAGCTACGAGCTTTGAACGGTGGGCTATGAGCTGTGAGCCTTGAGCTTCAAGCTGCGCGCCTAGGCTAGGAGAGACGGATGCGTGGGTCGAGCCAGGCCAGCAACAAGTCGGAGATCAGCGTGCCGATCACCGTGAGCGTGCTGAGCAACAGGATGAACCCCGCTGCAACGTACTGGTCTTGCTGAAGCAGCGCTGCGTAGAGCATCGAGCCGGCAGTGGGCAGGTTGAGCACGATGGAGATGATGACGTCGCCTGCCACCAGCGCCGGCAGCAGCCAGCCGATGGTGCTGACGAACGGGTTGAGCGCGTGCCGCACCGGATACTTCCACAGCAGCCGCGATTCAGATAGCCCCTTGGCGCGCGCCGTGTTGACGTAGGGCTTGTTCAGCTCGTCCAGCAAGTTCGCGCGCATGGTCTGCGTGAGCGCGCCGATGCCGGTGACGGCCGCCAGCAGCGCCGGCACCCACATGTGCTTCAGCAGGTCGAGCAATTTGGCCATGCTCCACGGCGCATCCACATACTCCGGCGAGAACAGGCCGATGGTCGCCCGGCCGAAGGCGCGATAGGTGAAGTAGAGCACGATGATCGCCAAGATGAAGCTGGGCACCGCCAGGCCGAAGAACCCGATGAACCCTGCGCCGTAGTCCAGGATCGAATACTTGTGCACAGCGGCGTAGACGCCTAGCGGCAACGCGATGGACCATGTAAGCATCACCGCGCCCAACACCATTACCGCTGTCGTCGGTAGGCGCTCCATGATCATCTCGCTGGCGTCGCGCTTGTACACGAACGAGTAGCCGAACTCGCCACGGGTGATGATGTTACCCATCCACTTAGCGTACTGCACGATCATCGGCTGGTCGAAGCCGTATACCTCGCGCATGCGTTGCTCGAACTCCGGGTCGAGTTTGCCGCCGGCCAAGCGCATGCGGTTGATCATGTCGGTGACGTAGTCACCCGGCGGCAACTGGATCACCGCAAACGAGACGAGCGAGATGACAAAGATCGCGACGACGGCGTAAGAGAGGCGGCGCAGCATGAACTTCCACATCAGCGTTCACCCTGATCTACGGAATACGCAATACGCAAGACGTAAAACGCAACGCCGTATTGCGTATTCCGTAGTTTACACGCGCTTCAGGCTTAGCCCTCGGCGATGAACCATTGCTCGGGGCGCATGATCTTGTGCGTGCCGGGCAGCCAGCCATCTATCGCGCCGTCGGGCAAACCGACCAGCCGCTTGCTCGTCGGCTGATAGCCGAGGCCGGGGCGCGAGATGCCGATCACCCAGAACTCCTCGGCCGAGGCATCCAGCACCTTCTTCATGGCTGCAATCTGCTCCTCGCGCGTCGTCTTCTGCGTGGCCTCCTCGAACATCTTGCGATACTCGGCCATCCGCGGCGGCGGCTCGACAAAGTTGGCCTTCTCCTCGTCAGTCAAATCAGTGCCCACCAGGAATGGCGACCAACCGTGGCTGAAGAAGCCCCAGTATTCGCCGGGGATGTGCCAGCGCGGGTCGAAGATCGCGCTCATGCCGGCGCCGCCCTCGCCGCCGTGGAAGATGAACATGTCCACGTCGTTCGTCCGGCGGCGCTCGCCCAGCACGGCATCGGAGATGACGTCGAGCTTGACCTCCACACCGACGGCCTTGAAGTAGCCAACGCACAGTTCGGCGACCTGCAACCAGGAGCGCACGTCGCCACCGGTGTAGTTCTGGTCGAGGCACGTCCAGATGATCGAGAACGGCTTGCCATCCGGGCCGAGGCGCATGCCGTTAGCGTCCTTGTTTGGCAACACTTTGTCCAGATGCTCGTTCGCCTTCGCCACGTCATACTCGAGGTACTGGTTGGCCAGCTTCTCGTGATACAGCGGCGAGCTCTCCAGTGGCGCGACTTGGGCCGGCTTGCCTTGGCCCTTGAACACCACCTCGATGATCTCCTCGCGGTTGATGGCGTGCGACATGCCGATGCGGAAGTCCTTGTTCTGGAAGACCTCGCGCAGCACCGGGTTCTTTGAGCCTTGGTTGAAGTGGATCGAGATGGTGTTGCCGCCGTCGGGCGTGCGCGAGATGATGCTGATCGGCTTGCCTTCGTTCATCGCGTCGAAGTACAACTCGCGGTTGCCCTCGCCCGGATCCTTGATGAAGTCCAGGTCGCCGTTCAGCATGGCCAGCGCGCGCGTCTCCGGATCCTGGTAGGCGGTGATGATCACCTCGTCCATATAGGGCAGTTGGTTACCCTTGTCGTCCACCTTCCAGTAGTATGGGTTGCGCGTGAACTTGGCCGTCGTGCCGGAGCCGATCGGCTGCACCACCACCCACGGGCCGAGCGACGGATACTCAGGCACGTCCATGAATCGGTCAGGGTTGCCCCAAGTGTCCGGCCCCTTGCGGAAGAAGAGCTGCACCCAGTTCTCCAGGCCCTCTTGCTTGGCCAGCTCGTCGGCCTTCTCGTTGTAGGCCTTATGGAACTGCTGCAGGTAGTGCTTGGGATACTGGGCGAACTGCCGGCCGCTCCAGGTGGCCAGGTTATAGAGCAGCGTGCCGTAGGGGTTGGGGAAGATCAGCTTGAAGGTGTAGTCATCCACCTTCTCTGCCTTGAACCCGTCGCGCTGCGAGCTGGGAAGCCAGTCTGCGCCAGGACCACCAGGGTTGAGTTCCTTGTTGAACATCACATCGTTGATGTAGAACAGGATGTCGTCGGCGGTGAAGGGCTGGCCATCCGACCACTTGATGCCCTTGCGCAAGGTGAAGGTGTATTCGCGGCCGTCCGGGCTGATCTCGATCTTCTCGGCCAGGCTGGGCTCGGTGTCGGAGAAGTCCGGCTTCCACTGCACCAGGTTCTCCCACTGGACGGTATACAGGCCACCGCCCCAAGTGACGCTGGTGCCGACGATGCCCTGGCGCAACGTGCCACCATACTTGCCCTCGCGCACCAGCGGCGTGACGACCTGTGGGTTCTCCGGCAAACGCTGATCTACCGGCGGCAACTTACCGGCCTTGACCATCTCGGCCAGCATGGGCGACTCGTTGAACTTGCTAGGCGGCGCTGCGGGTTCAGGGGCTTTGGTTGGCTCAGCCGGCGCAGGCGCGGCGGTTGGCTCGGCGGGCTTGGGGGCTTCTGTCGGCGGCGCAGCAGGCGCTTCGGTGGGCGCGGGCGCGGATGTGGCACAGGCTGCCAGACCCACCGTGCCGGCTGCAAACGCCGCGGCCTTCAGAAACTTGCGTCGCGAAACGGTTTTCATGGTTCTTCTCTCCTTTTAATCAACATGGATCGGGATACGTTTCACCTGCTTGTATGCGCGGAGCGCTTGTGATTCGGAAGCATCGTTCAGTGCGATTCGCTCAGTACCACCTCCTTCTTCTCTGCAGATCTCACGCGCGTCGTAGATTCGCGCTCGACCAGATGCGTAGCGATGGTGATCGCCAGCGTCGGCTGATCGGGTGTCCGGGCGCGCTCCAGCAAGCGTTGCACGCCGAGCCTGCCCAGCCAGGACTTGTGCACGTGCACCGTGGTGAGTGCAGGGTGAATCTCGCTGGCGAGGTCAATGTCGTCGAAGCCGACGATGGAGAGATCGTCCGGCACGCGCAAGCCCATATCATGCGCAGCGTGCATCACGCCGATCGCAGTGTCGTCGTTGGTGACGAAGACGGCCGTGATTTGCGGCGCACGCTTCAACAGGCGCTGCAAGGCGGCATAGCCCTCCTCGCGGCGCATCAAGCCATCCTCGATATACGTCTGCGGAATGCCGCGCGCCGCTAGGGTGCGCAGGTATCCCTCGCGGCGTTCGAGGATGTCCGGCGGCGAAGCCGGGTTCGACCCGATCAGCCCGATGTGGCGGTGGCCCAGGTCAATCAGGTGATTCACGGCCTGCGCCGCACCGCCGAGGTTGTCAATCAGCACGCTGTCGAACGGCGCGCCGGGCGCGTAGCTGTCTACCAGCACGATCAGCCGGCCCAGTTTGCGTTGCAGTTCGCTGCGCGCTTCCTCCGTGAGGTAGATGCCGATGAGGATGAGGCCATCAATGTGCTTGTCCTCGATCATGCGCGGCCACTCAATCGGATGGTTGCTCTCATCCACTTCGACGCTGGCGAACATCAAGCTGATGCGATGGGCACGACACTCCTGCTCGATGCCGGCCTGCACATGCGAGAAGAACACGTTGAACGGCGCCGGCGGGCCGACGTCGTGCTTGGTCAGCATGCCGATGACGGAGAGATTGTGAACACTGCTGATCGCGTTGCGGGGCGTATAGCCAAGTGCGCGGGCCGCCTCCAGCACGCGGTTGCGCGTCTCAGGAAGCACATGAGGGCGATTGTTCAAGGCCTGCGATGCCGTGCCGAGGGAGACACCGGCAAGTTTGGCAACATCTCGCAACGTGGCGGGCTCGGACATGACACCTCCCGTCGTACGTTCGAACGAATGTTCACTGAAACAGGCCATTCATTCAGTGAACTAGCAACAGTATACGGCTTGTGAGGGTCATGTCAAGCATTTTATGTTTATATTTAAGCGAATTTACTCAGATTTCGATCCCTTACCAGTCCATACCTGCAAAATTCGTTTTGAACAAGTTCAATTGTTGTTCATTATGAAACGATCAGTGAACCCAGCATTCGGCGATATGTTCAGCCGCCGAACAGACTCGATTGGGCGGCCGGATCACCCCCATTCCAGTCCGGGAGCGGTGGCAGCGGTTCAGGAAGCTGCTCGCTCAGCAGGCGGTGAAAGAGGCGCACAAGCATAGGGGCATACGTGTCATCGGGGTGATGGCAGAAGAAGTAGACATCGTCGCCGCCGGCCAACCACGGTGCCGCGTGCGAAGCCCACTCGCGTAGCCATGGCCGGTTCGCCGCCACGTCAGGATGCCCTACGTAGCGCACGAAGGCAAACGTTGCTGTGCGTGTGTATCGCGTAGGAAAGCGCGGCTTGCGCGCCTGGGCTTCCGCGACTTCTGGGCAGGTCGCTTGCACGCTGAACAACGGCTTCGTGTCGAAGACGCAGCGGGCCGCGCCGTGCTGGCGCAGCAGCGCGTCGAAGTCGGCCTCTGCCGGGCCGAAGAAGTCGGCGTGGCGTGGTTCGACGGCAATGGACAAATCCGTGGGCCACGCAGCGAGCCAAGCGTCGAGCGCGCGTAGGTGCGGCGCGCCGAACACCGGCGGCAATTGCAGGAATGCCGGCCCGCGCCGGTCGCCCAACAACCGCAGTCGATCGGCGAACGCGGCGGCCTCGGCATCGCAGCTCCGCAACCGTTTGTGGTGGCTGATGGCTTGAGGGACCTTCAAGCAGAACTTGAACCCGGGCGGCGTAGCATCGCGCCAGCGTGCGATGGTGTCTGTATCCGGCAGCGCGTAGAAGGTGGTGTTACCCTCGACGGCGTTCAGGCGCCGGCTGTAGGCTACGAGGAAGTCCTTCGGCTTCGTGCCCGGTGGGAAGAAGTTCCCCACCCATGTCTTCAACCCCCACATCGGGCAACCCACGTAGAGCGTCATGGGCGCATTGTAGAGCGGCAGGCGAGAGGGAGTTCATCTTTCATCTTTCATCTTTCATCTTTCATCTTCCGTCTTGCGTCTTGGTTCTCGGCTCTTGGTTCTTGCTTCTTTGCGCTCTGCGCGTGCGCGATTACAATCTTCGGCGATGGCTAGGCCGTCCCAAGCCGATGCGGACATCTACCAGCTTCGCATCGCCCTGCGCAATTCGCACCCGCCAATCTGGCGGCGTGTGCTGGTGCCCGGCAATTGG